>JABDGR010000006.1 GCA_013285985.1 Verrucomicrobiota bacterium
TGTATTTTTTGGTCATCGCACTATGCCTGGCCCTGGGGGTTGTGCTCCTGCCGCTGATCATGAGCCAGATTATCGAACTGGCGCATGCCATGCCGGATTTTATCCGACGCGTCTTCCATCATACGCGAAACATCCTCAGCCAGTATCCCGATGTTTATCAGGCGGTGAAAGATTACCTCAATGAAAAGAGCTGGGCCAACCAATCAGCCAACGCCTCCCAGCACATTTTCGACTTGTTGAAGTCCGCACCTTCGACGATGCGTAAAATTTTTGAGTTGTCCGCCGCCGTCGCCGTCATCCCGATTTACCTGTTCTTCCTGCTGGAGACCAACCGCGATTTGACCCGCGATTTCCGCGCCCAACTCAGCTTTCTGCCGGCCCCGCTGCGTGACGACGTGGTGTTCCTGACCAACGAATTCGCCAACATCATGGTGTCGTTCTTCCACGGCAAACTGCTGATTGGGCTGATCATGGGGGTGATGAAGGCCATCGGATTCATGTTCATCGGCATCCAGGGCGGCTTTGTACTCGGAATGTTTTTTGGCCTGGTCAACATTGTGCCTTATCTCGGCAGCATCCTCGGCCTGGCCCTCGTGCTGCCCATCGCGTATTTCCAGCCAAACGGCGGCCTGCCATTGGCGCTGGAGGCTGCGGGAGTTTTCGCCGTGGTGCAATTGCTGGAAGCTTATTATCTCACGCCGAAAATCATGGGCCACCATACCGGCCTGCATCCGCTGGTCATTCTGCTGTCCATCTTTTTCTGGGGCGAGGCCTTGCACGGCATTCTCGGCATGATCCTGGCCGTGCCACTGACGGCCTTTCTCGTAGTCGCCTGGCGATTGCTTAAAACAAAATACCTGCCCCGCCACAGTGGCCAGACGCAGCCGGCCTGGCGTAGCAGTTAAATCGTCATCGCAACCATCGTTTACGGCAGCTTGGACTGGACGAGCTTGCTGACCACGCTGAAGTCAAGGAGCGCGGCTTCGGGACGCTGCTTGAGCGCTCCAATGACTTTGCCCATCTCCTTCTTGGATTGCGCGCCGGTGGCGGCAATCGCCTCGTTGACCAGCGCCTCTACCTTGGCCAGGTCGAGCCCCTTTGGCAGATATTTTTCCAAAAGAGCGATTTCTGTGGTGTTCGCTGCCACGAGATCAGCTCGGCCGCCTTTTTCAAACTCCGCGCGGGCATCGGCGAGGGCTTTTACAGATTTCCGCAGCACCGTAACGACCATGGAATCGTCAATCGGCTTGTTGGCGTCCATCGCCGCCCGCTGGATGGCAGCATCGGCCGTGCGCAGACTCAATGTCGTCGTGGCGTCACGAGCCTTCATGGCTGTGACAATATCCGCGCGGAGGGCTTCGTAGAGGGTCGGCATGGGGAAGGGATTGAATTTTATTTAAGTATTTTATTATCAATGACTTGATTAGAAGCCTAAGCGCGCCAGATTTCACTCGGCCCAGCCCAATGTCGAACTGTCATTGGGGGGAAGTTATGATGATAAAAAAATTCAACTCGTTGGAACTTTTAGCTCGAACGTGTGTTTAATTTCATATCAGGGCGCAAGCCCTGACCAAGGAATACGGCATAGTAGCATAGCAACCAAGCAGCTAGGCAGTGACCCTTGAGCAAGGCCTGCCGTTTACAAGGCCGGTCGCCGGGGATAACCCGGGACCGGCCTCTTGTATGTCAAAATTCCGCGTCCGGGGCAAGCCTGCGTTCCCCATTTAATCCGTTTCGGCCGTGGCCTCTGCCGAGTCGACGTCGTCTTCCAGCACACTGCCGGCCTCCGCGGGCAGCGTGTCTTGAAACTCCAGAATATCGGCCGGCTGGCATTCTAAAAACTTGCAGATGGCCTCCAGCGTGGAAAACCGGATGGCGCGCGCCTTGCCCGTTTTAAGGATCGAGAGGTTTTGCGCGGAAATGCCGACGGCTTCCGACAAGTCCTTCAGCCGGCGCTTGCGCCGCGCCAGCATGATGTCGAGATTGACGACGATGGGCATGTTAAACGGTCAAGCCGCTGACGAATCTGAAAACTCCCAATACAATAATGACGTTCAATCTCAGGTCATGATGGATGGGTTGGGGAGTAGGAAAGGGAACTGGAAATGCATAAATCGAAATTTGCAACACCAACTCGGCCACCCAAGAGACAATATACCACTTGCCAACCGCCAAAAGCCGATTCGCGGCTTCCGCATCGAAAAGAAAACCTTCGGTCAGACGGCCAAAAAAATAAGTGAGGTTTTTAAAAAAGAAAACTTCCGCTATGAGATAAGGTATGTACAACCCCGCTTTCCAGAGCATTGAGACAGCAACAGGATGCTGGGCCAGTTTACCGAAGAGATAGAGAGCGCCCATTCCCAGCACAGATATGCTGACACAGCCCAAGCCAACCAAACATAGCCAAGTCTGCGCACGATAAACAAACCAGATGCACCTGCTGTATTTTTGAATTCTCGTTTTGTAATCGCTCTTGCTTTGCATTGTATATTTAATGTTTATCATTAAATATATATCGAATTAAAATAAATTCAAGTAGGTTTGATTTCGAGGAGAGCAAGTTCTTAACCAGCAATGACTAATCGCTGATTTTTGTTTTCCAAAACCAGCCAATTTCAACTTTTTTCGGCGAGTGCAGCGCCCGTTGCGACCCAGGACTCATATTTTGCGCGGAACTCGACACTCCACCCTGTCGGCTCATTGGTCTGTAGGCTCAGCTTGCACACGGTTCGCTCACCACGCGCATGCAAAATCGCGCCGTCTTCGCTGCGAAATTCAAAACCGACCGTCAGCCCTGCCTCGCGGAGCTTTATACCCCGCAGTGTGACAAGAAACGGCGCCACGCCGCGCAGGGGCACCAGGTAATCAATCTCCATGCGCTTCACGACCACATACACGTCCGGGTACTTTTCGGGGGAAAACTCCTTGGCACCCATCAATTCATCAAACAAGGCCTGTTGCGCGCGTTCCACGAATTGAAGGTAACGCGAATGGTGCAGCACCCATAACGCGTCGATTTCGTAAAAATGCGCGCGCGTCCGGTAAACGAACAACCCCGGCGGAGGAGAGTTATAATCGGGGGCGGACATGAGAAAAGGGACTCACGATGCCCAAATTTCCTGCCTGAGGCAAACCCATTAGGTGGCGTGGAATTTCATTTCGCGTCGCCTTAAACGGCGCTAAAGTTTCCCCATTGAGCTGCTCATGCCTCCCGATCGCCACCTCCTTGTTGATGCCTTCAATGTCATCCACGCCTGGCCCAACTTGCGGGCGGTACTGGTGACGCATGGCCCGGACGCCGCCCGCACCCAACTGGCCGACACGTTGCGGCCTATCCACGACGCCGAAGGCTGGCGTGTAACCCTGGTTTTTGACGGCTCCGGTGACGAAATCCGCGTCGAGCGGCCGGGCCAGGAAACGACATTCTCCTACATCTTTGGTCCGAAGGGCTTGAGCGCCGACGCGGTCATCGAACAACTCGTCGTCAATGCCACGCTGCCCGCCGCGGAAGACCGCCGCCCGCGCAAGAAAAAAGGCCCGGCCCAGGAAATCGTCGTCGCCACCCGCGACAATCTGCTCAGCGCCGCCGCGTCCGCCGCCGGCGCGCGCTTGATGACGCCGGAGTTTTTGCGCGATTGGGCCGATAACGCCGCCGCCCGGCAAACCCGCGACGTGGTTATGCGCCAGCGAAAAGCGGCCGGCCAATGGCAGGCGGAAATTTCTCCGTGGGAAAAACTACCGAAGCCGCCGAAAAGCTGAACCCGGAAGATGCGTTGCTACCGCAAAAACGCCTCATGCAAGCCGCCGTCCACGGCGAGCACCTGGCCGGTCGTTTTGCTCAAGCGGTCGCTGATAAGCAGAAAGTATCCTTCGGCCTGGTCGGCGGGTGTGATGGGCGTTTTTGTCAGCGTGCGGTCGGCGTAAAACTGCGCGAGTTTTTTCACCAGCGAGTCGGTGGTCTCGCCCTCGGAAAACGGGATGCTGTATTTTGCCAGCGAGCCAATGACGCGTTCGCGCGGAAACATCGCGCTGCCCTGCACCACCGTGGCCGGGGCGACGGCGTTGACCCGCACCAGTGGCGCCAGCTCAATGGCCAGTTCGCCGACGAGGTGGTTCGCCGCAGCCTTCGAAGCGTCATAGGCAATGGAGCCTTTTTTCGACACGGCGGCATTGGCGCTTGTCGTCAGCACGAGGCTGCCGCGCAGTCCCTGCTCACGCCAGGTTTTCGCGGCCTCGTCGCCCACGAGATAACTGCCAGTGACGTTGATGGCAAAAGTCAGCGCCCATTTGTCGTCAGGGATGTGACCGGTGGTGTCGCTCGGAACAAAAATGCCGGCGGTGACGCAAATCGAGTCGAACCCGCCATAAGCTATGGCCACGTCATCGAGCATCCGGCGGATGCTCTCGCGTTTGGTGATATCCACGCCCAGCCCGAGCGCCGGGCCACAATTGGAGAGGCCCGTGCCCGCGACACCGATGCCCGTGCCGAGGCGATCGGTAATTTCCTTGGCCGTGGCCTGCGCAGCGGGTTCATTCAAGTCCGCGCACACGACATGCGCGCCTTCATTGACCAGCCGGTGCGCCGTCTCCTTGCCAATGCCCGAGCCGGCCCCAATGACGATGGCGATGCGCCGCGCGAGTTCCTTTTCCGGCGGCATGCGCTTGAGCTTTGCCTCTTCCAGCAGCCAGTATTCGATGTCGAAGGCTTCCTGCTGGGGCAAAGAAACATAGCGATCAATCGCCTCGGCGCCGCGCATGACTTCGACGGCGCAATTGTAAAACTCGGCGGTGACGCGCGACTCGCTCTTGTCCTTGCCCCACGCGACCATGCCCAGGCCGGGGATGAGCACGACCGTGGGGTTGGGGTCGCGCATGGCCGGCGAATTCGCCCGTTTGCACTTCTGGTAATAGGCGGCGTAGTCGGCGCGATATTGAACCAATCCGTCAGCCAATTTCTTTTTCAACGCGGCGGCGTCCTCGCTCTGCGGATTCCAGTCGACATACAGCGGTTTGATTTTCGTGCGTAAAAAATGGTCGGGGCAGGATGTGCCCAGCCCGGCGAGGCGCGGGGCGTCGTGGCTGTTGACGAAGCGGAGGATTTTTTCGTCATCCTGCACGGTGCCGATGAAACGCTGGTGCGAGGAAACCTGGCCGCGCAGCCACGGCAGGATGGCGGTGAGAACCACGCGGCGTTTCTCCGGCGGCAAGGCTTGGTATTTTGCGCCGCCAAAAGCCGCGGCGTCGCCGCCTTTTTTGGCGTATTTTCCCTCGATAAACACCGCGGCCTGTTCGATAAAATCCAGCGTGTGCGTGTAACATTCGCGGTCGTCGTCCGCCCAGGAGATAAAGCCGTGCTGGCCCATCATGATGGCGCGGACGCTCGGCTGCCGGTGCGCAATCTCCTGCATCGCCAGGCCGAGTTCGAAACCGGGCCGCATCCAGGGCACATAGGCCATTTTACCGCCAAAAATTTCCTGCGTGAGTTTTTCACTGTTGGCCGAGGCGGCGATGGCAATAATGGCGTTCGGGTGCATGTGGTCGACATGCGTGCCGGACAAAAAGGCGTGCAAGGGAGTGTCAATCGAGGAAGCGCGCGGGTTGAGGTTAAATGTGCAATGGGCATACAGCCCGACCATGTCGTCCTCGGCGGAGGATTTGACGCCCTTGTCCTTGCGCGCGGCGTAGACCTGTTGCAGCGCGAACAGTTTATCCAGATACAGCGAAGAAAAGAATGCGCGCGTGCTCGTGCGCAAATCGCCGCCCGAGCCCTTGACCCACAAAATTTTCCCGGCGTGGTTGGTCAACGGGTCGGGCTCCGCGATTTTCGACGAAGTGTTGCCGCCGCCCGTGTTGGTGATGCGCTGGTCGCTGCCCAGTAAATTCGAGCGATAGACGAGCCGGCCAACCGGGTCGAGCGCGGCGGCTTTCGCGTCATCCCAGAGGTAATTGACGTGCAGGTAGGATTTCATGGAGTCAGCAAATTGTGTTTGGGGTCAAAAAGCGAAGCAAGGAACAAAGCGGGCGGGGAACTTAGGCGGTTACTCCAACGTATGCCGGGTGACTTCCGGCTGGCAGAAAAACCTCGCCGGCACCCGGCAGGCGCCCGCGCCGACGCTGGTGTAGCCGGACATGCCTTGAAATTCCCACGGCCCGCGCAGAGTCCACCGGGGCGCGCGGGCGTTATTCAACAAGGCGAAACCGCCGGGAAGGCATATTTGCCCGCCATGTGTATGCCCACAGAGAAAACCGGCAAACCCGGCCGAAGCGGCATCGGCGTAAATCGAAGGCGTGTGCGAAAGCAGCACCGCGCAAGCACCCGCCGGAACCGCGGAGCGCGCGCGGGCGACGTCGGCGGTGCCATAAGTATGGTCGTCGTCCACGCCGGCCAACCATAATTCCGCGCCGCCACGTCTCCACGGCAATGCTTCGTTCAAAAGCACCCGCCAACCGAGTGCTTCGAGGCCCGGTACCATTTCCAGTGGGTCATGGTTGCCTAACACCGCGAATGCGGGCACTCCAGGGCGCAAGGCCCGCGCGACTTCGCCACACAACGCCAGCGCCGTGGCCCATTCATGGCGGGTGTGGGCGCGATAATCGCCGGTCAGCACAATGGCATCATATTCCCAGCCGGTGATGGCGCGAATAACCGCCGGCACCGTGCCAGGGTCCATATCGGCGTGCAAATCGCTCAAATGCAGCAGGTGCGCACCCCGAAACGCCGCCGGCAGGCCGCGCAGCCGCAAAATATTTTCCCGGCGGCAGACGTCCCGCATATTGCGCCGGCCCCACCCGGCCAGCCCGGTGGCGTGCAAGATGCCGGCGAGGACGCGCATCTTCTGCACCATCCGCTGAACGTTGATGGGGCCGGCCTCATCGGATTCCGGGTCGGTTTCCAACTGATGCTGCACCTGCAACCGGCGTTCAAACGCCGGCTGGCCCAGCCGGGCGGCGAGCGCGGCGAGTTCGGCCGGGGAAATTTCCGGCGAGGGTTGGTCGGCCATGTTTGGCGTCAAGGCAGGCCCAAAGTGCCAGTCTGCCATGATTTTGCCAAGGCAAACCGCGCATTTTCCCCTTGCGGTGGGATTCAATTTTGCCGCTAATTTTTGCCACCATGTGGTTACTGGTTCTCGCCCTGCTCACCCAAGCTCCCGCACCGTCGGCTGGGCCGGCCACATCTGCGCCTGCGGCCACGGCGACCGCCCCGACTACTTCGTCTTCGCCCGCCGCCGCAACCGTCGTTGCTTCACCGCCAACCGGGACCGTGCGGGAAGCCGTCGTCGAGGTCAAAGGCTGGTATGAACGGTTCATGGATTATCTGCCGCGTCTGTATGAGAAGCTCATTGATTATGTGCCGCATCTGGGCAGCGCCCTGTTCATCCTGCTCGTGGGCTGGTGGCTGGCGGGCTGGATCAAGCGGATGCTGCAACGCCTGCTGACCGCGCGCCATGTGGAAATCACGCTCGCCTCCTTTCTTTCCCAGCTTTGCTACTGGCTCATCATCACCGTGGTGGTGCTCGTCGCGATGCAAAATGCGCAGATGGAGACGACGCCGTTTTCCGCCGTCCTCGGCGCCGGCGCCCTCGCGGTGGGCTTGGCGCTGCAAAACTCGCTCTCTAATTTCGCCGCCGGGGTGATCATCATCCTCTTTCGGCATTTCCGCGTGGGCGATGAAATCGAAACCGGCAGCGTGAAAGGCCTGGTCGAAGAAATCAGCATCTTCAACACCAACCTGCGCACGGGGGACAACCGGGTCATCATCATTCCCAACGGCAGCATCCTGAACTCCCCGCTCACCAATAACAGCGCCAAATTCACCCGCCGCCTCGACCTGGTTTTCAACATCAGCTACGGCTCCGATTTGCGCCGGGCGCGACAGGTCATTCTCGAGGTTCTCAAGGCTGACCAGCGGGTGCTGCCGGAACCGGCGCCCGACGTCATCGTCACCAACCTCGGCGAAAGCTCGGTGGATTTGACGATGCGCGCCTGGGTGAACACCAGCCATTATGCCAACGTGCGCGCCGCGATGCTCGAAGCCGTCAAACTGCGCTTCGATGAAACCGGCATAGACATCCCCTTCCCGCAGCACGAAGTCCACGTGCGCCAGGTTCCCTGAAAGCGCAGAGTTGGCCGTTCATGGAGCGTAAGTCCCAACTTCCACATATATTTCATTCAGGGCGGAGACCAGGTCAGCCTGGCCATGCCGAAGATCCACCCGCAGTGCTTCGCGTTCGCCTGGGCCGGCATTAGCCATGTCTTTTCGAATAAGATCGTCTCGTCGGATGATTTTCATGAGGTTGCTCCACACATTTTGCGCCATCTTGGCCTTGGCCTGTTTGGGCGTAGGATTTAAGAGCGGATCGATTTGCTTGCAAAAGGCTTCAATCTGATCTCGATTCTGGTCCAAACTCGGCTGTTGCGATGTACCCTGACCGATGGCTTGTTGCGTGGTTCGGTCAAGTTCCAAGGCCGCGGCTAATTGGCCCCGCAGAGCTTCAATTTGGTAGGCCTGGTCGCTTTGTGGAATGCTGGCATCAACCAAGTTTGCGGGGAGCAGTCTTAAGAACGCCTGGCTTTCAGCCGAAAGTTTGTTTAAATCGTAGGTATAGGTCTTTTTGTCGGCCAATTGGAATTTCACCGAGTCGGCGTCCCGACCCAGGATGTGCGCTTCCAAGGACTGGCCGGACGCGGAGGTCAAGGTGTCATCAATCGGATAATCGAGCCGCAATCCAGCGGGGAGCAAAGCCAGGAATTTCTGGCTGTCGAGGGAAAATTCGGTCATGGGCCAATAATATTCGCGCCCGGTTTCCAGCAGAGTGAATTTCACAATGTTCGAACTGCGGGCCTTAAGCCGCACACGCAGGGATCGTCCCTGGGCATCGCTGAGGTCGTAATCAAACGGCAGGGTAAACTGCAGGCTCGATGGAAATGAGCGAAAAACCTGCCGGTCGATGATGGAAAAATCGTCCACCGGCCGGTAATAAGTCAGACCATCACTCAGGAGGATATATTTGATCGTGTTGGCGGAACGGCCTTCGAGGCGGACATTCAGCCTTTTATTGTTATTATCCGTCAGGGTGCATTCAAAGGGAAAAATGAGCGAGGCATAATTGGGCAGGAGTTGAACCAATTTCTGATCCACATCGGAAAGTTCGTGAATCGGGTAATATAAAATGGTTCCGTCTCGCGAGGACAACTTCACCAGTTCGGACGAACGCGCCTCGATGCGTTCCGCCAGCACATGGCCGGCCCGGTCGGTCAAAGCCAATTCTACCGGCGTATCCAGGGTCAATTTCGAAGGGAGCTGCGTCAGGATAGTCTGGTCGCCACTCGAAAATGACCCGAGCGGCACATAATGCGTCGAACGGTCGGACAACAGGGTGTAGCGAACCCAGTCAGTGCTGCGCCCCTCGACGCGGATCGCCGCCGGCTTGGCATCCATTTCTCGCATAAAACATTCGAAGGGATACTGAAACTCCAGGGCCGGTGAGTTTAGCTGTTTGATGAATTCCTGATCCTGGCCCGACAGCGCGGAAATGGCCGCATAGCGGGTGGAGTTGTCCGCCAATAAAGTGTATTTTACCACCTCGTCATTATGCGCCTCGAGGCGGGCCGGGGTCGCCTGGCCTTGCGCGCTGGTCAGCGTGTATTCCTGGGGCATCCGGCGCTGCCAGATAAAATGGTGCCAAACCCCGCCCGCCAGGCCCAGACACAGCAGAATCGCGAGCAAAGTCCCCCAGGGCACCCTCGACGCCAAGGATGGCGGAGCAATGGGTTGCGGCCGCAAATTAATTACCGGAATCATGCCTTTGCGGAGCGGAGGTTAAAGCGGCGTGGCTGGGACAAGCAATCCCGGCGTATTTCCGAAGACGATGAGTGGATAGCAAGGCATCCGCGGGATTGTCAAGCCCACCCCTAACGTCCGGCCCCTTCATTACTTCTCCCGGCCAGCCCATTTCACCCGCGCGCGTTTTCGACCGTCGGTGGTGAGGGGCTATGGATTGAGCGCCTGGATTTTATAATTATCTGCCGAGATTTGATGTACGTCCCGGTCCAAGATTGCCTGGTCAATACTTCGGTCGCCCGGCTGGGTGTGGGGATCGGTGATCTCCGCTTGCAGGAGCAAATCGTTCTTTCTCAATTGGCTGATTTCGTCGCGCAGTTTTTTGACTTCCGGCGATTCGGTTTTCTTCGAATTGTTTGGGAGAGAGCGCAAAAATTGCTGATTTTCCGCGGAAAGTTGCTCCAACGGATAGGTCGTCACCGTGCCATTCGCCAGACGGAACCTCACGTCGGTATCCGAACGCCCGAGAATTTTCACCGGCAACGCGCGTTTTGATTGGTCGGTCAAGGTAAAATCAAATGAGTACGAGGGAAAATTGTTTGACTTCAATGATTTAAAAATTTTTTGGTCTTCGTCCGAAAAATCCGTCAGCAAGCGATAATTGGTCGAGCTATCCAGTGGGTCAGTCAGGACGACAAAATCTGAAACCCGGCCGGTCGCATAAATTTTGACTGGGGCGCCGGCTTTGTCATAGGCGGTGTAGTCAAGCGGCCAGTCCAGATCGTCTCCGGCAGGAAGTGCTTTCGCAAAGCTTTGATCGGTGGGTGAAAGATCCGCCACGAGATAATACCGGGTGGCATCGTCCGGAGGCGTAGTGAAGGCCACCGTATCCTTGGAGTGGCCCGTAATTTTCACCTGGAGGCCCGCCTGCGGAGGACCGCTAAACGTGTAGATTATGGGATAACTAAAATCGGTGACAGACATGAGCTGCACCACTGCCTGGTCGGTCTCTGACAACGAACCCACCGGAAGGTAGTTGGTGCTGTTACTTGCCGGGAGCGTGACTTGCACCCAATCCCGATTGCGGCTTTCCAGGAGAACCGGGATCTTTTTTCCTTCGGCGTCGGTCAATTCATAGTTGAGCGGAAAGCGAACAGTCAACCCCATCGCCAGGTTTCGGATAAAACCCTGGTCGGCTGTGGACAAACTATCGATGAGCAAAAAGCTGGGTTTCCCACTCGCGGGATCGGTATATTTAAGCAGCCGGTCATCACGAGCCTCCAGACGTGCCTGCAAAACTTTTCCATTCTGCAAAACGAGGTCACGCTCCTGCGGCAGCCGGTAGCGCCAGGACTGGTACCCAAACCAGCCCAACACGCCAACCGCGGCGAGAAAAATCACTATTTGCATCCACGGCAGCGGCGGCTTGGACCGCGACTGCAGAATATTTTCCATCCGCTTTTCGAACGTCTCTGGATTTGGTCCGGACATAGGGGGTAATGATTGATTGTTGCAACGGCTTTTCGGTTAATATCCGTTTGGCGAACCCTTTGCATCCGGTATTCCAAACTGCCGGATAAGTGTCAAGCCCAGGCCAACCGGGGCAGACATTACCCGGCCAAGTCTGCCCGGCCCGCCGCCCATACGTTGAAGGCCAGGGGCTTGCCCACCACCGGCTCAACCCGGACAAAGCCGCCCGCGCTTTCGACCAATGCCAGCCCGGCCGCAATGTCCCACAATTTGATGGATTCCTCAAAATAAGCATCGACCCGCCCGCCCGCCACATAAGCCAGCGCCAGCGCCGCCGTGCCAATCATCCGGATTTTTTTGAATTTTTCGACCCGGGCGACAAACCCGCGCACCGCCTCTCCGCCCCGGTCCGTGGTGGAGGGGAACCCCGTGCACAGGACGGCGCGGGGTATGTCCGGCGCCCAACGGGGTTTGAGCGCGCGACCATTCATGGTTAACCCCAATCCCGTGCCACCCGCATAAAGTTCGTCCCGCCAGAAATCGAACACCACGCCCAGGACCGGCCGCCGCCCGCGCCACAACCCAATGCTTACACACGCACCCGGAATACCGCGCAAATAATTATAAGTCCCATCCAGCGGGTCGACCGCCCAATACGGCTCGTCGTGATCGAGCAGGCCGGCATCGCCGCCGATTTCCTCGCCGATGACTGGCAGTTTTGTGCGCGCCAGGCGTTCGCGGATGAGCGTTTCGCTGTCCACGTCCGCCTGGAGTTTGATGTCATGGTCGGACTCGGAATTGACGGTGCGGTCGGAGCGTTTGGCCAGGGCCGCACCCGCGGCGCGCGCGGTGGCCACGGCGAGGGTGAGGAGTTCGTCAGCGGGGATGGAAGGAGCGGCCACGGTAAGGCGGGCATTTTGCCGCTTGCGCCGGGCGGGCGCAAGCTTGGCGTGGACCGGTCAATCGGCATGAGGCTTGCTCAGCTTGGGCCGGCAACGCTATTTTCGCCCCGCCCATGTTTGATAAATACCAGCCCGAAGACTTCTATGATGAGATGTTTGCGGGGCCACCCCCCCGGGGGGTCCGCCCGCATTACCGCAAATTTCTCGACCGCTTCTCGACGATTGACCGCGATGAGTTCGAGCAAAAGTGCCAGAGCACCGACCTGTCCTTCCTGCGCCAGGGCATCACCTTCACCGTGTATAATGACAACGAAGGCACCGAGCGCATCTTTCCCTTCGACCTGATCCCCCGCATCATTCCGGCCAGCGATTGGGCACAGCTTGAACGGGGCCTCAAGCAGCGCATCACCGCCCTCAACCTTTTCCTCAAGGACATCTACACCAATCAGAAAATTCTCGCCGACAAGGTCATCCCCGAGCACTACGTCCTCTCCGCCAAACATTACCGCCCGGAATTTCGTGGCGCCAAAGTCCCGCGCGACATCTATATCCACATCTGCGGCACGGACCTCATCCGCGGGCGCGATGGCCAATACCTCGTCCTGGAGGACAATGGCCGCTGCCCCTCCGGTGTTTCCTACATGCTGGAAAACCGCGCCGCGATGAAGCGCGCTTTCCCCGGTTTCTTTGCCCGCGGCAACATCCGCCCGATTGACCAATACGCCGACGAACTGCTGCAGGTGCTGCGCTACATTTCCCCCAAGCGCCGGGATCCCACCGTCGCGCTCCTCACACCCGGCGTTTACAACAGCGCGTACTTCGAGCATTGCTTTCTCGCGCGGCAGATGGGCGTGGAAATCGTCGAGGGCCGCGACTTGGTCGTGCGTGAGGAGCGCGTGTTCATGCGCACCACCAAGGGCCTCCAGCCCGTGGATGTCATTTATCGGCGCGTGGACGACGATTTTCTCGACCCGACCGTGTTCCGAAAGGACTCGATGCTCGGCGTGCCCGGCCTCATTTCCGCCTACCGCGCCGGCAACGTGGCGCTGGCCAACTCGATCGGCACCGGCGTGGCCGACGACAAGGTGATGTATTACTTTGTGCCGCGGATGATAAAATACTACCTCGACCAGGACCCGATCCTGCCGAACGTCGAAACCTACCTCGCTTCGGAGAAAAAGGATTACGATTACATTTTGGACAACCTGGCCAAGCTCGTGGTGAAGAGCGCGAACGAAGCCGGGGGCTACGGCATGTTGATGGGGCCGTGGGCCGCGAAGGACGAAATTGAAAAATTCCGCCAGCAAATCAAGGCGAACCCGCGCAACTTCATCGCCCAGCCGCCCATTTCCCTTTCGCGCCACCCGACTTATTGCGACGGCAAATTCGAAGGCCGCCACATTGACCTGCGCCCCTACATACTTTACGGCGAAAAAATTGTCATCATGCCCGGCGGCCTTACCCGCGTGGCGTTGAAAAAAGGCTCGCTCGTCGTCAACTCCTCGCAAGGCGGCGGCTCGAAAGACACCTGGGTTTTGAGCGGGGACGAGTAAACTGATAAGGACTGTCGCCAAGAGCCGGCGAGTGCAAAAAATAGGGGCTAACCGTTAGCATTTGGCCTTGAGGCAGGGTGGATTATCCCTTTGCTTTGACCATCGTTACCGAAGCGCTCATGCATCACCCGTTTGAAACAGGTATCCGTTGGCGGTGGGCACTTGCTTTGCTGGCGGCCGGACTGTCCGGCTGCTCCACCATGCATGTGATCAATCGCGTCGATTTTCCCGACGCCACGCTTAACGGACACCCCGTCAATTTCACCCTGGACACCGGCGCGTCCATGACCCTCATTACTTCCGCTGAAGCGGATGCTCTGGGACTGGAAACGGTGTACACGATGCCGGGTTCCGTGACTTCGAAAGGCCATATGGGGTTTTCCCTCTCGGAACCCGCGCACCTCACTATCGGCCAAAACTCCTTCACCACCGAGTTGGTGGTGGGCAACACTCCCAAAAATGTCGCCCTCGATAGCGGACTGGGCGAGCGAGTCGATGGCGTGGTCGGCTGGCCGGAGATTTGGAGCAACATCCTCGTGTTTGAAGGCGACCACCGCAAAATCACCGCCGTAACCACCCTGCCCCCGGAAACTGCCGGCTGGTTGAAACTAAAACTTCACCCCTTTGTGCAATTGGGGATCGAAACGCCTCTGCCCAATGGCGACACCGGCGTGCTGTTGGTGGACACCGGCTCTTATTTCGGGGTGAGTTTGCCACCCGAACAATGGAAAACCTGGTACGCCGCCCACCCGAACGCCCCGACCGCGGCCATGATGTATTACACGCCGGGCGTCGGCCAGGTTCTCACCACCGAAGCCTGGGCGGACGAAATCAAACTGGGCGCATTCACCCTGACGGATGTTCCAGTGCATGAAGCCAACACCGCGGAAATGAAAATCGATGCGAAACATTATGCCGGCACTTTGGGGCTCTACGCGCTTTCCCGCCTGCACATGGTGGTGGATGGACGGAGGGGCAATGTTTATTTGAGCCCCCTGCCACCGCCGGGCCCGTATTATTCCGCCTTCCACCGCGCAGGCATTAAAGACGACACCGAAGACAACCCCCGGCGGGGTGATTGGACCATCGAAGGCCCGGTGAAACTGGATCTCGACAACCTCTATATGTATTCCAGCAGTATGATGGAGGACGCTGGGAATAAAAAAATCAGCAATGGCGACAACAAGGGAGCCCTGGCCGATTTGTCCAAGGCCATCGAGATTTTCCCCAAAAACGCCGGGGCCATCGTCCGGCGCGCGATGGTTTATGAATCTGAAAACGATTTTACGGCGGCCATGGCCGATTATACCCTCGCCATTGCGACCCTGCCCCCGCGCGAAGGCGCCTACCAACGTCTGATCATGCAGGCCCGAATCAGTGAGCTCAAGGACGACATGAACGGAGCCATCACTCTTTACACCACCGCGATAAATTTGGATCCCAAAAATTTCGAGGCCTACTTTTTGCGCGGAGTAGACCGGCAGGTCATGGGCACCCTCGCCGAAGCTCTCGCGGACTATGACCAAGCCGCCACGCTGCAGACCGACAACGTCGCCCTTCCCCTGCTTTATCACGAAGTGCTGCGGCGATGGATGAGCGGCCTGAAAAATGACCTGGCCAAGGACATCGCCACCTGGGACGACCCCTGGAGCAAAAACGCCGGCAACTATTTGAACGGCACCATGAGCGAAGCCGCCTTCCTGGCCGCGGCGGACAAGAGCAGCCCGGCCCGCGTCTTCGACTGTAAAACGTATTACCTGGTGGGCATCAACCACCTGCTCAACCGGGACGTACCCGGGGCGCGCGATTTTTGGAAAAAATGCCTGTCCACCAATGCGAAAAGTATCGCCGAATATCGCTTTGCGAAAGCCGCACTGACCCAATTTGGCCTTTAAAGCGTAGATAGGGCAAAGAGCCCGCACCCGCCAGGTGATGCGATGGGGATCGGAAGGAATTTTGGCTCGCCAGTGGACGGCGCGGGAATAAAGCTGGCGCAACCCCACCCCCGCCCATGAAACGTCGCACGTTCATTCAGAACACTTTTATCACCGTCGCCGGAGCTTCCCTCCCCAGCCGCATTCTGACCGCCGCTGATGCCGCTGCTTCCACGGCTGTCACTCCAGCTCTTCCCACCGCTACCAGCCCCGTGACTCCGACTGCGCTCGAACTCGCCACCAAGTTCCTCTATCAAATCGGCCGGCGCAACGTTGCCATCCACGACCCGTCCACTATCGTCAAGTGCAAGGACGAATACTGGGTATTCTATACCGGCAACCGCGTCCCGTGCTATCGCTCCAAAGACCTCGTCAACTGGACGCCCGGCCCGCCCGCTTTGCCCGGCCCGGCGACGTGGTTTACCGATGCCGTGCCTGGGTTTTTCGGCACGAATTGCTGGGCGCCGGATTGCATGAAGGTCGGCGACCGCTACTTCCTTTACTACGCCATTTCCGCCTTTGGCAAAAACACTTCGGCCATCGGCCTGGCCACCAACCCCACGCTCGACCCGGCCGACCCGGACTATCTCTGGACCGACCAGGGCATGGTCATCAAATCCGTCAAAGAGGATAATTTTAACACCATCGACCCCGCCATCGTGCTCGATTTAGACGGCAAACTCTGGCTGTCGTTTGGCTCGTTCTGGACCGGCATCAAACTCATCGCGCTCGATAAAAAAACGGGCCAGCGCATTCCCGACAGCCCGCTGTATTCCATCGCGGCCAATCCCGGCCACGCCACCGCGACCACCGAAGGCCGCCTCGAAGAACCGATCAACAAATCCCAAATCGAAGCTTCGTACATCTACCCGCACGACAAATATTACTACCTCTTTGTGGATTGGGGCCTGTGCTGCCACGGACTCTCGAGCACTTACAACATCCGCGTGGGCCGCAGCGAAAAAATCACCGGCCCGTATCTCGACAAGGACGGCAAAGACCTGCTGCACGACGGCGGCACGCTTTTTCTGGGCGATGAAGGCCCGATGATGGACACCTCCCAATATCCGGCCCCGCGTGGCCGCGGCGGTCGCCCGCCCGCGCAAGTGCACGCTTTCATCGGCCCCGGCCACGCGGGGATTATTTCCGAAGGCGACAAGTTTTGGTTCAGCTGCCATTATTACGACGGCACCACGCCCAACGGCGCGTCCATTCTCGACGTTCGGCCGCTCACGTGGGACAAAACCGGCTGGCCGGTGGTCGGCGAGTATCCCGACCCCGCGCCCATGCCCACCGTGCCGATGCCGCAACCCTTTGGCCGCCGCGGTCGAGGGGGGAATTCTGCGCCGACCGCAGCTACTACAACACCGGCTCCGGCGATATCGACAAATGCGGCTCCTTCGACTACGGCAAATTAAGCGTCCGATGGATCGTTAATTTGTTTTAAAAATTCGAGGAGTGACTGGTTAAGGACAGTTACCCGACCAGATCGATGCAGTACAAATACAAGGGCGAGCGCTGTCATGCGCCTGAAAGTGGGGTGTTTGCGACAGACATTAAAGAATGTTAAAAAGGTGACTATTCGGAGGGAATAAGGTATAGAGAATCATGGTCTTAAAAGATAGGGCTCAAGACCATGACGATGGCAAGAATACCTCTGGTTTTCATGCTGGTTTTTGCGCTGCCGCATTTTGCGGCGGCGGCACCGATTGTTGTCGTCACTGACACGTTTGCGGATGGCGAACATGCCACCTTAAATCCACCTTCGTCGGCGCAATGGGCGGATTCGAATGGCAGCGACACCTTGTCGGATGGCGCGGTGACGTCGGGTCAAGGCTCATTTACCATAACTCCCACAACGGGGAATTCTTCTACCATCACAGCCTATTACACCACTTCGGGCCAACCGCTGACGTTGGGCGTTGGCGACACGATGGTAGTCAAGCTTCGGTTATCGTTCACTGGCCTCAATAGTAATACTTCAGTCGCGCAGATGCGCGGAGGCATTTTTGACTCAAACGGCAATCGCACGTCTTTTGTGAACGATTCCGGATATGGCTTTTTCTTCAGTTGGATGACTTCCGGAGGTTCGAGCAATCCATTCGCCATCAACCGGCGCACGACGCTTACCAGTACCAACCTTTTTTCTGCCAGTACGGATTTCACACAGATTGGAAGCACCGGAGGCGGAACCTATCAGAATCTCGCCAACAGCACGGACTACACGTTTACCTACACCGTTTTTCGTCAGTCAAGCACCTCGACGGTGCTTACTAATTCACTCAGTGGCGGAAGCATTTCCGGCAATTACAGCAATTCCGCCACTGAAAGCAGTTCAACCCCAAACACCGCTTTCGATTTTCTGGCCTTTCGGTGGGCGAAAATGGCCTTTGCCACAACGATCACCGTCAAAAGCCTGGAAGTAGATTACACCCCCGCGATCCCGGTGATTTCCGCACAGCCGACATTTCCTTCCGGCGGTACGTCATTGACATTGGCCACTGGGAGCCAGACCAACATCACGATGACGGCCACGGGCAACGGAACGACCTACCAATGGTTTCTCAATGGCACGACCCAGCTGGCCGACGGCACCTTGCCCGATGGCACGGTCATCTCTGGCTCGGCCACAGCCACCCTCTCGCTCAGCAATTTGCAAACAGGTGAAAGCGGCAATTACACAGTCGTCGTCACTAACGCCGGCGGCAATGTCACGAGCAACGCGGTCACGCTCACCGTGACCACCGGCACGCCCGATCCCCCGCCCGTCATCCAAAACCAGCCGGCCAGCGAGATTGTGGGCAGCGGTGACAACGCAACCTTTAGCGTGAATGCCACCGGCTCGAATCTTACCTACCAGTGGTATCTGAACACCACCACCGCCCTCAGTGGGCAGACCGGCACGACGCTGACCCTCACCGGCGTGCAGGCGAGCAATGTCGGCAACTATACAGTCGTCGTCACCAACGACGGCGGCAACATCACGAGCAACATTGCCACGTTGTCGGTGCTCAACCTGCCCCCGACGCAAACGGCCCTGGCCGGGACCAACACCTATTTTGTCGTGCAAGCTGCCGGCACGGGGCTGAGTTATGTCTGGATGAAGGGGAACCAAGTCGTTGGCACTAACTCGAACATCCTCCAACTCAGCAACGTCCAGGCCTCGGACGCGGGAAGTTACACTATCACCGTCACCGATTCGTTCAACGCAACTGCCACCAGCAACGCCGCGGTGCTCACGGTGCAGCAGCCTGCCGCCACGCTGCCGCCGCAGCCAGTCATCCCGCAAACCATTTTTAACGTGACCACCTTTGGCGCAAAGGGCGACGGGACATCGGACAACGCCAGCGCCATCCAAAGCGCCATTGCCGCCGCCAATAGCGCCGGCGGAGGCATCGTGGAAATCCCCGCGGCCACCCAGCCGTATATGTGCGGCCCCATCACTATCGGGAGCAATACCAACCTCCAGGTTGACTACGGCGCGACGTTGCAGGCTTTGCCTTTTGGGACATATCCGGACAGCAGCAACAATCCCTCGAATTTGGTCTTGGTCAGCTCGAGCTCCACCAATGTTGAAATCAGCGGCCAGGGTACCATTGACGGCAACGGCGCGGCGTGGTGGGCGGCCTTCAATAGCAATGGCAGCCTCAACCGTCCGCGTCTCATTGAAATTAACAGTAACACCAACAAACTGCTGATTACGGGCGTGAACCTGACCAACCCAGCGATGTTCCATATCGCCTTTAGCAACACCAGTAACGTCACGCTTTACGGCATTACCATCAACACTTCCTCGACGTCGCCCAACACGGACGGCATCGACCCCGCCGGCAGCCACTACCTTATTCAAGGCTGCAATATCTCCACCGGTGACGACAACATCGCGGTCAAGCCGCAGAGCACGCTTTGCACCGACCTCACCATCGCCAACTGCACCTTCGGCACCGGCCACGGGCTTTCCATCGGCGGGCAGACCAATACCGGCCTCGACGGCATGACCGTGATGAATTGCACCTTTAACGGCACGCTAGTTGGAATCAAAATGAAGGCGGACGCCACCCAGGGTGGCCCGGTGGCAAATGTCACGTATTCGAACCTGACGATGACGAACGTGCCCAGCCCGATTGTGTTTTACAGTTACTATAACCAGAACGGCACACCGGGTTCTACCGGCGTCTCGAATGCGGTCACGACGACCACGGCCAGCAATGACAACAGCAACCCGCCGAATTCACTGAGCTCCTCGACCCTGCCCTCGTGGAAGAATATCACCATCAGCAACCTCACGGCGACTAACGCGAGCGCCTACAGCATCATCTGGGGCTTGCCGCTGGCCAACAATCTTATCTCGAATATCACGCTCAACAACGTCGTCATCTCTGGTGGCGCGGGCTTTAAAATTTATGACGCCAGCAATGTCCAGATCACCGGCAACACCAGCGTCGGCAGCTACACGACGTACAACTCCCTCTCTATCAGCAGCCAGCCGCAAAGCCTGACCGCCAACGCCGGCGCCAACACCACTTTCACCGCCAGCACCATCGGCGCCAGCGGCGTAAATAACACCGCCCCAACCTATCGCTGGAATTTAAATGGCACTTCGCTCAATGACGGGACACTGCCCGATGGCACGGTTGTCTCGGGCTCAGCCACCACCACGCTTCAGCTTAGCAACATCCAGGTCGCGGAAGCAGGTTCCTACACGATGACGGCTTCCAACTCCCTCGACGGATACAATACGGGCAACAACACACTCGTGCCCGGCAATCTCACCGTTTCAGCCACGACCAGCGCCGCGACGCTCACCGTCATTCCGCCGTATGCTGTTTGGGCAAACAGCTTCGGCCTCAATATCGCCACCACCGGCGCGCAGAGTGCCAACCCCTCCGGCGACGGTATTCCGAACCTCATTAAATATGCCCTTGGAGGCAACCCACTCTTCGCCGACCGAATCATCCTGCCCACGACGACTTTCACGACTATCAACAACACCCTCGCGCTTGTTTTCCAATTCAACCGCAACACCGCAGCCGCAACCGCCTTGACTTCCGAGACCGTCGAATCCTCACCCGACATGCTCAATTGGACGACGGCCGTGGATGGGCAAAGCGGCGTGAGCATTACGATTACGCCGGTGGACTCGAGCACCCAGCAAGTGACCGTGACGATCCCGTTCGTCGGCAACATTATATTCGCCCGTCTGCGGGTCACGCCCTAGTTGCGGTAAAAATTGCCGCCCCGGATTTCAATTGGCAACACCGGGAAAAAATTGACTGGGGGCAGGTTCTTCCTCTGTATGAAGGTACCCCGTGTCCGCATACCCACCCCGCCCCAACTCAGGAGTCAGTATTATGAAAATTATTCGCGCCGTGTTCGTTCCTTCAATTTGTCTGGCCGCGCTCTTGGCGGCGTGCACCAGCGTCGATACCGGAGGTGAAAAAGCACCAGCCAAACCCAGGCCGGATGCCACGACCATCACGCTGGACACGCCCATGGCCGCGCCCGAATGGGCCACCATGGAGCGCCAGTTTATTAGCGAAATGTCGGCGTTGTGCATGGAGTTTTACCACAAGTTTTATGACGACCAGGGCAACCTGCAGGCGGTGCTGCGCTGGGGCGCGGACGACGGCCCGGACGACGCCTTTGAAAACTTCACCGGGTGGCCGGAGTTGCACGCCATGGGCGGGCCGGACGAACTCTTGCACACCTACCTCAAGTCCAACGACGCGATGATCGTACAGTATACCAACGCCAGGACCACGGTGGCGCCGGTGCCGAGTGGCGGCATGTTCTACAAGGAGTTCGAGTGCCAGGTGGATGGGATGCACCTTGGAGAATGGTCGAAAATACACAATCGCGAGGGCCTCTCGGTGCCGACCGACCCGAAACTGATTGAGCGCGCCCGGCGCTACGCGGGCTTTTACATGGACGAAGACCCCGAAGCGAAAAACTACGATCCGAAGCTCAAGATCATCCGCTCCGTGCTCAATGGCAGCCGCGGCCCGATGCTGCGCAAGGCCAATCCGGTGGACTGGGTCGGCGACCCCGTAGACATTTCCAAATTCCCCGCCGTGCACGGCGAAGCAAATTACGATGACATGCTCGCGCACTACAAGGAATACGGCGATGTCGCGGGCGACTCGTTCCTCAACCTCTGCGTCACCAACATCGTCACCACCGCGTATATGCTCACCCACGACGAGAAATACAAAAAGTGGGTGCTGGATTATATGGACGCCTGGCTCGACCGTATGAAACAAAATAACTGGGTCATCGCCAGCTATGTCGCGCTTGATGGAAAAATCGGCGGGCCCGAGGGCAAATGGTGGAACAACGCCTACGGCTGGGGCTTCAGCCCGATCAGCACGGCGCAGGGATCGAGTTATGGCCGGCCGGCCGACCGCAACCGCATCCCACGCGCGCTGGTTGGGTTCATCAACGCTTTGTGGCTCTCCCGGGGAGATCAAAAATATGTGGATGCCTGGCGCAACCAGATCAACTCCGTCAATTCCAACGCCGTCACCCTCAACGGAGTCACCCAATATCCGACCATGTATGGCGCGAATGGCTGGTACAGTTTCAGGCCGCAGCCGTGGAGCGTGGGCGCGCTGGAAGTCTGGTATTGGTCGATGAAGCCCGAAGATTTGGCCCGCGTCTCCCAAAACGACTGGGTCGCCTACCTGCAGGGGCAATATCCGGAATATCCGCTGGACGCACTGCGACGCGATTACCAAACCATGCAACGTCATGCACAAAATTTTCGCGCCGACCAAACGACCCCACAGACGCGCCTGGCGGACAACCAACTCGACAACGATCCGGCGAATGGCCCCATCGATGCGTTGATGCAATTGATGATGGGTTGCGTGCCCCGGCCCGACGGCGGGCGCGATGGCGGGCTAATCAATGCGCGGCTGCGTTACTTCAACCCCACCCTCAAACGGGCCGGCCTGCCGGAAGATGTGGGGGCACTGGTTTCCGGGCTGACGGACACCACCACCACGGTGACCTTCGCCAATCTGAATAAAGCCCAGCCACGGACATTCGTGGTGCAAGGCGGGGCTTATGCAGAGCACTGGATTGAGTCGGTGACGTGGAATGGGAAAACCGTGCCGGTGAACTCAACGAGCTTCACCGTCACCCTCGCGCCGGGCGCGGGCGACACCCTGACCCTCAAGATGAAACGCTACGCGGGAGACCCGACAGAGCTTTTCCCGTGGGATCAGAAATGAGATTTGGCGGCGCGAAAAACAACCTACGGTTTCGCGGGTGCGGCGGAGGCTGAGGCCGCCGCGGGCGCATCCGGGAGAAGGTCTTGGGCAAGCGGCATATCCTTCAATTGCCTGAGGCCTTCAATGACCGAATGGGCATTAAGTATGGCGCCGGCTTTGGTCGGGTGCTGGGTGTCGGCGAAATAATCGTAAGTGACGTCCTGGCCGAGCGCATCGTATTTGTTGGCGGTGATGGTGTTCAAATCAAGGAAGGGCGCGCCACTGGCCTTGGCCGCATCGGCGGCCCACTGCGCGTAACCGTCGAAGCCGCGCTTCACTTTGCCATCGACCCATTGGTTGCGGGGGACGGGCGAGCAAACAATCAAGGTCACGCCCTTGGCCTTGGCATCATTAACGTATTGGCGCAAATACCAGCCGTAGGTGTGAACGGTTTCCTTGGTGCCCGGCTTCACCGGTGAATCGATTTCCTTGGCATTGTCGCCGCTGCCCTGGACAGTGGTGCGGTCGGGATAATTCGCCGAGTTGGCGGCGTCGTTATGGCCGAACATCATGATGGCGTAGTCGCCGGGCTGCATCCGCGCCAACACCTTGGCCCAGAGGCCTTCTTCGATGTAGCCGCGGCTGCTGCGGCCGCCCGCGCCTTCATTATAGACATGGATTTTTTTTGCGTCAAAAAGGGGAATGATTTCATAGCCCATGCCGTACGGGCCGAAGTTGCCGGGCGGCGTGCCGGTCTTCATGATGGAATCGCCGACGAGAAAAAGCGCCGGGTGCAGCGTTTCGGGAATTGCCGCAGCAGTTGAGGTGGCTGACGATGCGGCGGGCGCGGGAGTGGTGGCACTCGACGCGCTGGCCGCAGGGGCCGCGGCCTGGAGAGAGCCGTGGCCCAGAAAGAGAAGCGCACTTAAGAATGCGGCCGGGGTATTGAAGACATTTTTCATGGTTGGGGGATTGGGGAATAGTGCGGGCATTCTGCAAAAAGCGCCGGCCGAGGCAATGGCGGAATGAATTACTTCGCGGAGGCGGGTGGCGCTTTGTCCGAGCTCGCCGTGAAGCGATATTCCGTTTTGCTCGTGAACGTCTCACCTGGGCGGAGGATAATAGAGGGGAAATTGTCGTGGTGGACGGCGTCGGGAAAATGCTGAGTTTCAAGGACGATGAAGCCGGCACCGCGACCACCCCGGCCCGGGCGGCCAGCCGATGCATTCGCGCCCAACTGGCTCGTGTAAAGCTGCAGCCCCGGCTGGTTGGTCCATACTTCCATGACACGGCCGGTGGTCGGCTCAGTGACGCGCGCGGCAAAAGTCAGCGACTGGCCGGCATCCTTTTCGCGGTTCAAAACAAAACTGTGGTCGTAATGGCGACCCGGAAGGTCCGCGGCGCGCGCGCCGAGGGCGGCGGGCTGCGTGAAATCCAACGGGGTGTCTTTCACGCTCACGATTTCGCCAGTGGGGATAAGAGTCGCGTCGGCGACGGTGTAGCGATCGGCGTTGATCAGGAGTTCGTAGGCATTACTGTCGCCCGTGCCGCCGGCGAGGTTAAAGAAAGCGTGGTTGGTCAGATTGACGGGTGTGGGTTGGTCCGTCGTGGCGGAATATTCCAGGCGCAGGATGTTTTGGTCGGTCAGGGTGTAGGTGACGCTGGTTGTGAGAGTGCCGGGGTAGCCTTCCTCGCCGTCTTTGCTGACGTAAGTAAGTTTCACAGCCTGGCCGGCGTCCTTGGCCAGCGTGGGAATTTCGGCTTTCCAGATGACTTTGCTGAAGCCGATTCTTCCCCCGTGGAGGGTATTGACGCCATCGTTGGCGTTCAGGGTGTAATCGTGCCCATCGAGGGTGAAGCGCGCACCGGCGATGCGGTTGGCGACCCGGCCCATGACGGAGGCCGACAGCGGAAAACGCAGATAATTTGCGAGCGAATCCGTGGACAGGACTACGTTGGCAAGTTTCCCGGCGCGGTCGGGCATGTCCAGCCCGACGATGGTCGCGCCGTAGGTGATGATTTTGGCGACGGCGCCGTTTTTGTTCGTCAGCGTGTAAAGCTCGACGTCCGTGCCATCGGGCAGCTGGCCGAAAACGGATTTTTGGGTTCCAGCGACGATGGCGGGCTTGGGTGTTTCAGCGGCTGTAGTTGCCGCAGGCTCCGCGGCGGGCGCGTTCAGGAGAAACAGGCCACTCGCAGCGAAGAAACAAAATATTTTAGCGCAAAGGCGAGCAGGCATGATTGGAGTTGGCTTGGGGTAAAACCGTCAGGTGATTTTCCACGGGTGCGTGACAAGATCGCAAGTCAATTTCCTGGCTGTCATAACCCGCCCCCCCCCTGAGAAATTTGCGGCTTGATTTGGTTTGATTTACCTTGAATTGGCTTGAATTGGTGGAGAATCAAAGAGGATGCGGTTGCGGGTTTTGGGTTTCACGCTTACACAGGGCGTGAAGATTCATACGGGCAGATTAACCGAAAATTGAAAACAGGGCCACGGATGCGTTGGCTGCGTTGGGTAGGTTGGCTGGGTTTGATGGGTTGGGTTCCATCAAGGCTACTGGCGGCCCTCCGCGATTTGCTGCCGGGCGGCGGCAAGGTTTGCGGCGCACTCCGGGAAATCCGGCTGAAGCATGAGCGCCTGTTCGTATTCCGCAACCGCCTCCGCATAGCGGCCCAATTTTGACAAAACGAACCCGCGGAGATTGTGAGCCGGGGCGCTGTTCGATTTCGCAGGGGCAAGCTGGATGAACGCCGCGAATTCCCTGGCCGCTTCCGCATTTTTGTTGAGATTCGCGTAGAGGATGCCGAGGTGGGCGTGGGCCTCGGCGAAATTCGGGTCCTGCTGGATGGCGCGCAAGTAATGTTGCTCGGCCAAGTCGAGCTGATTCAGCTGGACGTAGACGTTGCCGAGGGTTGATTCACATTCGGGATAGACCGGCTGAAAATGCAGCGCCTGCAAAAAACAAGCGACCGCTTGAGCGTTGTTTTGCAACTGATTGTAAATGTAACCCATGTTGTAATAGGCCTGGCTGTTGTGGCCCACGCCGCCGGCGTAGTTGTAGGCTTTCAGGGCGTCATCATACCGGCGCAAGGCGAGCAGCGCGTTGCCGAGGTTGTAGCTGGCGGTGGCCTGGTCGCTTTGGCTCAGCAGCTTGGGGAGGGCGCGAACGTAATATTTCGCGGCTTCCTCGTTCTGGCCCAGCGCGCTGAGGGAGTTGCCGAGGTTGACATCGCACTCCGGGTAGTTGGGCTTGAGGCGTTCGGCAGCCAGGTATTCAGCGACACTTTCGAGTATACGGCCGCTTTCATTAAGCATGATACCGTAATTTGCATGCGTGCGGGCTATGTCCGGGTTTTTGGTGACGGCATCCAGTGACAGTGTGAAACTGTTGCGGTAATCATTATTGCGTGTGTAAGTCAATGCGCCGAGGGCAACTGCGACCGCGAGGGCTGCGGGCAACGCGCGCCATTTCCACAGCGTCCACAGGCCAAGGGCCGAAAAGACCGTCATCGAAACCAGTGGCAAGTACATCCGGTGTTCGGCCACCTGCTCCGTCACGATGGGCAGAATGCTCGAACTTGGAGCGAGAATCACAAAGAACCATGCGCCCAGAAAGCCGAGTTTCGGCTTGCGCCAGAGTAGATATGCCGTGCCAGCCACGAGCATCATCACGGCAAACATCGCCAGACAATCGCTGTTGGTGAGCGGAAGATCACCCAAGTTGTCGTTGTTGCGGTAATCAATTATCAAGGGATGCGGCCAGAAGGCTTGCTTCAGATAATTCATAATGGCGGGGAATTGTACCGCCGCATAGTCATACCACTTCAGGTTCACGTTAAAGCCGGCGGTGTTCCCGCGGTTGCCGGCATGATGGATCAGGAAAGCCATGGGCAGCAGGGCCAGCAGTAAGCTGATATATATCGGCCAGCGCCTTACAAACGGCTCGGCGAATTTCTCCGACACAAAAATCCAGTCATACAGCAAAATCATCAGTGGCAAGGTGGCGGTGACTTCCTTGGAGAGACCGGCCAGAGCGCAGGCCAGAGTCGCGAGTATATACCAAAGCCGGGGCTGCGATTGCGTCCCGCGAATAAAACAGTAAAACGTCAGAAGATAGAAAAAGCCCATGAGTGATTCGGCCCGCTGCGCGAGGTAGGTGACGGACTCGGTTTGCAACGGGTGCACCGTCCACCAGAGCGCGGCCATAAACGCCACAGGCAGTGCGGCAGTACTGAGTTGTGCATGGAGCTTGGGCAGTTCCAGCGTGCGGCGCACCAAGCCAAAAAACGTCAAACCAGCCAACAAGTGTATGGCGAGGTTGACAAAATGGTAGCCTTCAGGGGCAAAGGCGTCCGTTTGATGGGATTTCGCCCACTCATAATTGAGGGCGAACGATGCATTGACAAGCGGGCGCCCCATCACGGGTTGCCCTTCATTGGGCGGCTGCAAAGGAGCGGGAAGGCCCTGGTAAATTCTTTCGAGAACTCCCGAAGACTGGCTGGTCGACGAAGACGGCGCAGCCCAACCATTTTGGATGGTGGTATTTTCCTTGATGGCAGGCAAATCGTCGAGAACGAAGCCGCCGTGAAAGCTGTTGGCATAAGCGGCGAGGCCGGCGAGGACAATCACCAGCGCGGCGAGAAACACATGCCTAATCGTGGTATTGGGTGCGGGCGGAATCGGAGGCTCCGTTGGTTGACAACACCTGTTTGCTTAAGCCCCGCGCCTTCACCCCGCAACCCAGAAAAAGCTATTCCACATTCATGCTTCCGCCTGAACCTCCTTGCGGCCAAGGGTTTAATAATTGTCGCTACCTTTTGGCCGGAGGTTGGTTGATAGAGGGGTCAAGATAGGCGCCTTTGCTTTTGTTTTGAGTGATGGGGCCAATTGCGATTCATTCAACCTTTACCCCATGTCCGAAACCCCTTCGACCCACTCCGCGGCATCAACGCGTGCGAGCCGTTTTCTGCCCCTGATGCTGCTTTTGTTTGTTGGCAGCGGTTGCGCGGCACTGATTTACGAAATTGTGTGGTATCAGATGCTGCAGCTTGTCATCGGGCTGACGACGATATCGTTGGGGCTGCTCCTGGGGAGCTTCATGGGCGGAATGTGTATTGGGAGCCTGGCGCTGTCGCGACTCGTGACGCGCGGCAAACATCCCCTGCGCGTTTATGCGTACCTGGAACTGGGCATCGGGTTGATTGGCGTGCTGGAGCTGTGGCTGGTTCCGGCGGTCGGTGAATTTTATACGGTGCATGCGGGTGGCCACGATTATTGGAACATCATCGCGCGCGGGCTGGTGGGGGCGGTGTGCCTGGTGCCGCCAACGGTGCTGATGGGTGCGACGCTGCCGGCCATCGCCCGCTATGTGGAGATGACGCCGACGGGAGTTTCCTGGCTGGGGTTTTTCTACGGCGGGAACATTGTGGGCGCGGTGGGCGGCTGTCTGCTGGCGGGTTTCTATCTTTTGCGCGTGCACGACATGGCTTTTGCGACTTATGTCGCCGCCGCCATCAACGTCACCATCGCCCTGCTGGCCCTGGCGCTGGCGGAGGCCAGCCCCGCGAGCGCCGGGAAGGAAAAGCCCGCTGAACGCGCGGCAAAAGTGCCCGGGGCGTGGGCGGTGTATGCGAGCATCGGCCTTTCGGGCCTGACGGCGTTGGGCGCAGAAGTGATTTGGACGCGGCTGGTTTCGCTGCTGCTCGGTGGCACGGTTTATACTTTCTCGATTATTCTCGCGGTGTTTTTATTCGGCCTGGGGATTGGCAGCAGCCTCGGCTCGTTTGCGACGCGGGCAAAGTTCTCGCCGCGCGTGGCGCTGGGCATTTGCCAGATGCTGTTGATTGGCGCGGTGGCATGGACGGCGTTCAATATCTCGCGCTCGATCCCCTACTGGCCCATCAACCCCGATCTGATTGGCGATGTCAAAAACGGTTCCTGGTATGTTTTCCAACTTGATCTGGCGGTGACGGTGTGGGCGATTCTGCCGGCGGCAATTTTATGGGGTGCGAGTTTTCCGTTGGCGCTGTCGGCAGTGTCCGCACCCAACCAGGATCCAGGCAAGCTGGTGGGTGGCGTGTATGCGGCAAACACCGTCGGCGCAATTATTGGCGCGGTTTTCTTCAGCATTGTCTCGGTACCGCTGTGGGGCACGCAGATTTCGCAGCGTATCCTGATCGGGCTGGCGGCGGTCTCAACTTTTCTGGCACTGGCGCCGCTGTTGTTTGGCAACTTCACCCGCGACGCGAAAGAGAAGTCTCCGGGCGCGGCGCACGGCTTTGGGATTGCGGGGTTGCTGGTGCTCACGCTGATAGGCGCGCCCATCCTGGGCACGACGGTGATTCCCGGTTATTGGGGAGCGATTGCCTATGGCCGCCATGTGGCGACGTACAACAACGTGCTGGTGGCAGAACTCACCACGGAAAGCGAAGTACCTCAAGACAGCACCTCCGGCTTGATCTATTGCCTGTATGCCGGCGAGGGACTGAACGGCACCGTTGCGGTGACGAAGACGGCCGCGGGCGTGCGCAGTTTCCATTCCGCCGGCAAGGTGCAGGCGTCGAACGACCCGCATGACATGCGGCTGCAACGGATGCTGGGCCATATCTCGGCGCTGACGACGGCGAAGGAGCCGGAGAGCGTGCTGGTGGTGGCGTGCGGCGCGGGGGTGACCGCCGGTTCGTTCCTGATGCACCCGAGCGTGAAGAAAATCACCATCTGCGACATCGAACCGCTCGTGCCCAAATACGTCACGCCGATGTTCTCGAAGGAAAATTACGGCATCACCGACGACATTTTGAACCACAACCCCTCCATCGTCCACACGCCCACGGGTGACAAGATTGTTGAGGTGATTTACGACGACGGGCGACATTTTATTCGCACGACGAAGGAAAAATTCGACGTCATCACTTCGGATCCAATTGACCCGTGGGTGAAAGGCTGCGCGGCGCTTAACACTGTAGAGTACTACCAGATGTGCAAGGACCACCTGAACCCCGGCGGGGTGATGAGCCTGTGGATACCTTTCTACGAGAGCAACAACGAGACGGCCAAAAGCGTGCTCGGTACGTTCTTCAAGGTGTACCCGAACGGCATTTTGTGGAGCAATGATTACACGGGCGACGGCTACGACGCCGTGCTTTACGGGCAAGTCGAGCCGACGAAAATTGACCTGGATAAACTGCAGACCCGGCTCGACAGCCCATCGTATGCTGCGGTCAAAGAATCACTGGCGGATGCGGGCTTTCCGAACATGGCGGATTTGTTTGGCACTTATGCGGGCCGCGCCACCGACTTGCAGAAGTGGCTGGCCGGAGCGGCCATCAATGAAGACCGCAATCTGCGCCTGCAATATATTGCTGGACTGGCGGTGAACACCTACCACGGCGAAACCATTCTGCGCGGGATTCTCAATTACTATAAATACCCCGAAGATCTGTTCACCGGGTCGGCGGATAACAAGCTCGCCGTCCGCCAGGCGATTGAGGTGCCGCGGCGTTTGACGGGTAGTGCTTCTAATCTGGCGCCTACGCCGGTGGCGGCGGATAATCGCTAAGCGCTTCTTAATACGGTGGTTTCAGGGTTGGTTCCGAGTAGGATCTCCCTAATTGGTGTTAAAAAGACAAAAACGATTCATTTTCCCACTGAAGAAGCCAATGGCTAGCTTTCTACTTAAGCGTCTCTAATTCAGTTTCTTAAAGATGATTATTTTGCCCCGAATTGTCCGTGGGTAATGGAATGGGAATTGCTTTTGGTAAGGCGTTTAAGTAATTTGTCTTTTCCTATTTTCACAAAGATTCGGGCGAAACGCCCTGCAATGAAAACTCCCGTAAAACTCACCCGCCGCCAATTTTTGGGTCTGTCCGCCGGCGCGGCCACATTACTCGTTGGGGATTCGGTCTTGATTGAGCCTTCGTCGATCAAGACCCGCTACGTAAAACTCGGCCAAGGCGAGACGACGCACCGCCTCGTCCAGTTCAGCGACGTCCACCACAAGGGGGACCGAGCACATCTGGAAGACGCCGTGAAGCAAATCAACGCGCTGTCGCCGGATTTTGTGTGTTTCACGGGTGACCTGGTCGAGCAGGCTGAACACGTGGACGAGGCGCTGACGGTGCTGAAGGGCATCAAGTCGCCACTCTATGGGGTGCCCGGCAACCACGATTATATTTCCAAGGCCGACTTCAAGATCATCAACGAAGCTTTTGCCGCCACAGGCGGACGCTGGCTATTGAATGAAAACATGGCGCTCGACCACGGCCAGATCAACCTGATTGGCGCGGTGTGCGACCAGGAACAAATCGTGCAGCCGGTGCCCGGGGCCAAGAACATCGTGCTGATGCACTACCCGGTGTTTGTTTCGCACCTCGAAGGGCGGACGTTTGACTTGATGCTCGCCGGGCACTCGCACGGCGGCCAGGTGCGATTGCCGTTCTATGGCGCCATCGTATTGCCGGCCGGGGTGGGCCAGTACGAACTCGGCCTGTATGAAACCGCCTCCGGGCCGCTCTACGTCAACCCCGGCCTGGGCTGCCTTTACTTTGACATCCGCTTCAACTGCCGCCCGGAAATCACGGTGTTTGAAGTGTGATTTTTACAGTTTTTTTATCTCGCGGCTTATTCACCCTGAATCCATAATCGCCCGCAGGGGGCGACTATGAAATCATGGCGATATATTTCTGTGCTGATTTTGTTTTTGGGGGTTTGTTCTCCAAGTCTTTTTTCGTCCATTACCGAGGTTCCGGCCAAGACGCCCGCTGCGACATATGCCCAGGGAAAAATTCAAGCGCTTATTGTAGTCGGCGATGTCAGTCTGATTGACAGTACGGGGATCAAGACTTCCCTGCAAAAGGGCCAGGTTTTCACCGAGGGTGCCACCATTGTCGCCGGCCCCAGTTCGGGCACAACCTTGGTTTTTTCCAATGGCGCGACCATCCGGGTGAAGGAAAACAATCAAGTCAAAGTGGTCAAGTTCGTCCAAGCCCCGTTCGATGAAAACAATGAAGGAACGTTTCTGCGCCTGAATCGTGACCCGAGCCATTCGGAAACCGTGCTCGAGGTGCAAAATGGCGCCCTGAAAGGTGAAGTGAAACCATTGAATAAAGCCGCCGGCTCGACCTTCCAAATCGTCACCAAAGACCGGGGGGCCATGGATGCCGAAGAATATTTCAAGTCATTAGAACCCCCCATCGCGATTTCGCTGACGGCCAATGCCAGCGGGCAGATTACGGGAGCAACCGTCACAGGCACCGGCGCAAATTCCCCCCAGGCGCAAGCGGCCCTCACGGATTTGTTCAAGGCCATCAATAGCATGCGGGCAGCGCAAAACCTGGCGCCGATCAATCCCGTGCCGGCCTCGACTAATCCTCTTCCTTCAACTCCCGCCCCATAAGGCGCTGGATGGCCTGGCGGGGATCGCGGCCGGCGTAGAGGAGGGCGTGAATTTCGGAAAGAATGGGCGCCTCGATTTTTTCGCGCCGGCAAAGGGCGGCGAATGCGGCCGTGGCGGCGTGGCCCTCGACCACGGTGTGCCGGTTACTGAGTAATTTTTCGGGCGAATTACCCTTGGCAATATCCTCGCCGAAGGTGCGGTTGCGGCTCCACTGGCCGTTGCAGGTGGCCACGAAATCGCCAAAACCGCCGAGGCCATAAAACGTGGCCGTTTGCCCGCCGAGACGCACGCCGAGCGCGGCCATCTCATGCAGGGCGCGCGTGAGGTAGGCGGCTTTCGCGTTGTCGCCAAGCTTCATCCCGTCGCACAAACCCGCGCCAATGGCATAGACGTTTTTTAGTGCAGCGGCGGCCTCGACGCCGATGACATCCCGCGAGCGATAGACCCGCAGGGTCGGGCCGCTCAGCGCCGCCTGCACGCGGCGGGCGCGTTCGTCGCCAGCCTGCGTGGCGAGGACGACCGCGGTGGGCTGCCCGGCGGCGACTTCGGCCGCATGCGACGGTCCGGAGAGCACCGCGGTCTCCGCGCCGGGCAGTACTTCGGCGACGACGGCGCAAGGCAGTTTGAAAGTGTCCATTTCCAACCCCTTGCAGAGGGTGATGAACATGGGCCGGGCCCACGCGGCGTCCATCTGCTTCCGGACAGTCTGGGCCAACTCACGCAAGCCCCGCATCGGGCAGGCGAGCAAAACCAGGTCGGCCTCCATCAGCACGGGACGAACCTCGAGGCCGATTTGTAAATCAGCCGGCAGCGCAAAGCCCGGGAGGTATTCGCGGTTTTCCCGGAAGGCGGCCAGCGCCAGCGCGTGGTCGAGCCGCCGGGGCGCCAGAGTGACGACATGGCCCGCGCGATGGCAATGCAAGGCGAGCGCCGTGCCCCACGCACCGGCTCCGAGAATGGCGACATTCATTCGCGCCAGTAAACGCATCCCGCCCCGCCCCGCCAAGCCGTAAACTTGCGCTCCGGGGACGGATGATTTTTATTCCCATTACGGATAAAATTCGCGAAACTGAAACCGTTAGCCATGAGAACCCTACCCCGAAAAATCCAGCTGGCGGCCTGGGCGCTGGTTTTTTCGACCAAACTCGCCGCGCAGCCGGTATCCACGGCCGGCGCCGCCACCGTTCCCAGCCGCGACGCCAGTAATTACATTCTCACCCCGCCGGCGCCGCACACCCCACGCATCAATGGGCCGAGCATCTATGGGGAACGCCCGGGCCGCCCGTTCCTTTACTCCATCCCGGCCACGGGCGACCGGCCAATGACTTTTTCCGCCGACGGGCTGCCCAACGGGCTGCAACTTAATCGCGACACCGGCCAGATAACGGGCGTCGCGGCCGGGGAAGGAAACTACACAGCCAAACTGACCGCGGAAAACGCCCTCGGCAAAGCCACCCGCACCTTCCGCATTGTCATTGGAGATAAAATCTCCCTGACGCCGGCGATGGGCTGGAACAGCTGGAATTCCTGGGCAACCCATGTAGATCAGGAAAAAGTCCTCCACGCCGCCAAGGCGCTGGTGGACAAAGGCCTCGTGAACCATGGCTGGACCTATGTGAACATCGACGACACCTGGCAGGGCAACCGCACCGACGATGACCATGCGCTGCAAGCAAATGAAAAATTTCCCAACATGAAGGGGCTGTGCGATACCTTGCATGAGATGGGACTCAAGGCCGGAATTTATTCCACCCCCTGGATAACCTCCTACGCGAGCTATCCGGGTGGCTCGAGCGAGACCGCCGATGGCGTCTGGGACAAGGCCACCATGGGCAATGGGGCACACCACCGCTTTGGCAGCGTTTCCTTTGATATTGTCGACGCGAAACAATGGGCGGCGTGGGGCTTTGACTACCTCAAATACGATTGGAACCCGAACGACGTCGAGCACGTCGAATCCATGAGCAACGCCCTGCGCGGAAGCGGGCGCGACTTTATCTTCAGCCTCTCGAACGCCGCGCCACTCAAAAATGCCGAGGACTGGGCGCGCCTGGCCAATAGCTGGCGAACCACTGGCGACATCACCGACACCTGGAGCCGTGTCGGTGGGCTCGGCTTCCTACAGGACAACTGGGCGCCGTACGCCGCCCCCGGCCATTGGAACGACCCGGACATGCTCGTCGTCGGCGTTGTCAGCGTCGGCTCGGCGCTGCATCCGACACGGCTGACCCCGGACGAGCAATACACCCACCTCAGCATGTGGTGCCTGCTCTCCGCACCGCTGCTCATCGGTTGCGACATGGACAAGCTCGACGATTTCACGCTCAACTTGCTGACCAACGATGAAGTGCTGGCGGTGGACCAGGATGCTCTCGGCATCTCGGCCCGCGAAGTGTCCGGCCCGGTTTTTCAGGTGCCGCCCGCCCCACCCCGCGGACCCGGTGGTCGTGGCGCCCCAGCAACCCCCGCAGCGCAGCCCGCTGACGCGCCGCTGACACAGCAGGAAGCCAACCTCGTGGACAACGCGCTGAAAAAGCTGCTGGTGGACGATCCCGACAGCAAAGGCATCCTCGACAAATACCCGAATTACAACCTGCTGACGCGCAACCAGGGCGGCAACAACCGGGGCGGCAATGGCCTCGTGTTTGCCAAACCGCTTGAAGACGGCTCGCTGGCGGTGGGCTTGTTCAATGTCGGACCCGGTCCGGAGAAAGTCACCGCCAATTGGAAAGACTTGGGAGTCGACGGCAAGCGGGCGGTGCGCGATTTGTGGCGCCAGCAGGACCTTGGCACCTATGAGAACCAGTTTTCGGCAACGGTTCCATCGCATGGCGTCGTGCTCGTTCGGATCAAGCCCGCGCCGTAATTGCAAATTCCGTGCAAAGAATAGCCACTTGGCGTCGGGCCACACCTGACTTTTAGCCCGGCACAATCCCCGCGGCATTTCCAATAAAAACAAAAAGCCCTATGTGTACAATAACCTGGTGGTTGGATCCGGATGGCGCGGGTTACGAAGTTTTCTTCAACCGAGACGAACGCCGCAGCCGCCAGCCGGCCCTGCCCCCGAACGCCGCCCGCCGCCTGGAAGTAAATTACCTCGCACCCACCGATGCCGACTTTCGCGGCACCTGGATCCTGGTAAACGCACATGGACTCACTGTGGCCATGATCAACCATTACCCGGCGGATCCGAAGACACCGCAAAAACCCGCGCGCAGCCGGGGCATGCTGACCCGCGATTTGGCGGACTCGGCCAGCATCGCCGAAGTTCGCGAACGGCTGGCCAAGGCGAAGCTCCAGCACTATGGCGCCTTTAATCTATTCGTATTCGAGCCAGGCGAGAAACCGGTGAAATGGACCTGGGATACCCGCGCCTTGCTGGAAGATCCCGCGGCCGAGCCGCTGCCGTTTTTCACTTCCTCGTCGTTCCGCAGCGAGGACATCCGGCGCCAACGCCGCGAACTGTTTGCGAAAAATTGGGCGGCAAAAAATCAACTCACCCCTGCCGGCCTCGCGCAATTTCACCTGCACCGCGAACCGGAGCGCCCGGCGTTTGGTGTTTTAATGGATCGGTCTGAGGCGCGCACGGTCAGCGTCAGCCACATCACCGTCAGCCCCGGCGGAGAGGCGGTTTTTTCTTATCAAGTGCGTGTCGAGGGCGACGGAGCCCTCCTGGAAGAACCCGTCGTCCTGCATCTGGCTTTAGCGCCGCACCCACCGGGCAACTCCCCGCCATGACGAGGACGTTGTTCGCAGCGCCGCGCCCTGAATCCGTTTCAGCTTGATAAAAAACGCCGCCGCCCTCATGCAGATTCGCACGCTCCGCGCGTCATTTGCCTCATGCAATACCGGATTCTCGGCCAAACGGGACTGAAAGTTTCCGCCCTCGCCTTTGGCGGTTCCTCGCTGGGATCGGCGTTCCGCCCCATTGACGAAGGCAAGGGCATTCGCGCGGTTCACGTGGCCATTGAGGAAGGCATCAACCTGATAGACACCGCGCCTTACTATGGCGCGACCACCGCCGAGACCATCCTCGGCAAGGCGCTCAAGAGTGTGCCGCGCCACAAATATTACCTGGCGACCAAAGTGGCGCGCTATGGGCCGGAAATCGAGGATTTCGATTTTTCGGCGAAACGCGTCACTGCGAGCGTGGAGGAAAGTTTGACCCGGTTGGGGGTGGATTACGTGGACTTCATCCAGGTACACGACATGGAATTTGGCGACCTGGAACAAATCGTGAATGAAACAATTCCCGCGCTGCATAAAGTGAAAGCGGCGGGCAAGGCGCGCTTCGTCGGCATTTCCTGTCTGCCGGTGAAACTCTTTCGCCATGTGCTCGACCGCGTTCAAGTGGATCAAATTCAATCGTATTGCCATTATTGCCTGAACGACACGGCACTGGCGGACTTGCTGCCCTATTTGAAGCAAAAAGGAGTGGCCATCTTCAACTCCGCACCACTGGCGATGCGCCTGCTCAGCAATGATGGACCTCCCGACTGGCACCCGGCACCCGCGGCTTTGCACGAAAAATGCGCTGAGGCCGCAGCGCATTGCCGCGTACGAGGCTCGGACATCGGCAAGCTCGCCCTGCAATTTTCGCTCGCCAACCCCGATATTCACACGAACATCGTGGGCACCGCCGACCCCGCGCGCGTACTAAAGAATATACACGATAGCGCGGAACCGTTGGATAAAATCCTGCTGGCTGAGGTGCAAAAAATCCTCAAGCCCGCGCACAACCTCACCTGGCCGTCCGGCCGAAAGGAAAACAATTGAAAACCCTCGTCATTGACGCGCCGGGAAAATTTTCCTACGGCGAAAAGGCCCAGCCTTCACCCAAGGACGGCGAGGTGCTCCTGCACGTGCGCCGGCTGGGTTTTTGCGGCACGGACTTGAGCACTTTTCGCGGCGCGAACCCGCTGGTCACCTACCCACGCGTGCCGGGACACGAAATCGCGGCAACGATTGAGGCTGTGACCAGCGGCGTACCGGCCAATTTGAAAATCGGCCAGGAAGTAACCGTCATGCCCTACACCGCGTGCGGAAAATGCACTTCGTGCCGCAGTGGACGCGTGAACGCCTGCCGCCACAACCAGACGCTCGGGGTGCAACAGGAAGGCGCGTTTACGGATTACATTGCCGTGCCGTGGCAAAAAATTGTCGTGGCAAAACGGGGTTTGCGCGAGCTGGCGCTGGTCGAGCCGCTGGCGGTGGGTTTTCATGCGACGGCGCGGGGAAGAGTGACGAAGCAGGACACCGTGCTCGTATTTGGCTGCGGGATGATTGGCCTGGGCACGATTGCCGCCGCGGGGCTGCACCGGGGCGCCAACGTCATCGCGGTGGACATCGAGGACGGCAAACTCGCACTGGCGAAAAAGGCCGGTGCCGCGCACGTCATCAATTCTAAATCCGAACCACTGGCCGAACGCATTCAAGCGCTGACGAACGGCGACGGCGCGAATGTGGTCATTGAAGCCGTCGGCGCGCCGGCGACATTTCAGGCCGCCATCGAGCAGGTGTGCTTCGCCGGACGAGTCGTTTATATCGGCTACGCCAAGGCGCCGGTTTCCTATGAAACAAAGTTTTTCGTCATGAAGGAACTCGACATCCTTGGCTCGCGCAATTCGACGATCGAGGATTTCCGCAATGTCATCGAGATGCTCGAAAGCGGACGTTATCCCGTGAAAGAGACCATCACGCGCACGGTGCCGTTCGCCGAAGCCGGCGCGGCGCTCGCCGCGTGGTCGGAGAATCCCGACGCCATCACCAAAATCCACGTCGAAGTGGGCTGAGCCGCCATGCCGGTCATTGACGCCCACCACCACTTCTGGCGCTACCATGCGAAGGACTTCGGCTGGGTCAACAACGCCATGCGCGTCATCCGCCGAGATTTTCTTCCCGCGGATTTAGAGCGAGAAATACATGCGGCAGGCGTGGACGGTGTGGTAACCGTGCAGGCGCGGCAAAGTTTGGATGAAACACGCTGGCTGCTCGAACTGGCGGCGGCTCATTCATTCATCCGCGGAGTGGTGGGCTGGGTGCCGTTGGTTGACCCCAAGGCTTCCGCAATTTTGGAAAAGCTGGCCGCGGACAAAAAGCTGCGCTCGGTGCGCCACGTTTTACAAGGCGAGGCGGATGAGCGTTATATGCTGCGCGAGGATTTTAACCGCGGTATTGCGGAACTGCGCCGATTCAAACTGGCCTACGACATCCTGATTTTTGAGCATCACCTGCCGCAGACGATGGAGTTGGTGGACCGCCACCCGCAGCAGGTTTTCGTGCTCGACCACATTGCCAAGCCGCGCATCAAGGACAATTTACTTGAACCTTGGCGAAAAAACATTCGTGAACTCGCGAAGCGGCCAAACCTGTATTGCAAAATTTCCGGGATGGTCACGGAGGCGGACTTCACGAGCTGGACCGAGGCACAGCTCCTGCCTTATGTTGAAACGGTGATCGAAGCCTTTGGGGCAAAGCGGCTGATGTTCGGCAGCGACTGGCCGGTGGGCCTCATCGCGTGCGAGTATGCGCGCTGGCTCAGCCTGGTGCGCGGCTGGATTGCCAAACTTTCGTCGGCAGAACAAAAGCACATCCTCGGCGATACCGCGGTTGAAGCTTACCGGCTTTGACATTTCCCGGTCTTGTCCAATCGCGCGGGGAGTGTATTCTTCGCTTCCCCACCCCTGCGCCATGACTTATCCACGAATCACGTTTGCGGCACTTTTCGCTGTCGCGCTTACTTTGGCGGTTTTTCCAAATTATGCCGCAGCACAGACGGATGCGCCAGCCCCTGCCCCCGGCAAGGTTGACCTGAAGTTTTCTTTCGGCCCGCAGCCGGTACCGGGTTACACGCAGGTGAAGCCGGAGGATAATTACACCATGGAGCGCGGCTACGGCTTCGACCTCAGCTCAACCGTCACGAGGGTGGACAATGGCGGCAGCGACCCGCAGAAGGCGGGCTACGTCACAGGAGCGAAAGGGAAGCCGTTTTTCTTTTCCGCGAAATTGGCGCCCGGGGTATACAATGTGAAGGTTACACTCGGTGACGCGAAAGGTGAATCCACGACGACAGTGAAATCGGAAACGCGGCGGCTGATGCTCGAAGCCGTGCATACCCCGGTCGGCCAGTGGACGACGCGGGAATTTTACACCCACCTGCGGGTGCCGCAGATTCCCGGCGGGAGCATCGTGCGGATGAAGCCGCGCGAAAACAAAATTTCCCAGTTGTTTCTCTACTGGGAGGACAACCAGCCCATGACGTTCATGGAGCTGGACTGGGATGAGAAATTAACGCTCGAATTTACCGACGCGCACCCGGCGTTGGACACGGTCGAAATCACGAACGCAGAAAAACCGCTCACGGTTTACCTCGTGGGCGATTCGACGATGACGGACCAAATGATGGAGCCGTGGGGCGCGTGGGGGATGCAGTTCCCGCGCTGGTTCAAGCCGCCGGTCGTCATCGCCAACTACGCGGAGTCCGGCGAATCGGCCGCGAGCTTTTTTAGCGAACTGCGCTGGCCCAAACTGATGAGCGAAGTCCACGCGGGCGATTACATCCTCATCCAATTTGGCATCAACGACCGGGCCACGCCACTGGACCGCTTCAAGCAATATATCGAGCAATTCGTGAGCGAAGCACGGGCCAAGGGCGCGATTCCCGTGCTCGTGACCTCGCAAAACCTCCGGAGCGGTTTTTGGGACCCCGATGGCAAGGGGCAACAGACGCTCGGCAGCTACCCCCGCACAATGTGGGAAGTCGCCAGCGAGCAAAAGACGTGGTACATCGATCTCAATTCGATGAGCACTTCGCTCTACGAAGCCATCGGGCAGGACAAATTGCCGCAGGCGTTTGTGGACACGACCCACCAGAACGCCTATGGGAGTTACGAGCTGGCGAAGTGCGTTGTCCAGGCGTGCATTGATGCCAAGCTGCCGTTTGCACAATACGTGGTGGATGACTGGAAGACCTTCGACCCGAAGCATCCAGACTCGATGGAAAATTTCAGATTGCCGCCGGATCCGCAAATGGATCCGACGAAGCTGCCGGGCGGGCCAAAACTCCCGACGGAAAAAGTGCCCATCGCGGGAAAGCCCGGTGAATTTGCCGACCCGCCGACCGCCGCCGCCACGGCGCCGATGCGCGCCAGCGCGTCGCGCGGGCCAGCCGCTTCCTCGCCTGCGCCAAGCCCGCCGGCAGTGAACCCGTAGAATAAACTTGCCGCCCTTTGGGCATCACACCTTGATAAATAGACTTAGGTAGAGTATACATTAAGCGCCACCCTACCCCATGCCGCTCCGTTCGATTCATCAAGGATTGAGGTATTGCCATTTCCGCCGATGGCTCGTGGGCGCGGCGATGCTCGGCAGCCTTTCCGCTTTGATCGGCGCGGACGCCGCCCCGGACGAACCCACGAGCGCACCAGCGAAGGCTTCCTCATCCACATCCAAACAAATGCTGCGGGTGTTGACCGACAGCGATGGGCACGTCTTTACCATTTCTTCCGGTGAGAATCGCGGTTGGATTTATGGGATCATTCACGACCTCACGGACAACAATGTGGATTTAATCGTCCTTACATTTTATGCGACAGCGGGCCAGCGCCCGTCGTATTCCATGCCTATCGCCACTTTCAGCAAAGAGGACCAGCAGTACATCAAAGACTGGGCGGCCCAGCATTCGGCTAACATACTTGGTTCATTGCCGGCAACGCCACCGGCCGCGCCGACCGGGGTCACTGTCTCCTTTTCGCAAGAAGTAATCACCCAACCACAGAGGGGTGGCAATCGCGGAGGAGGACGCAGACCAGCCACTGTGACGATTAATTCCCAAGTGGACACCTCCGGCGTGCTGAAGGGCAAAACCATCACCGCCATCGCCCATGGCGCGAATCATACTTTGGCGCTTTGCTCGGATGGCACGCTGGTTGCCTGGGGTAGTAATGTTTTCGGCCAATTAGGCGACGGCCAGCATAGCCTGCATAAGGAAAAACCCAATATGGAGGGCTATGCCATCTCGCCAGTGCTGGTACACCGGCCCGGAGCCTTTAAAGATAAAAAAATCGCCATGATAGCGGCCGCGGGCACAAACAGCTATGCCCTGTGCACGGATGGCTCGTTGTATGTCTGGGGCGCGGAAGGCCAGAGTCGTGATGAAGAAAAGCCGGTGGACGAACCGGCTTTGTTTGACATGGGCGTGATCAAGGACCGGAAAATCGTCGCGATTGCTCCAAATGCCGGTTCAAGACCATCAACAGGCATGGATAATTGCCTGGCGTTATGTGACGATGGCACGCTCATCGGCTGGGGCTACAGCTTTCGAACATGGGGTCCGGGGATGCGTACCGCTGATAGCTATTCGGGCTTTCGTGACCCCTTTGTGGTTAATACACGCGGGGTGCTGGCTGGCAAAACCGTCGTTACCCTGACCACCTGGGGGATGTTGTGCTCCGACGGCACGCTGGCGATGTGGCACTACAGCCCTCCCACACCACACGAATTCAAGTTTGCGGAATTACGCCTGATAAAAATGGATGGCTTATTGGAAGGCAAAACGATTACGGCTATCGCCGAAAACGAATACCCCATGGTCTTGTGCTCGGATGGCACGCTGGTGGCCTGGGGTGGCTCGGTCGAACCGCCGCATACGTCCTCGTCCGATGATTTTCCAGACCAAAGCTCAACGCCCAAACCCAAACCCGCTCCGGATGATGTGAACGCCCCTATTTCGTCGGAAGACGTCAAGCTTACCTCCGGACGCGCCCCTCCGACGTGTTTCGTTAGCGGGGTCGGCGCGCTCAAGGGCAAGAAGGTCACCAGCTTCGCGGGGTCGCTTATTCAATGTTCGGACGGCACACAGGCCTATTGGCCAGGCAACGGCCCGCCGGAGCTGGTGGACAAAAGCGGCTGGCTACGAGACAAGACCATCCTCGCGATGAGCGGGCAAAATATAATGCTCTTCAAAGAATCCGGCACTCCGGCCCCGGCCGCGGCGAAGTCGCCCGCGCCCACGGCGAGCAATTAAGGTCGTCTCTTTCATGCTCAAACACGGCATTCTGAATCCGAACGTCCTTGAATTGCTGGGGCGATTCCGGCACACGAACACGATAGTCATCGCGGACCGGGGGTTTCCCTCCTGGCCGCAGGTGCTGACGATTGATTTAAGTCTCACCGAAGATATTCCCACGGTCGAGCAAGTGCTCGAAGCGTTGCTGCCGGCATGCGTGGTCGGCACAGCCTTCATGGCGCGGGAGTTCAAGGCGAACAATCCGGCAAAAGTTGTGCGCGCAGCGGAACAACTATTGCGCGCCCACGGCGTGCGTTTGCACTATGAAAAGCATAGTGACTTCAAGAAACGCGTCC
>JABDGR010000007.1 GCA_013285985.1 Verrucomicrobiota bacterium
CCTGTTCACGCGTCAGCAGCGGCACCTGGCCCATCTGCTTGAGATACATCCGGACGGGGTCGTCCAGAATGTCGAGCTGCGAGGTGCGCATCTGCTCCTCTTCGCTCTTTTCCTGGCGCTGCTTGTAGCTTTCCACTTCCTCGGCGTCGAGGATGTCGATTTCCAGGTTTTCCAGGATGTTGATGACATTCTCAATCTCCTCCGGGTTATTGACCTTCTCCGGCAGCGCCTCATTGATGTTCTGGACAGTGATATAGCCCTGTTCCTTGGACAGGCGGATCAGGTGACGGATTTTTTCGTTGAGGCGGACGTTTTTCGGCGAAGTCGGGTCGGCGGTGGCGGCTTCAATCGCGGCGCGCGTTGCTTCTTCCTTGCTGGGGATGTGGGTGTGCGCGTGGGCGACGACGGCGCCATGCGTGTGCCCGTGGCCGTTGGCCAGGGGCAAGGGGAGTTTATCCGCGTGGCCATGGGCCTCACCCTTGGGCGAATGCGCGTGGCTGGCCGCAGCCTTGGCCGGGGCCGGCGCGTGTGCAGCCGGTTTGGCGGCTTTGGCCGGCTTGACCGCGCGGGCGGTATGGGAGGACTTGGCGGATTTAGGTTTGACGGCCATGGACCGGGAAAGGTTGGGAAGTAAGTTTGACAAGAAAAAGAAAGTGGAGTGCCTCTACATTAAGCTTCAGTCGAAGTTATTTTTGGCGGTTGGCGCAGCAGTTTTTGCACCTCTTTGATGCGTTGATGGAGCGTGGCGATGGTGGCGGGATCGTTCGCGGATGTGTTGGTGATGCGGGTGTTGAGTTCGGTTAATTCTCTGCGGTAGTGGGCGTCAAAAATAGCTTTAATGCATTGGTTGGCGGCTTGCACCGGCTCCTCGGTATGAAAAGGCCGGGAGCGTAAATTGCCCAACACCTGGCGCTCTTCATCGGTTTCAAGCAGGTCGTCGAGGTGATCAAGGCCCGGCCAGACATCCTCCCGGTGGGCGGCGAGGCAGCGATCTAGGAGGCGGCCCTCCAGCTTCCGGGTATCAAGCCATTGATGGTCAATCTCATGGGCAATCGCGGGCGCAAGGTCTTCATGATGCAAAACGAGCACTAATAGCTCATATTCGGCCGTTGTCAACTTGTCATTAAGGTTTTTCCCCTCTGAACCTGGGGTGCCGGACGGAGGAAAACCTTCTTTATTGAGCGTTAGATTTGGAGCGGCCCGCCTCGCTCGTTGGGCCAGATGGCGCGCAAAGTCCCGTTCTGCCCCCGTGCGATCCACGCCGGCATATTTGCAGGCCTCAGCCAGGTAATCTGCCCGCATCATCGCCGAGTCGGCTTGTTCCAAGATCTCAAACAACGCACGCAAGGCATCGGCTTTTTCGCTGGGCGATGGGTTGGATGATGGCAGTAGCGAACGCACGGCGAACGCCATGGCCGATTCGGATTTTTTGTCCAGTTCCGCCAGGGCGGTGGCGCCTTTCGCCAAAAAGAGCTCGTCGGGGTCTTCGTCGGCCGCGAGCGGGAGGAAGCGAATTTCCAGCCCGGCTTTGAGTGCCAGTGGCAGCGCGCGCATCGCCGCCTTTTGGCCCGCGGCGTCGCCATCGAGCAGGCAATCCACCCGCCCCGCATAGCGCCGTAGCAGGAGAAATTGGTTTTCCGTTATCGCCGTGCCCTGTGGCGCCACCACACTGGTGACGCCCGCCGACCAGCACCGCAGCGCGTCGAGCTGGCCTTCGACCATCACAAAGCGCCCGGCCTCGCGCACTGGCGTGTGGGCGCGGTCGAGGTTGAAGAGCACGTCGCCTTTGCGGAACAGCGGCGTTTCGGGTGAATTCACATATTTGGCTTCGCGGGCCGGGTCGTCGCTCGGCGTGCGCTCCGTCTGCCGCGCGGTAAAGGCGATAACGCGGCCTTGGATGTCGCGGATGGGTATCATCAGCCGGCCGCGGAAGCGTGGCCGCCCGCGCGCCGGGTCGCGCTCGCCCTCGCGGTAAAAAAACAGGCCGCTGGCCAGGTAGGTTTCCGCCGCAAATTTTTTGGATTTCAGCAATGCTTCGAGCAATCCACCGCCATCCGCCGCCGCCCAGCCGATTTTAAATTCCTTGGCCGGCGCGAGGTCGAAGCGGCGCGCCTCCGTCCAGTATTTGCGGATGAAGGTGCCGCCATCGTCGTTGCGTAAAAACGCGGCATGGAAGTGGGCGGTTGCGGCTTCATGGAGGTCGAATAATTCCTTGCGCAGCGATTGGGCCTCGCGCCCGCCGCCCACCGCGCCCTCCTCGTATTCCAGCGTGATGCCGAAGCGCGCGGCAAGGGCTTCGACCGCCTCCTGAAAACCGAGGTTTTCCTTGTCTTGTACGAATTTAAAGATGTCGCCGCCCTGGCCCGAGCTGAAGCAGTAATAGAGGTTTTTGCCGGGATCCACGTAGAACGACGGCGTTTTTTCCTGGGAAAACGGGCTGAGGCCCTTCCACTTTGCCCCGGCTTTTTTTAAATTCACGTAGGGCGAGACCACGTCGTACAAGCTGACGCGGGCGCGCACATCGTCAATGGAGCTGCGTTTGATTTTCGGCACGGAAGGAGGCAAGAATGACGAGGGCGGGATGAAGGCGCAACGAAAAGTCCGAATCCAGTCTTAGCGCCGTGCGGACGGTTTTTTTGCGGCTTTGCGATAGGGTGTGCTGCCGCGCGCACGCCGGCCGGGCGAGGTGGAGCCGGCTTTTCCGCTTTTGAGCGCTTCAATCTGGTCGCGCAGGATGGCCGCGCGTTCGAATTCAAGCTTGTTGGCGGCATCCAGCATTTCCTGTTCGAGCTCGGCGAGCACCGCCGCCACTTCGCGGTCGCCGTGGGCCTCGGCCACGCTGACGGGGTCGGGCTCTGCATCCTTGTACAAATGCAGGCTCGACTGCGCGCCGCGCGAAATGCCGCGCGGGGTGATGCCGTGCTCGGTATTGTAGGCCAACTGCCGTTCCCGGCGGTAGCGCGAGACTTCCAAGGCGCGCTTCAACGAATTCGTCATCACATCGGCATAGAGCAGCACGCGGCCCTGCTCATGCCGCGCGGCGCGGCCGGAAGTCTGGATGAGGCTGGTTTCGCTACGGAGAAAGCCTTCCTTGTCTGCATCCAAAATGGCCACGAGCGCGACTTCCGGCAAATCCAAGCCTTCGCGCAACAGGTTGACGCCCACGAGCACGTCAAATTCCCCTCCGCGCAGGCGGCGCAGAATTTCCACCCGTTCCAGCGCGTCAATGTCGCTGTGCAGGTATTCGACGCGCACCTTGGCGTCGCGCAAGTAGGTGGCGAGGTCCTCCGCCATGCGTTTGGTGAGCGTGGTGACGAGCACGCGCTCATGCTTTTCCACTGCAGCTTGAATTTCGCCCAGCAGGTTTTCCACCTGCCCGCGGATGGGGCGCACTTCCATCGGCGGGTCCAGCAGCCCCGTCGGGCGGATGAGTTGCTCGGCTACGACTGAGGAAATCTTTAATTCGTAAGGCGCTGGCGTGGCGGAGGCGAAGACCGTCTGTCCGGTAACCTCGGAAAATTCCCGGGCATTGAGCGGGCGGTTGTCGAGCGCCGACGGCAGGCGAAACCCGAAGTCCACCAGGCGTGATTTGCGTGATTGGTCCCCGGCATACATGCCGCCAATTTGGGGCACCGTCGCGTGGCTTTCGTCGATAAAGAGCAGGAAATCCTTGGGGAAGAAATCGATCAGGCACCAGGGCCGCGAACCGGGCGCGCGGCCGGCAATATGGCGCGAGTAATTTTCAATGCCGTTGCAAAAACCCATCTCGGAAAGCATTTCGAGGTCGTATTCCGTCCGCAGGCGGATGCGCTGGGCCTCGACCAGGCGGTTCTCGCGCTCGAAATATTTCACCCGTTCCTCCAGTTCGGCGCGAATGCCGGCGATGGCGGCGGCGAGCTTGTGTCGCGGTGTGATGTACTGGTTGGCCGGGTAGAGGCTGAATTTTTCCAACGGCGCCCCCGTGTCGCCGGTTAACGGATCCAGCGGGCGGATGGACTCGATGACCCCGCCCCAGAACTCGACGCGGATGGCGCTTTCCATGTACGCCGGAAAAACATCCACGACTTCGCCCCGGGCGCGGAACTTGCCGCGTTCGAGGGCGATGTCGTTGCGTTCGTAAAGATTTTCGACGAGGCGCTCCAGGAAGGTTTCGCGGGACATCTCTGCGCCCGGCGCCAGCGGAATCATCATCGCGCGGAAATCCTCCGGTGAGCCAAGGCCGTAAATGCACGAAACGCTGGCGACCACAATCACGTCGCGCCGGCTGATGAGCGCGCTCGTGGCGGCGATGCGCAGCCGCTCAATCTCGTCGTTGATAGACGAATCCTTCTCGATGAAGGTGTCCGTTTGCGGAACGTAGGCCTCCGGTTGGTAATAGTCGTAGTAACTGACGAAATACTCAACGGCGTTGTCGGGGAAGAAGGCCTTGAATTCGCTGTAGAGCTGCGCCGCCAGCGTTTTATTGTGGGAAATGACGAGGGCCGGGCGCTGGAGGCGCGCCACGAGATTGGCCAGGGTGAACGTCTTGCCCGAGCCGGTGACGCCAAGGAGCGTCTGAAACCGGTGGCCGGCCTGCAGGGATTTTTCCAGCGCGGCGATGGCGGCGGGCTGGTCGCCCGTGGGCGCGAAACCGGCTTGGAGGCGGAAGTCCATCCTGGCAAAGAAACGCGTCAGCGGCCCTTTGGCAAGCAGGAGGAATGGGCGGCTGCTAATTAATATTTATCCAAAAATATTATGCGAAGGTTTGGCCGCCCTCGCCCACTAATGGCGGATTTGCCCCGAGGGCGCGGTGGATGGGGCCGGATTGCCACCCTCGGGGGTGGGCGCCATGGCCTTTTGCTGCGCCTTGAGTACCCCGTAGGCCTGCTGCAGTTGATCGTTGGTGTCCTGTATGGCTTTCAGCTGGGCTGCCTGGTCGCGCAATTTTTGCACCGTGTCCATATTTTGCGCCTCGGTTTTGGAGGGATAAACCATGCCCGGGGTGTCGGTGGAGCGATTGTTGTAATAATAGCCGGGGATTTCTGGCGCGGTAATGCCGGAGCGCAGCATCATGTTGTTGTCCACCACGTCGCGGTAGCTGGCGCCGTCGTTGCTGAGGGTGCGGGCGGTAATGAAGATGAGAAGGTTGTTGCGGACGTGGACGGTGCTTTTGCTCTTGAAGAATTCGCCGACAATCGGGATATCGCCCAGGATGGGCACCTGGGTGGTGGCCTTGGTGTCCGTGTCCTGAATCAAGCCGCCCACGGCGAGCGTGAAGCCGTCTTTGATGCTGACGTTGGCGTCGGTGAGGCGCTGGGTGTCGATGCGCGGGTAAGTGCCGTTGAAATACGTGTCCGAGGTTGCGTTGATGCTGCTGAGTTCAGGATTGAGGATCATGTTGATGAAGCCGTTGTTGGTGACGTGGGGCTTGACCTTCATCGTGATGCCGATTTGGTAAACCGTATTATTGCCCGCGGTGGCCACGCCGTTGGAGTTGTTGACGCTCGGAAACACCACGGTGATATTCGTGCCGCTGAACAGGGTTATCTCCTGGTTGTCCATGGTCACGGCCGTCGGGTCGGAGATAAGTTTCGCGTCGGTGATGGACTGGAAGGCATTCAGCACGGCCGTATATTGCGCCTGATTGAAGACGGCCAGGTCGAGGGCTTTGCGCGGGGGCGCGGTGGGGTTCAGGCTCGTGGCCGACTGGGAGTTATTGATGTTGTTGTTTGGGTTCGGTGAGGCGGCGGTCTGGCCCAGCGTCAATTGCGGCAAACCGGTGGAGGGCAGCGCACCCGTGGCGCCGATGGAGCCCAAGCCATCAAAGATGCTGTATTGGTAGGCGTAGCCGACCGAGCCCAGCGGCGTGCCGTTGAAATTCCAGTCAATGCCGAGGTCTTTGGTGTCGTTGGCCTGTACTTGGATGAATTTGCTTTCGATAAAGACCTGCGAGATGGGCTTGTCGAGACGCTCAATGGCTTCCTGGAGGTTGTTCAGATGGCTCGAATGCGCCGTGATGATGAGGAAGTTGGTGCGGGCGTCGGGGATGATGGTTTCGGGCGGCTTCGAAGTGGTGTCCAGGAAGGAAGTCAGTGACTTGGCCAGGTCGGAGGCTTGGGCGGAATTGACCGGGATGACGCGAGTTTCCATCGGTTCGCTGGCGACGTCCGCTTTGTTCTTGATTAGAATCACCGCGTTCACGCCCGTGCCGTCCACGGTGTAAGTGAAGCCCAGCGGGTCGAGCACGTAATGGAAAATTTGCTGCCAGCTTACGTCATGCAACTGAAGGGTGGCGGTCCCGGTAAGGGTTTCGGGCATCATCACGTTCAGGTTGAACAGGGTCGCCACGCTGCTGATAATGGTGCGGACATCTTCGTTGGGGAAATTCGCCTTGTGCATGATGTTGGACGTCGTGCCGTTGGTGTCCGTGCTCGCGGTGGTTGCAGTTGCGCTGGGCAGGTTGATGCTGACAGCGGCGGGGGCCGGCGCCGGGGCCAGGGGATTGGTTGGCGTCTCGGGCGCGGTTACCGCCGGCGCCGAGGTAGTTGCCGGCATTGGGGGTGCTGGTTCCGACGTGGCCGTAGCCGGGGCGGGTGCCGCGGGCGCGGGCTCTGATGTGGCGGTAGCCGGGGCAGGTGCCGCAGGTGCCGGCTCTGATGTGGAAGTGGTCGGGGCAGGCGCAGCGGGCACCGGCGCTATCTGCGCGGTCAGGCTGGCCGTGGCAAAAAACAGGGCGAGGAGTGAGCGGAGGTTTTTCATAGCGCGGGGGCCGTTAGTCACGGCTCTTGGGTTGAGGCGGGGAGTTGGAAGAAGGGGAACGCGAAGCCCCAATGGGCTTCGACACATAGGAAACCGGCAAAGTGGTGGAGTTCAATTTCAAGACACACTCGTTTTCATTCGCGTCCACCAGTGTGATGTTGAGCACCGTCAGGTCGGGGGGGACGTTGGCCGTGAAGGATTGGCCGACTTCGATTGTGCCACCGCTGGAAAGCGTCACCAGGCGGGTCTGCGCTCCTTCAATCATGCCCGTGGGTTGGAGTTTTTCGGCAATGGCCTTGAGTCTGTCCTCATCGGATAACTTCGTCGGCGCCGCCGGTTCACTGGAGGCTGCGTTGCTGGTGGTTGTGCTGGCCACCTCCGGGGTGGGTGGCGGCGGTGGCGGTTTGGCGAAAAATGGGTTTTCCGCCGAGTTCAAATGGGCGAGCAGGTCGGGCTTGTTGCGCTCCAGGAAGACTTTGGTCAGGTTGAGTAACTTGATGCGGGATTGGGGATCGAGTACTTCATCCTCCTTGGGCGGGGAAAAGACGTACCAGGTGCCGGTTGGCGCTGCCGCCGGAGCCCCCGGGGCGGGTGCGGGCGCCGCCGGTTCATCCGCCGCCGTGGCGCGCGCGAGAGTGGTGCCCAGCGCGACCACGATCGCGATGAGTAGGCGTGCCTTCGGGCGCCGATATAAGTGAAAGCGTTTCATTTGCCGAGCATTTCGACAGTGAGGGTGATGTTGAGCCGGCCCACATCGCCGCCGGTGGCGCTGTGAATTTGCGGCGATTTAGCCATTTGGATCAGGGTGATGCGCAGCGGGTGGGGGCCGCTTTGCAGGGCGTAGAGAAACGAGAGGATGTTTTCCCAATGGCCTGCTACCGAAAGCGTGAATGTGGCGATGGAGGGCTCGGCTGGATCCTTGCTGTGATCCGTGGTGGTGTGGAGGGGGTCCGCCAGTTGCTCCAGGCCGGCGGTGTGCTCCAGATCATAAAAATATTGCTGGTTGGCGATGTCTTCGACGGGGTTGATCAGGCCATTGGTCAGTTTCGTGGCGTCGGTGTTCAACTCGGCCAGTTGCTCGTCGAGTAGTTCGCTGCTGGCGTTATTTTTGGAGATGCGGTCGCTTTGCTGGGTGACGGTGTCGAGCTCCGTGTGCGCGTCAACGAGCGTGCCCGAGCTGCGCCAGTATGCCCAGCCGGCGAGCACAATGGCCGCCCCCAACAGCGAGAGCGCCAGGGGGTAGGCCAATATTTTGGCAAGTACTTCCTTGGGCTTCATGCGGAGGGTTTGAGGGTGAGCGTGATGGTGAACTTGAACACGCCTGCGGCGGAATCGTGTTTGGTCTCGGTCTTCAGGTTCTTGTCCGGGTCAACCACGCGGCTTTTTACGACCGGGTTGGCGAGGATTTTTTTCACGAAATTGTCCAGGCCCAGGGAGGTCTCGCTGGCCAGGGTGCCGCTGACGATGATGCGCTGGGTGATGGCTTTTTTATTGCTTCCCAAGTCAATGATGAAGGGGCTCAGTTCGACGGTGTCGAAGAGAATGTTGTCCGGCCGGGCGTCCAGCAGGCAGTTCAGCAGATCGAGCGGGGGCAATTTTTCCGCAAAAAATTTGGCGGCAAACTGCAGCGATTTGGACTTGGTGACAAATTGTTTGCTGTTGGCCAGGTTCTTGGTGTTCGCTCTCGAACTGTCGTTGATCTGCCCTTGGGCGCGGTCAATGTCCCGGTTGACGTTGTGAATTTCGACTTCGGTCGCGACCGTCCAGCTCAGGGCCACCAGGGCGAGGGTGATGGCGATAAAATTGACCAGGAAGCCCGTGCGCACCTGCTTGATGTCCGGCAGCAACTCGACCACCCGGAAGTTCGGGTGCCAGTTGAGGACCGGCTCGACTTTTTTCTTACGCGCGAGCACTGGGAGCCTCCGTTTTTGCGTCGGGTTTTGCCTCGGGCTTGTTTTCGTATTTGACCATCAGGCCAAAGAGGCCCAGCCAGCGCCCGTCCAGCGCGGCTAATTCCACGCCCGGCCCGGCCTCGATGCCGAGGGAGCGCAGCCAGGCGGGGTATTCCGGGGTGAGCGTCTCGATGCCCAGGGTGCGCGCGAGCAGGCCGCCCATCCAGGAAAGATTTTTCGGCAGCATGCTCAGGTGGATTTGCCCGATTGTCTGCCCGGTCTGCACTTCGTAAAAACCGGTGGACGACTGCAGTTCCTTCAGCGTCTTTTTGAGCAGCGTCGGCCCCATTTCCGTAAAGTCGAAGGTGTTGGAATAAAAAAGTTTTTTGGCGGACTCCTCGTCCTTCAAGCCCAGCTCCTGCTGCACAATGGGAAACATGTGGTTGAGGCCCTGGGGGATGGGCCGGGCCAGGTCGAGCTGGTTGCCGCGCAAAATAAAGACCTGCGAATTTTCCTGGGTGATTTCGAGCAGCAGCGTTGGTGCTTTGATGCCCTCCGCTTCCAGGAGACTCCCCATGCCGGCAATGGTGGCGACGCTGCCCAACTCCAGCCGGTGTGGGTAGACTCCCGCACTGACGAGGAATTGCTGCCGCTCGCGGAATTCCTCCAGCGGTGCTCCGCAAAAAACCAACTCCTTCGAATAGCCGGATTCCGGGGTGGCGGACTGGCCGCTTTCGGCGTTCATCACCGCGATCATGTTTTTTGTCGCATCCACCTGAAATTGCGAACGGATGTACTCGGCCAGAAAGGCGACGTCCTTGGCCTTGGCCGGGTTCTCCATTGTACTGCGGCGCACGAATCGGTTGATCGGATAGGCGGATGCCACCGTCTGGGCGTAATGCCCTGAGGGTAAATCCATCAACTCACTGACCACTGCGCCTAATTCATCGACCGTGCCGGTGGGTATTTCCTTCACGGCTTCAATGACCAGTGGTGGTTCCAGGTTCGAAACCCGTGCAGCCAGCACCGAATACTCGGAAACTTCCAGAAAAAGCGCCTTGCGGGATTTGGCCATGATTGCACCCCCAGTTTAAGCTCCGCAGATACCCTTTTCGAGCACCGCCAACGGTTTTCACGAAAGAGGGAAATACCGAGCCGCCAACTGGATAGCACGACTAGGATACCCAGCATACCCGGCAATTCACAAGACAAAAAAGGGCGGCTAGTCACCAGGTCAATTTGGGGAAAGACCCCAGGCCGTCATCCTGTCAAAGCCCGCTCGACATTGCGGCCCAACTCAATTAACGAAGCTTTGCCTTTTGCCATCGGCGGGAAATACGGAAAGCCGCCCCTTGTTTCCGTCGGAGCACCAACTATGAATGACATTGCCCCAAATCCTCTGCTCGGAGTCGGCTTGCATGCCGTCGGGGCGGTCTTTGCCGCCAGTTGCTACACCCCGCAGAAAAAGGTCAAAGGCTGGTCGTGGCAGACCTATTGGATAGCCCAGGCGTCGTTTTGCTGGTTTCTGCTGCCAATTATCGGCGCTTTTCTGACGATTCCTGACCTCCTGGCGGTTCTGCGGGAAGCACCCACGAGCGCCATGCGCAATTCGTTTTTCCTCGGGATGGCCTATGGCATTGGTGGGACTGCCTTCGGCATTGCCATCCGTTATATTGGCTTTTCTCTCACCTACGCCATTGCGGTCGGTCTTTCCAGCGTTCTGGGTACGCTCATTCCCCCGCTGGTTCATGGCACGCTGGGTGACACCTTGCACAAGACCGGCGCATCGTGGGTGATTGCGGGCATTGTCGTGGGCACGCTGGGCATCGCTTTCGCGGGCTGGGCGGGCCGGTTGAAGGAAAATGACCTGGCCGCGCAGGACAACCGTGGGGAGTTTTCGCTGACCAAGGGCCTGCTGATCTCGCTGCTGGCGGGTGTGCTCTCGGCGGTCTATGGCTTTGCGCTCGATGCCGGCACGCCGATTGTCGATGTGGCCGCCGCCCATGGCGCGGGCGTGTTTAAGGGCAATGTGGTTTACATTTTTTCCAACACCGGTGCGTTCGTCACCACCGCCGTCTATTGTTTGTATCTCCATCTGCGGCACCAAACCCTTGGCGAACTGGTCGAATTGCCCGCCGGGCCGGAAAAGAGCCGCCTGCCGGTCAATTTTGCCATGGCCGCTCTCACCGGCCTATTGTGGTACGGCCAGTTCTTTTTCTACAACCTTGGCCACGTGCACATGGGGGACAAATTTGCCTTCACTAGTTGGGCCATCCACATGATCATGCTCGTGCTCTTCAGCAACCTGATGGGCGTGATGCTGCGCGAGTGGCAGCACTGCCGCCGTCTGACGCACACTACCGTCGCCCTCGCCCTGGTGGTGCTGGTCGCCGCGGTGCTGTTGCTCACCTATGGAAATTACCTCGGTGATCTCGCCGCAAAAGCCAGCGGATGATTAAGCCATGTCTGTGGAAATCTCCAGCTACGATTACAGCCTGGTCGGCAAGAACAGCAAACTTGCCGAGGAAAAAGGTTTGGCCTCGGCCGAGTGGTATTCCAGCCCGATTTCCCGCAAGCGGTTGAAGGAATTGATGCAGCGGCGGGACGGGCCGGCCATCCGCGACACGTTAATCTGGTTCGCGCTCCTCAGCTTGAGTGGTTTCCTCGGTTATCATTATTGGGGCACCTGGTGGTGCGTGCCGGCGTTTTTTGTTTATGGCGTATTGTATGGCTCGGCTTCCGATTCGCGCTGGCATGAATGTGGCCATCGCACGGCGTTCAAGACGGTCTGGATGAACGACGTCATTTATGAAATGGCCTCCTTTATGGTGTTGCGTGAGTCCACCTCCTGGCGCTGGAGCCATACCCGGCATCATACCGACACCATCATTGTCGGGCGCGACCCGGAGATTGCCGTGCCGCGTCCGCCGGACTTGGTGGGCATTGCGATGGCTTTCTTCAGCCTCAAAAGTGGGCCCAAGGAATTTCACCGGGTATTTCTGCACTGCCGCGGCCGCCTCACCGACGAGGAGGCGACGTATGTGCCCGACTCCGAACGCCCGCGGGTTTACCGTGTCGCGCGCATCTGGGCGCTCATCTACCTTGTGACCATTGGCCTCGCTATTTATACGCGCAGCATCCTGCCGCTGATGTTCATCGGCCTGCCGTCGTTTTACGGTGCCTGGCTGCTCGTCGTCTTTGGCCTCACCCAACACGCCGGCCTCGCGGAAAATGTCTTGGACCACCGCCTCAACTGCCGGACGGTGTATATGAATCCGGTGTTCCGCTTTGTTTACTGGAACATGAATTACCATCTGGAGCACCATATGTTCCCGATGGTGCCCTACCACAATTTGCCTGCGCTGCACGCCGAACTCAAGGCGGACCTGCCGAAGCCGTATAACGGGCTCTGGGAAACCTATCGGGAAATTATTCCCGCATTGTGGCAGCAGTCCAAAGACCCAACCTATTTTGTCCAGCGGCAGTTGCCCCCCGGCGCCAAACCACTCCCCGGCTAATCTGTTTTTGCCAAAGACCACACTCATGAAAAACGAAATTAAAGACGGCTGGGTTGACGCTTGCGCGGTTGGCGACATCGAGCCCGAGGATGTGCGTCGTTTTGACAGTGGCGGGCGTACTTTTGCGCTCTATCGTTCCAATGATAATAAATACTACGCCACGGATGGCTTGTGCACACATGAGCAGGTCCACCTCGCCGACGGGTTTGTCATGGACCACATCATTGAATGCCCCAAGCACAATGGCCGTTTCGATTTTACGACGGGAAAAGCCCAGGGCGCGCCGGTTTGCGTCAATTTGCAGACCTACCCGGTGAAAGTCGAAAGCGGGCGGGTGTTTATCAAACTCGGCTAAATACTTTCACTCCTCCGATGAAAATTTTGTATTTTAGATCCGTCTGGGGTCTCGAGGATTTGCCCACGCTGGAGGAGCGTTTTGCGAAAATCAAGCGGGGCGGCTTCGACGGCGTCGAGGTGGACGTGCCGTTGGAAATGGAAGCGTGCAAGCGCGCGCGGCAATCGCTCGATAAATTGGGCCTGGCCGTCGTCGCGCAACAGTGGCGCACCAGTGGCAAAAATCCGTCGGAGCACATGGCGAGTTATGCACAGCAGTTTGAGCGGGCGCTGATATTAAAACCGCTCTACTTGAACTCCCATACCGGTTGCGACTATTTTACGCTGGAGGAAAACCTCGCCATCTTTGACCACACTGAGGCGCTGGCCAAAAAACACGGTCTGCCCGTTTATCATGAAACGCATCGTGGGCGCGCCTTGTTCAGTGTTCCCAGTACGATGCAAATACTGGCCGCCCGGCCCAAGCTGCGTTTGACCGCGGATTTCTCGCATTGGTGCTGCGTGCATGAGTCGTTACTCGAAGGACAGCAATCGTCCGTGGCGAAGGCGGCGGAGTGTTGCTACGCCATCCACGCCCGCGTCGGCCATGCCGAAGGGCCGCAGATTCCGGATCCGCGTGACCCGCTCTGGGCGCCCAACCTGCAGGCGCACCTCGCCTGGTGGAAGGTGATTGCCGCCCACCGCCGCGCCGAAGGCTGCGAAATATTGCCCATCTGCCCGGAATTCGGCCCGCCGCCGTACATGACTTTGTTGCCCAACACCAAGCAACCCATCGCCAACCTCTGGGACATCAATTGCTACATGCGGGATTGGTTGAAGGAGCGGTTGGTCTAACCAACCTGATGGATTTTATCTGCAAGCGCCCGGATTTTCGCCAACACTTGCGGTAACTCGGACAAATGTGCGCGGCCGGGTGGGGTGGCCCAGGGGAGTGCGCGGGTTTCGTGGGGCCAGCGGCCGGTTTCCGCGAATTCGCGTAGCGCCGCCGGCAGACCGCATGGCGCGGGGATGGTTCCATTCGCATGCCAATCGAGAAATTCAGCGGCGATTTTTGGAATGCCGGGCGCAGCGGCGTAGATTAAATCGTTCCATGCGACAAAAGGACGGCTATCCCGCAGCGACACGACAGGTTTTTCATATTTTCCGGCGACGTAATCAAAATAGCGGCGGAAGTTGCGCTCCTGCCAGTCGCCCTGGGTGCGCAGGTCAATTGTGTCGCGGCGGCCATCCAGCCAAAGGATTTCACAACTGTGGTCAGTGACGTAGCGCAGTTGCGCTTTCTCACAGAACAAATATTCAACGTGCCCCTCGCTTTCCGGCGGGCAGGCGTGGGTGGCGGCGAAGCGGAGCAGGACGCCTTCCGGCGTGCGCGCCTCGGCAAACACGGTGTCCGGCCCTTCAATGGCGTGCGCGTGGTAAATGCTGGAGCGCACATCGAGTACCGTGGCGAAGCCGGCGGGTTGCGAGCCGGCCCAGTGGAGAAGATTTTGCAAAAAATGGCCCATGGCGTTGCCGACGCATGAATCGAGCAGCGGCACGGGCGAGCCCGCATGAAAAATTTTCCCCGCCCAGTCATTGCGCTGGAAATAGGCTTTCGGCCGCGGCCAGAGACCGAGGAACGCCGCCGATTGTAGTTTGCCAAATTCACCCGCGTGCAGCCGGGTCTTGAGCGCGTTTCGTGCAGGCTCGGTGATGAAGTTAAACCCAACTTCCGTGGAGCGTCGTGCATGGGTGTCCGTCACGATCATCGTTTCCAATTCCTCCCGCCAGAGAGTTGGCGGTTTCTCGAGGTAAACCGGCACGCCGCGCTCAACGCAGGCGCGGTGCATCGGCGCGTGCAGATGGATGGGTGTCGGGATCGTGACAAAATCAACTGACCCGGCGATGCCTTCCAGCATGGCCTCGAAGCTCGGGAAAATTTTTACACCGCGTTCATTGAGACACAAATCGGCGCTTTGCGGGAGGACGCGTTCGGGCGAAGGATCACAGGTCGCCACAACTTTGCACCGACCCTCGTGTTCGAGGCGTTGCAGCGTCAGGTGATGGTGCCGGGCGTAGCCACCAAAGCCAGTGACAGCCACGCGGAGCGGCGGATGCGGGGGAGACTCGGGCATGGCGAAATACCAGATTTCTTTTTTAAGGCCCGCGCCGGCCTCACGCCATCTTTAATGCAAAAGCAAACTTACTCGCCCGCTGTGCCAGTTTAAATCGCCTCACTGCGCGAACGTCACCGTGCCAAAGGTGTTGGCGGAGATGGACAATTGGGTCGCGGACAGCACAATGGCCAGATTGGTATAATCCTCGCCCGCGACTGGAGCGACGTTGTGCATGAGGTTGTCCGTGCTGGTTCCAATGAGGTCGGTATACACGCATTGGGTCACGGCATTTTCGAGCATGTATTGCTGGGCGGAACTCGATATCTGGCGCAAGTTGTTGAGGACGGTCTTCGAGCGCGAATTCTGCCGCACAGCGACAAAAGTGGGGATGGCCATCGCCGCCAGCAGGCCGATGATGACGACGACAATCATGATTTCCACCAGCGTGAAGCCCCGCGTATTTCTAAGATTTTCCATATTTAATAAAATTTTTTATTAAACGGTTGCGGTGGGGCGCAGGAATTAAAGAGCGACAAATGAGTCGAAAGCTAAGCACAGACAGCATAACACTAGGGTGTATACCTTAAACAACAACCCATGGCAAGCACCGCCTTTCCATTTCCGTGTTTGTCCTTGGGTAACAGCCCCGCAACTTACTTCACTCCGCTGAATTTTTCCGGCTGGGAAACCTTGGCCGGGTCAGCAGGAGCGATTTCCACCGCATAGACTTGCACCGGCCCCTGAATATTTGAGCGGAAGACGACCCATTTCTTGTCCGGCGTGATGGAGACATTCGGCTCGATGCCGCCGCCTTGGACGCCCAGTCGCGTCTGGCCGGTGACATAATTGTGCTTGGACATATTGACGAGTTTTTCGCGGGTCACACTGCCGTCGGGTTGCACCCGGAAAAGATTAATCCAGGCGCCGTTCGGCGAAAACGCAACCTGAGTCGGGTCGCCGCCGTCGCTGGCAAAAAGTGTGTTGTCGCGCGAGACGTTGAAGTGCACGCCCCACCAGTCGCGCTCAATGTGGTATTTAGTGAGCTTGCCCGAGTCCACGTTCACCCCGGCAATCCAGAAGTCTTTGCTGCGCGGTGTTTGCAGATCGAACCAGATGGTCTTGCCGTCGTAGCTCCAGAATTCGTGGCCGCCGATTTCCATGTCCATCTGCCGCTTGTACATCAAGCGTTGCGCGGAGCCGTCGGTGCGCACCGTCCAGATGCGATCCACCTCGTGCCAGGTGCCTTCGTGGGCGTAGAGGACGAGATGCGGGTCGGTGGGGGAAAACTGTTGATGATCAATGGAGGCATATTGGAAGCCCGTCCACGTCTGTGTGCCGGTTTTTAAATCGGTGAAAAGAAAGCCGGTGGAGGACGGGCGGGCGAGGCGCGCGGAGAGGCCGTCTTCCTTGGCCGCGGCGAATTCCTCATCCGGGGTCAGCGGAATGCCCTGGGCGATTTTGTCGCCGAACATGCGCTGGCGTTGGGGCTGGATGTTTGGCGGTGGTGGCGGCTGGGCGTGGCCCGTGGGATCCTCACCAACCAGCATGCCACCGGCGATGGTTCCGTCGCAATTCACGCCCCACACGGTGCCGGTCATGAGTTGGCGAGACGCCTTGGTGTCCACGTTCACGGCATAGAGGGCGCCGTTCGAGGTGTAGTAGAAGTCGCGTGATTTATAGGCCGCCATCAAGGGGTTGACGCGCGCGTTGCGACCATCCACCAGCCATTCGAGTTTCGGTGTGCCCTGGCCGAGGGTTTTCAGGTCCACGGACCAGATTCCGCTCGGTGCGCCAAAAATCATTTTGTCGCCTTCCGGCGTGTAGGAATTGTAGTGGAAATAAAGACTCTGGCTGTTGTCCTCGTCAGAAATACGGATGACGCGGTGGCCGGTGTCGGGGTCAATCCATTCGCGGGGATTATCGCCTGCGGCGGCCGGGGTGGCCGCTTGCGCGGTGGCGCAGAGCGACAGGAAAAACAGCCAGGGTAAGGGGCGCATGGGAAACAAATTTATTTCGCGGCTTTGGCCAGTTCAACGGCGAATACTTGCGAGCCGTGTTCTTCGCCGAGCATATTCGAGCGGAACACAATCCACTTCATGTCGGGCGTGAAGCTTACATTGGGCTCGAGTCCGTAGTCGTGATTCGCGAGGTTGACGAGGCGTTCGGCCTTGAAAGTCATGGTCTGCACATCTTCGTTGCCGACTTTGATGGTCGCGGCGGTCGAGGGGTCAGGCGTAAATAAATATATCCACTGGCCGTTGTCGCCGCGCGCGACGCTGGTCGGGCCGCCGCCGTCGCCGGCAAACAATTTGCCGTCGGGTGAAACATTGTAATGCACGGACCACTGGTTTTTCTGCAGCGAATAACGGATATGCTGGCCGGTGGCCAAATCCATGCCGCCGACCCAAAATTGGGTGCTTTTGGGTGTCTGCAAATCATACCAGGCGTGTTTGCCATCGGCGCCCCAGAATTCATGGCCCGCGATTTCCATGTCCATCGTGCGCTGGTGGATGAGTCTGGGCGGAGCGGGAGGTAGTTGGATTTTCTGGCCGATTTTCAAGTCATCCGAAGTCAGCCCGGCGGTGTATTTAATCATCGCAGGATAAGTACCGTGCGCGGCGGCGATTTTTTCCAGCGTGTCGCCAGTCTGCACGGTGTAAATATCTCCTGCGACCCGGATTTGCCAGACGCGGTCCACGCGGTCCCACGAGCCTTCGTGACAATACATCAAGAGCGTGGGGTCGGTGGGGGAAAACTGCACGTGATTGAGCCAGTCAGTTTCGGCGCGGAAGAATTTTTTAAGTTCCCCGGTTTTGATGTTGATGGCGTAGAGCACCATCGGCACGAGGGCGGCCATGCGCTGCGGCAGCTGCCCGTTACCCGTCCAGGCTGGGCCGATGGCGCCGAGTTCGCCCGGCGCGGCGTCGCCCGAGCCGGCCAGCAGGGTTTCGTCAGCATTGACGGTAAAGCCCGCGCCCCAGAATAATTCATCCGGCAGTGAGCAAATTTTACGCGTCGCGCCGGTGTCGAGGTTGGTCGCCATTACGTCGGCGCCGCGCGTGTAATAGACAGTCGGCGTTTTGCGACCCATGACGATATGCGCGATGCGTTGTTCCGGCGGGGTGTTGTCATGCGTGTCAATCCGCTGCGTCGGTGTGGAGCCGGAAACCACTTTTTTGATTTCGTACGTTTTGAGATTAATGGTCTCGATGCCGCTTGGCACCGTCACGACCACGCGGGTGCCATCGGGCGTGTAGGTGTTTTGATGGAAATACAGACTCTGCGTTTCATCTTCGCGGGAAAGGCGGATGACGCGGTGGCCGGTGTCGGGGTCAATCCATTCCGTCGGCAATTTGTCCGGCTTGGAAGCGGCGGACGGCGTGTCCGCGGCCGAAGCGTGTGCCAGCAACGCCAGCGCAGAAAACAAGAAAGCAGGGGTGCAGAAACACTTTTTCATAAAAATCCCACAGAGTGCGATGTCGGCACAGTGCGATTTAGGCTTTGCTGAAAGCCACATCGAGCTTGCCGTTGCTGTCGCCGATTTTTTCCGTTGGTGTGCCCATCACGTCGAGCATTGAGCGGTAGAGGTTGGTAATGGGGGTCAGCTCACCCATATGAATATGCTGGCCCGCGGCGATGGCGCCGCCGCCACGGCCCGCGAGCACCATGGGGAGGTTTTCCGGGGTGTGGTGGTTGCCGTCGCTCAAGCCGCCGCCATAGAGCACCATCGAGTTGTCGAGCAAGGTGCCGTCGCCCTCTTTCACCGACTTCATTTTTTCGAGGAAGTAGGCGTATTGTGTCATGTGGTAGCGATTGATGATGGCGAGTTTCGTCAACTTTTCCGGGTTGTTGTTATGGTGCGACAGGTCGTGGTGGCCCTCGGAAATGCCGGACTCGAAGCCTTGCGCGGTTGCCTTGGGGTAGGGGCGGTTGCTGCCGTCGTGGCCGAGGATGAAGGTGGAGACGCGCGTGGCGTCCGTCTGGAACGCCAGGACCATGATGTCCATCATCAGGTGCGCGTGGTCTTCGAAATTATAATCGGCGAGCATCTTCAGCTGGCGCTGTTCCGGCGGCAAATCGATGATGAATTTCTCGCTGGACTCGATGCGGCGTTCGAGGTCGCGCACGGCGGAAATGTATTCGTCGAGCTTGCGCTGGTCATTGCCGCCAAGGGTGCGGCCAAGCTGGTTCGCGTCATCCAGCACGAAGTCCACCACGCTCTTGTTGTAAAGCTGGCGTTTGGCGCGGGCTTCCTTGGTGGCAGCATCGTTAGCCCCGCCAAAGAGGCGTTCAAAGGCCTGGCGCGGATCCACTTCGGGGTTCATCGGCATCGAGTCCGATTTCCAGGAAATATTGAATTGGTAGGCGCAACTGTAACCGGAGTCGCACGAGCCGGCGCGCTGGCCATGGTCGCAACTGAGTTCGAGCGAGGGCAGCTTGGTCTGGTCGCCGATGCGTTCGGCGGCAATCTGGTCCACGGAGATGCCGGCCTTGATGTCGGCCCCATTGGTCTTGCGCGGGTGGACGCCGGTGAGGTAACTGGCCGAGGCGCGGGCGTGGCCGCCGCCGCCGTCGCCCAGTTCATTGGCGTTGTTGTTGTCGAGGCTGCTGATGACGGTGATGTCTTTCTTGAAGGCGGCCAGCGGCTGGAGGGTGTAGGGTAATTCGAAATTTGGGCCGGTCGTCGTTGGCGTCCAGTAATCCATATTTGCGCCATTGGGAATATAGATGAAGGCCATGCGCGTCGGGAAGACTTTGGCTGCGCCAGCGGTTGCGCCCAGCAAGCGGGTGGCGGGCAGCAGGGACTCGAACAGCGGCAACGCCATGACCGTGCCAAGGCCGCGCAAAAATTTCCGGCGGGGTAATTGCCAGGGGTTGCTCATAAATCCGCAGGGTGGGCCAAGGGGAAATGACGGCCAGCCAAGCTGGAAAAGTAACACCCGGTGCGGGTTCCCGCAAGTCCATTTCCAAGGGTGATTCCACAAATTAAATTGCGGGCTGTTTTTGCCTTTCCCTGCGGGCTCGCGAGCGTCACAATCGGGCGTATCCCCCATGAAACGAATTCTCCCCTGCCTGCTGTTTTTATTGCTGCTCTGCGGTTGCATCAGCTCAAGCCTGACGGATTACCGCTACGTCACGCTGGCGGACATCAATGCCAAGCGCAGGGCCAACGCGGCTAATCAGGCCGAATTTTACAACAAATGGTATTACGCGGGGTCGGACGACAAATACGACTACATCTATGAATATACCAAGGGCATCTCCATAACTCCGCCCTCCCATTTTCATTACTACAAGCTAGATAAGGGACAGATCGAAAACCTCCCCGGCGCTGGGTCTCCTTTCAATCCCGACCTGAACGCGAACCCGGAAATTTTCACCTGGTAGCGGGGGCACATGAGCCAGGGGCCGAACACGATCAGCACCCTCGGCGCCTTCATTTATACTTGCAAGGCCGCGGTGGCCGCGACCCTTGCGATTTCGCTTTGCACCTTGTTCACGCTGCCCTGGGCGGTCTGGGCCGTGGTCTCGGCGTTGATCGTCATTCAACCGTCGCTGCATCCCTCGTTGCGTGCGTCGGTCGTGCGCGTGGTGGCGAACCTCATCGCGGCGTTCGTCGGCAGCGCGCTGCACGCCATCGTCGGCGTGCAGTTGATTGACTTGGTTCTCGGCATCATGGCCGTGGGCATGATTTGCCATCACACGAAGCTCGACGACGGCCTGCGCGCGGGTTATGCCGCAGTGGCCATCGTCACCCTTGCCATGCCGGACAACACGGTGGGCGGGGCGGTAAACCGGGTTGTCGCCGTCATCCTCGGCTGCATGTGCGCGTTGCTGGTGAATGTTGTGTTCGACAAACTCAGCACAAAGAATCCCCGCAAGGCTGACGAATTCTCCAGCGGAACCCATGAGGAATAACCATCTGGGTTCGGCGAACTATTTAGACTTTTGGCTGACGTCTTGGGCGGTTATGCCCGGCCACTTTTTATACTCCTGTGCGCGGCCAGTGCGGGGCGTTGGCGTTTCTTCGGGGTGGAATAAATGCGGGAGCGCGAGAACATCCGGATGTTCTCGCAATGAAGCGGGTAGCGGACAGGCCTTTTCCGGCGGATGATGCCATGCTTTGCGCGCGGGGATGTGAAAGAGCGCTCCTGATGGCAAATCAGCTTCGTTAATTTCCCGGGGCGGCGTGGCGGCCAATGCCGCCAGGTTGCGGGATTTTACTTCCAGAATTTGCCAAAGACCCTGTCGTGCATCGGTGAACACGGTAAAAGGCGGCTGAGCGCCGCCAGCCAGTGCCAGCGCTGCCGCCAGATGCAGGCTGCCACACGCCCAGACTGGGCGTATTTTTCCCGAATTACGCGCGGCATCGTCCACCTGCCAGGCGCGGATGGCTATGGCCGCCAGCCGCAGGCCGAGCACCGAACCGGGGCCTTCGACGTAGAGATAGCCGACCAATTTTTCCCATGACAAGCCGGCTTCAGTCAAAACTTCGCTTACGCCGGTGAACAGGCCTTCCAGCGCCGCCGCATCGCTTTCGCGCCAGCCGAGCCAGCGCGAGTTTTGCCAAATTCCAACGCGTACTTTCACGCCGCTGGCGTCAAGAAACAGCCATGAGCTTTTCAGGTCGAGCATCGCACGACCAAGATTCAGTTTTAATTCTAAATGTTCAACGCTTAACTCCGCGGAGGCAGCCCGGGTGCCGCCGGCGTAAATACACTTTTACGCATACCGCCGTCTTAAATTCGTCGGCAAAATTCCGAGTTCCTCGCGATATTTCGCCACCGTGCGCCGGGCGATCTGGACGTTCTTTTCGCCGAGGATGGCGACGATATCCTGATCGCTGTACGGCTTGGCGGGGTTTTCCTCGCTCACGATTTGCGCAATGCGATCCTTGATGCTGGTGTTTGAGACGGACTCGCCGTTGGCGGTGTAGCCGGGGGTGAAGAAAAATTTGAATTCGAACACGCCCCACGGCGTGGCGATATATTTGTTGGCGATGGCGCGCGAGACAGTGGTCTCGTGCACGCCGACGGCCTGTGCGACCTGGTTCATCGTCAGCGGGCGCAGCTTGGAAACGCCGTGCTCGAAAAAGTCCTTCTGCTGGTTGAGGATCTCCCGCGTGATGCGTTCGATGGTCTGCTGGCGCTGTTCAATGGAACTAATGAGGAATTTGCCGGAGCGCATTTTCTCCGAGATATATTCCTTTTCCTTCGGGGTCAGGTTGTTCTTGGCGAGCAGTTCTTTATACGTCCCGCTCAGCCGCAGCCGCGGGATGTAGTCGCGGTTGAGGTTGATGAGCCAGCGGTCGCCGTCGCGCTCGATGCGCACATCCGGTTCAACGACGCGGTTGGAGTCCTCGCCGAAACGCCGGCCCGGCGCGGGGTCGAGCGTGGCGATTTCCTCCAGGGCGTCCTGCACGTGTTCCAGGCTGGCGTCAACTTTGCGGGCGATTTCAGGGATGCGCCGGCGCAACAGCAGGGCGTAATGGTTGCGCAGGATGTTCGCCGCCAGGCTGTCGCCGTGGCCACGGATTTTCAGTTGCTGAATCAGAGATTCCTGCACATTGGCGGCGCCGATGCCCGGTGGGTCAAAAGTCTTGAGCAACTCGGCGGCGTCCTGCACCGCTTTCAGTGGGAGGCCCGCCATGAGCGCGATGTCGGAAACGCCGGCGGTCAGGAAACCCTGGTCGTTGAGGCTGCCGACGAGGTAGCGCAGCGCCTCGCGCAGCTTGGGCTCGCCATCCGCCAAATCGGCCTGGCCGAGCAGGTGTTCCTGCAAAGAAGTTTCGCTCACCAGCGAATCGAAGAAATGCTGGCGGCGTTCGGCGTCCTCGCGCGTGAAGGTGTTCTGGCTGCCCGCCTGTTGGAAATGGTCCCGCCAGTCCTGGTCGAGTTTGCGCAGGATTTCAAAGTCGTTCTGGAAACGCATTTCCTCGTTGGCCTCAGGCGTGGCTTCATTCTCGCCGTTGCGGTCGGAGTCGTTTTCCTCGTTCTGTTGTTCGATGGAAACGCCGCTCATGGGCATTTCTTCGAGCAGGGGGTTGCTTTGCAATTCCTCCAGGATCGTGTGGCGCAACTCCAGCGCCGGCGCTTGCAAAATTTTAAGCGACTGGCGCAGTTGCGGCGCCAGGACCTGGCTTTGGGTGAGCTTTTGAAATTGGTGGAGGCCTTGATGCGCCATGATAATCTTCTCTCTCGGGGCAGGCGGGGCGGATTATTTGGAGTTTTTCTGCATCCAGCGCTGGCTGGCGGTCGCGCCGTGCGGCCCGTACAGGTCGCGCACGTATTCCGCAAGTTTTTCGTTGGTTGGGCCGTAACCGTCGCTGTAAAGGTAGCGTTCAAGAATGTCGAGCAACTCGGCGGCGCTTTGGTAGCGTTCTTCGCGTGGGCGGGCGAGGGTCTTGTGCAGGATGGCGTTGAGCTTGGCGTCCACATCCTCACGAACTTTGGCAAAATCCGGCAGCGGCATTTTGAGGATGTTCTCCCGCGTGGCTTCGGGCGTTTCGCCTTCAAAGATGTTGCGCATGCAGAGCATTTCCGCCAAGACGACGCCACAGCCGAACAAATCCGCGCGCCCGTCGGTGACTTCGCACTTGGCCTGTTCGGGGGAGAGGTATTCGTCCTTGCCGGCGATTACCTCGCCTTCTTCATTATACATCAGGTCGAGCGCTTTCGCGATGCCGAAGTCGGTCAGCTTCACGTCGCCCTCGCTGGCGAGCATGATGTTCTTGGGGTTCACGTCGCGGTGTACGATGCCCAGCAGCCGGCCCTGCGCATCGCGTTTCTGATGCGCGTAGGCCAGCCCGCGGGAGACGCGGGAGACGATGAAAACGGCGAGGGTAACGGGGATTTTCTGTTTTGTCTCAAGGTGCCGGATGATAAAATCTTCGAGGTTCTTGCCGTTCACGAATTCCATGACCATGTAATATTGCCCCCCGATGACGCCGAGGTGGTAGGTCTGCACGATGTTGGTGTGGATCAGGTCGGCCACCAGGCGCGCCTCGCCGACAAAGTTGCTGCGAAATTCCGGAATGGCCGAATACTCCTCGCGAATCAGCTTGATGGCGACTTGCTTGCTGAAATTGTCCGAGCCCAGCTGGCGCCCTTCGAGCACCATACCCATCCCGCCCTCCGCAATCGAGCGCACCAGCTCGTAGTGGATTTCGTTAAAAATGTGCTTCAGTTTGTTCAAGGGAAACGAATCAAAGTCTTTTCTTGCGTCGGCGGCAACCCCTTTTTCACAAACTCGCACGATTCTTGCTGTGGAGGGTTTTGCTTCGCGGGGCGCCGGTTGACAAAACCGGCGGGTTGCTTCATGCTGTCGGCATGATCTCCCTCACTGAAAGCGCGGCCCGCCGCATTGAGCAGCTCCAGCGCGAGCAAGGCGCGGGCGGCAAGCTCTTGCGCTTGTTTATTTCGACTGGCGGTTGTTCCGGCCTCGAATACGGCATGTCGTTCGACGAACTCAAAGCCGGTGACACGCGCATGGAGTCGCAGGGTATTGCCTTTCTGGTGGATGGCACGACGCTCGAAAAAATTGACGGCTCGTCGGTGCACTTTGACGATGGCTTGCACGGCAAGGGCTTCGAGGTGCGCAATCCGCGCGCCGCCAGCACCTGCGGCTGTGGGCGCTCGTTCAACTGATGTCCATAGCCACCCGCACCGGCGACGACGGCACGACCGCCCTTTTGTTCAACCGGCGCGTGCCCAAGACCCATCTGCGCATCATCGCTTCGGGTGCGGTGGATGAACTGAACGCCGCGCTGGGCCTCGCCCGGGTCTCGGCGCAGGATGTGAAAATCGCCGCCATTTTATTCGCCGAGCAAAAATGCCTCGTCGGCCTTATGGCCGAACTCGCCACCGACGATGCCGACCGCCCGCGCCTGCTCCAGTCCAAGCTCCAGCGCCTGGTGCCGGAAGACCTGGCCCGGCTCGACGCCCTGGTCGCAGACCTCGAGGCGCGCCAGCCGCCTGCTAATGATTGGGACACCCCTGGCGCTAACCTTGCGCACGGGCATTTGCACTTCGCCCGCGTCATTTGCCGCCGCGCCGAACGCGAATGTGTCGCTCTCCGCGCTACTGGCGCTCATGTCCCGGATTTGATTTTGCAATACCTCAACCGCCTGTCGGATGCCCTCTGGCTGCTCGCGCGGGAACTGAACTGAAGCTGAATGGAAATTGTTTTTGAGATTGCCGGAAATTTGGGGTGGGGCGGTTTGCTCGCATCAGCCGGGTAGCAGTCGGGTCAGTCTTTTTTCGGCAGGTGCATCAGTTCGGCACGGGCGAACAAATATTCGGTAAAATCCACTTTTTCGGTATCCAGGCATTTGTTGAAAAAGTATCGCGCATTGTTGAAGTCGCCCTTGAGCAGGTGTGTCATGCCGGCATAATAAAAAGCTTCACACTGGTGTTCGCGCACGGTTTTGTCGTCGCCCTTGGCCGCTTCCGTCAAAAAATCATCTTCCTTTAATTTTCCCATCAGGAAACGCCCCACAGTTTTCTGCCAGCCATCTTTCCAGCCGGCCACGGCTTGGGCCAGCCCGGCTGGTGTTTCATCGCGGTGCAGGCGGCGCAGGGTCAGCGCCAAATAAAACCGGATATAATCTTCTTTCGCGGGGTTAAGTTCGATCGCTTTGGTGTAATCAGTAATCACACCCTCATAATTACCTTTGGTCTGCCGAAGTATGCCGCGATTTTCGTAGGCGATGAATTGGTTTGGGTCCAAGGCGATGGTTTGGTCGTAATCGGCGATGGCTCCGTCGAAATCGTCTTTGGTTAGTTTGGCGTTACCGCGGCTGAGGTAGGCATTCGTAAATTTGGGATTTAAGACCGTGGCCTGGTCGAAATCGGCAATCGCCCCGTCGAGATCGCCTTTGGCTTTTTTGGCGCCGCCACGATTGTAGTATCCGACCTCCAGTTTTGAATTTAATTTGACGGATTGGGTGTAATCGACAATGGCGCCGTCGAGATCGCCAACCGTCTGGCGCACAAACCCGCGGTTGAAGTAGGCCAGGGCATATGTGGGATCGAGGGCAATGGCCGTGTCAAGGTCGGCGATGGCGGTGTAGTAGGAGCCTTTGCGTATCTCGGAAAGGGCGCGGTCAACGTAGGCCGCGACAAATTTCGGATCCAGTTCAAGAGCTTTGTCGTAGTCCGTGGCCGCGCCGTCGAAATCGCCCTTGAGCTTTTTGGCATTCCCGCGGTTGTTATACGCCAGCGCCGATTTTGGGTCGAGTTCGATGGCCTTGTCATAGTCCGCGATGGCTTCGTCCAACTTACGTTTCTCCAGCTTGGCCCCGCCGCGATTGATATAGGCGTTGGTCAGGGTGGGGTCGAGTGCGATGGCTTGGTCGCAATCGGCGATGGCGCCGTCGAAATCACCTTTGGCTTTTTTGGCAAGGCTGCGGCTAGAGTAGAAATTGGCGTTTTTCGGCTCCAGTTCGATGGCCTGGTCTAAATCGGCCAGGGCCCCGACCGAATCGCCTTTGGCTTGCTTGGCGTTGCCGCGGCCAGAGTAAACGGCCGGCTGTTGCGGGTTTAATTTGAGCGATTCGGTGAAATCGGCGATGGCGCCGTCGAAATCGCCAATGGCTTTGCGCATGGCCGCTCGGTTGTTGTAAACTTGATCGTACGTGGCGCCGAGGTTGATCGCCTGGTCAAAATCGGCGAGCGCGCCGCGGAAATCGCGCAGAGCTTTTTTGACGAGGCCGCGATTATAGTGGGTCTTGAAGTCGGTCGGGTCCAGCTCAAGCGCTTGGTTGTAATCGGCCAGGGCCCCGTCGTAATCGGCCTTTTGCTGCTTGGCGATACCCTGGTTCGCGTAATCCGTGGCCGTAGTTTGGGCCGGGAGGAGGCCGGCGGATGCCAGCAAAAACATGGCCAGGCCGAGGATGGGGGAAGGGCGCGGCTTCATGTGGCGGGCCCTTACGGGGTCGGAGGCTTGCGGCCGTGTATGCCGGAGATGGAGTCGAACGCATACCGCAGTATCCAGGCTTTTGCCGCCGTACCCGTAGTGCCGGAAATTTGGGTGGTATTGTCAACCGCTTCGGCTTTTAACAGAGCGGTTTCAAGGACATGCGTCGCCGTGGGAGAGCGATTGGCCAGCCGAAAAAGGATTTTGTAGGCGGCGCCTTCGTAGATGCGATAGCAGGCGAGTGGATCACCGTTGTTATAGATCCCGACGCCGCTGGTGATGGCGTCTTGAATGGTCGTGTTGATGATCAATGCATCAGCCTCAGTGCATTCGAGTTCGAGCGCAGAGCGGACTTTTTTCGCCTCGGCCAGCGCGCGCTTCACGTCGGGGGTAAAATCCTCCAGCTTGCGCTCGAAAGGTTCATCGAGGGTCGCCAGCTCATCGGCGATGACACTGGCCGGGATGGCGAAATTCAGGTTTTGCCCGGAAGTGTAAGTGGAGGCAGTCAGGCCGATGACTTCGCCCGTTGCCGCCGAGAGGATTGGGCCGCCGCTGGAACCAGACGAAATCGGGGTGGTAACCTGAATGAGATCGTATTTGCCCTCGTGGGGACGCAGGCCGCTGATGATGCCTTGAGAGAGGGTGTTGCCCAAGCCGAGTGGGCTGCCAATGGCAACCACTCCGGCGCCAATGCGCACCGCGGCCGCGGGCGCCAACTTGAGCGGCGGTTGGGTCAGTGGATCGACTTTAAGCAGGGCGATATCCCAGCCTTTGTCACTGCGAATAACCGCGGTGGCGACATAAGTGGATTCGTCGGAAGTTTGGATTTCCACTGTCGCGGCATCGGCGACGACATGCAGGCAAGTAACGATCACGCCGGTTTTGTCGACGATGAAGCCACTGCCTTGTTCAAGTTTTCGGCCGGCGGCGGTGTAGGTCCTCAGGGTCACAACACTTGGGTTGGTCTTGGCGAAGAGGTCGGCAAGATCAACCTCCGCGCGAGTTACCGGGGCCACGGCCAGCAATCCCATGCTCCAGAGGAATGATAGGCGAACGATTCGGAATAAAAAACGATTCAACGCGCCTCGCGCAGCCCAACGTTGGCGCGAGGCAAAAGACGGCCAGGGGCGGATAGCGGCAGACACCCATAAAACCTAACTGACGCCCGTCGCCGCAGGCAATGTTTTACTAACGGGAAATCACATTCGCGAACCGTCGGGGGCGGAGACGATTTATTTCGTCTTCTTCGGCCGCGATTTCTCGCGCGGATTCAAATACGTCTTTTCGCGGAGAAGTTCCTCGTACATCTCCAGCATGCGCACGCCTTCGCGGGGGCGGACTTCGTCGGCCTTCGTTGCGCGGTCGATTTGTTTTTTCATCAGGCGCGCAAGTTCTTCGCCGTCCCACTGGATCATTTCCAGAATTTTGTCCACCCGCGCGCCGTTGATGGATTCCTCGATATAGAAGCCGTCCTCCTCGTCCTCTTCGAGGAATACGTGCACTTCGTTGACGCGCCCGAAAAGGTTGTGCAGGTCGCCCATGATATCCTGGTACGCGCCGACGAGGAACACGCCGAGGTAGTAGGGCTTGTTGGGCTGGAGCGGATGCAGCGCCAGCGTGCCGCGCACGTCCTCCAAATCAATAAAGCGCGAGACCTTGCCGTCCGAGTCGCAGGTGATGTCGACGAGGACGGTCTCGACGGTAGGCTTTTCATCGAGGCGGTGGATGGGCAGGATGGGGAAGAGCTGGTCGAGCGCCCAATGGTCGAGCAGCGACTGGAAGACGGAGAAATTGCAGACGTATTGCTCGGCGAGCATGGTGTTGAGCTGGGCCAGTTCGTCGGGCAGATAGCCGCGGGCGGCGGCACTTTTCTGACGGATGTCGGCGCAGATTTTCCAAAAGAGGCTCTCGGCTTCCGCGCGCGTTTCCAAATCTAGGAAACCGAGGGTGAAGAGCGTCTGCGCTTCCTCTTTTTTCTGCTGGGCGTCGTGAAATCTTTCGAGCCGGCCGTATTGGTCGCTGTCGTTGAAGATGTGTTCGAGGGCCAGGATGACTTCGTGTTTCTTGTGCTTCTTCTTTTTTTTGCCGTTCAGGGAATGGAACGGCGTGGACTTCGAGATGCGGTCCACGACTTCCAAAATCAAAATGGAATGCGGGGCGACGAGCGCGCGGCCACTTTCGCTCACGATGTCGGGCACAGGCACGCCCGCGTTGTCGCACACGCTCTTGATATTCGAGACGACGTCGCGGGCATATTCTTCGAGCGAATAATTCATCGACGACTCGTAGTTCGCGCGGCTGCCGTCGTAGTCAATCCCCAGGCCGCCGCCGACATCGATAAGCTTCATGTTGAAGCCCAGCTTGTGCAGTTCGACGTAGAAGCGCGTGGCCTCGACGACCGCCTTTTTGATGGTCAGGATATTCGGCACCTGCGAGCCGATGTGGAAGTGAACGAGTTGCAGGATGTTTTCCAGGCCGGCCTTTTTCAACTTGCTCACGGCCAGCATCACTTCGCCGGTGGTGAGGCCGAACTTGGCGTCTTCGCCCGACGATGTGGCCCATTTACCTTCGCCAGTGGTGCGCAGTTTGATGCGCAGGCCCAGGCGCGGCTCGATGCCGGTTTCCTTCGCAATGCGCAGGATGTCGTCAATTTCCGAAAGCTGTTCGACGACGAGGATGATGTTCTTGCCCAGCTTGCGGCCCAGCAGGGCGAGGCGGATGTATTCGGCGTCCTTGTAGCCGTTGCAAATCAGCAGCGCGTGCTTGCTGTCGAGCGCGGCCAGCGCGATGAGGAGCTCCGGCTTGCTGCCCGCTTCGAGGCCGAAGCCGTATTCCTCGCCCGCATCGAGGATTTCTTCGACCACTTCGCGCAGCTGGTTGACCTTGATGGGGAACACCCCGCGGAAGACGCCGCTGTATTCCTCCTGCGCGACGGCGGTGCGGAACGCCTCGTTCAACTGGGTGACGCGGTGGCGCAGTAAATCCTGCACGCGGATGGTCAGCGGCGCGCGCAGGCCCATCGAGGCGGCCTCGTTGACAATGTCAAGCAGGCGGATTTTGCGGTGGTCCGCGCACGGGTGCACGCACAGGCCGCCGTCCTCGCCGATGGAAAAATGGTTTCCGCCCCAGCGTTTGATGCCGTAGTAGTCTTCCGCGTCGCGCAGCGTCCACGGGGCCGAGGTATGAATTTTGAGTGCCACTGCCGAAATGTTTTGAGCTACACTTGCGTTAAACCATCCCCGCGCGCGGTGCAATATCGAATGCAAAAATTTCCGTGACGAACGCGTTGCGCATTTTTATCGAAAAGAAAAAGCCAATACAACCTGTGCGCGAGTTCTTTCGAGGGTCTCAACGGGGGTAATTTCCCGCTTGTGTAATGGGCTGTTTAAATATGGATTGGCGTTTATTGGTTTTGGCTATAATACCTCGGCTAAATTTGTGAATGGCGAGTATATTGATCATCACTCGGTGAGTCTCTGAAAGGATCTAATATGAATGCAAAACTCAAAACCCTCCTCGCCGCGATTGTGCTGGCCGGTGGTGTGGTTGCCTTGGCGGCGCAGTACCGGGAAATTCTCCGGTTGCGCGGACAGTTGAACCTTTCCGCAAACTCGAAAATTTCCGCAAGCGGCAGTCGCGCTGAACACGTCGCTGCGCTTTCCAAAATTCTCAATCTGGCGGGCACGGACCAAATCCAATCCATGCATCAGGTGCTCGATTTTGTTGACCACCTCAACCCCGCCGATGCGAAAGGGGTCTTGGAGTCTTTCAGCAAACTGCCGGAGAACGCGGCCTCGGATCTGGCCAAATCGATGGTGCTGACGCGTTGGTCCGAAGCCGACCCCGCCGCCGCCCTGGCCTGGGCCAAGAGCCGGACAAAATTTGACGGGCGCAGCGCCGACATTGCCACTGTTTTCCAAGCTTGGGCCGCTAAAGACCCATCGGCCGCGCTCGCCGCCGTCAACCAGGTGGATGACCCCCGTGCGCGGGATGATATTTATCAAAATGTTTTTGCCCGTTTGGCGGCCGTGGATCCACAGGCAGCCCTGGCCACATTGAGCAAAATGCCCCCGGGCCAGCAACCGGTTGATGCCTATGGCGAAGTATTCTATACTTGGGCCATGCAGGATCCGACCGCGGCATCCGCTGCGGCGCTCAAGCTTGCGCCGAGCCTCGCGCGCAACGAAGCGATGCAACAACTTGCTTATGGCTGGGCGCAACAGGACCCGACTGCGGCCCTCGCATGGGTGAACGGCCTGCCGGCGGGCAATGTCCGCAACGGTGCACTTATGTCTGCCCTGACTTCCATTGCGAAGGATGACCCCAAAGCTGGCACAACGTATCTGGCCAGCGTTCCCAATGGCCCCACGAAGAATTCCCTGACGGTCAACTTTGCCGCCAATTGGGCCACGACCGATCCGACCGCCGCCCTGGCCTGGGCGGATAACGTAACTAACGGCCAGACCCACGATCAAGCGGTGCAAGGCATCCTCGCGCAAATGAGCGAATCCGACCCTGCCGGCGCCGCCAAAGAACTTGAACAGATTTCCCTGGCCAGCGTGCGCGACGCCGCCCTTCCGCAATTGGCTTCAGCCTGGGCGCAAAAGGATATTCAAGGCGCGCTCACCTGGGTGCAATCGTTGCCCGCTACTGATGCCGACGGACGCAACCAGGCAATTCGCAGTGTGATGGGGACTTGGGCCCAAACCGACCCCGTCAGCGCCGCCGCTTATGCCCTGACCATCCCCCGGGACCCGAGTTTTCGCGGGTTGACCGATGTTATCGTGCAGAATTGGGCCAACGCAGATCCGGAAGCGGCTTATGCTTGGGCTCAAACAGTGCCAGCCGACGTGGCTCTGGGATCGCCTCTGAATACCGGGGCAAAATCAAACTCTATGCGAACTGCGTTGACGGCTTATGCCAATGTTGATCCGCAGACTGCATGGAATGCGGCCGAGCAAGCCCCGTTCGATCATCTCATCCAGCAAGACGGCCCGGATGGTATGCTCACCAAGACATTAGCCAACATTGCCATAGTTTGGAGTTCGCAGGATCCCGCGCAAGCCGCCGCGAGTCTCTCACAGCTTACACCGGGAAGCCCCGCCAATAATGCCACCAATGTCGTCGTGAATAACTGGGCTAAACAAGATCCACAGGCGGTGTCCGATTGGATTAACACCTTGCCCCCTGGCCAGACGCGCGACACTGCGATCACGCAACTGGTCACCGTGGAAGGCAAGAACGATTTGCCGACGGCTTTCAATTGGGCGACTTCGATTGACAACCCTTTTTCCCAAAGTAGCGCCCTCACTTCCGTCTTGCAGGAATGGGCCAAGCGGGATCCTGCGGCGGCCACAGCGGCGGTGCAGTCAGCCAATTTCAGTCCGGCGCAACAAGCCAGGCTTCAGGCGGTCATCACCCAGTATTCTCACCAGGCGGCGTTGAAGAATTAAGACTTAAAAGGGTATCCGGAAGCAAAATTGGCGGAAGTGGTTAGACGGAGAAGTTTTTTAAAAAGCTTGGAACTTTTCCAGCATGCCTGTTGTTATGTCATTGACAGCAAGTAATTTAAACAACTAACCACGCAAAAAATGTCCGTGCAAAAAATGCCACTTATGAAAAACGCCAATCCCCAATTGCTCTCTTCCACGCCAAACGGCGCCCGCCGTTTTTGGCGTTTCCTGATGCTGGCCACTGTTATTGTTTGCGCCGGCTTGGCCGGTTGCGTCGTTATGAATGGGAAAGACACCACCACCAGTGGCCGGAAAATCGACGACGCCACCTTTGCCCAGGTTGTGCCGGGCAAAACCAAGGATTTCGTCGAGGCCCTGCTCGGCGAACCCTCGGAAAAGAAAACCAAGGAAGACGGCACGGTGCAGTGGCGCTGGCGCTATTCCGAACGACATGATTCGAACACGGGTTTTATTGTTCTCTTTGCTTCGCACAGTTCCTCCACCATGACCCAGAACCGCTATGTCGAATTCAAGGACGGGGTCGTGACCCGGGAATGGACGGAGTAACTCGATTTGTTAGGGGTGACTGAAACCGGGCGGGCGGCGAGGGGGCAGGGTCCTCGCCGCCCGCTTTGTTTTGGCTGGGAAACAGTCCAAAAATCGTGGTTGCCAAGGGCCGGGCTGTTCCGCATAGTCAACCTTTACGCGCAAGGCGAAGTCCCGCCCTGCGCTCCTTAATTTTACCCGGAGTTTTACCGTGAGAGACGAATATCTTAAAGAAGCCCAGAAAATCATCACCGACCCGAACATCCTCATCAACGTGGTGTCGCGCCGGGTGAAGCAGCTTAAGTACGGCATGAAGTCCCTCGTGGAATCGCTGGAAAAGCTCGAGCCCGAGGACATCGCCCTGCGCGAGGTCATCGAGGGCAAGATTGACTACGAACTGTGGGACGGCATAGAAGACAAGGACAGGTAAAACGCACCGCGACGGCGGGAGGAGTGGTGGATGGCCGCCGGCCGGGCGTTCTGCCGGCTGGGAGAACCGTTTTTCTTACACCATGTCCGCTGCGCCCAAAGATTCCCCGCGTTTCACTGAAATCCGCAATTCCAAGGCCTTCCATCTTTATCATGTGGGCGAGCGCCTGGAGGCGGGCATCATGCTCAAGGGCACGGAGATGAAGTCCCTGCGCCAGGGCCAGGCGCAACTGGCCGACGCTTTTGTGCGCTTCGAGGACGGCGCCCCGGTTCTCCACCACGCGCACATCGCCGAATACGCCCTCGGCAATATCCACAACCACCCGCCGCGCCGCCCGCGCAAACTCCTGCTGCACACGCGGGAAATCACGAAACTTCAGGCCGCCGTCGAGCGGCAGGGCATGACGGTCATTCCGCTGCGCATTTATTTCAAGGAAGGCCTCGCCAAGGTGGAAATCGCCGTGTGCAAGGGCAAGAACGTCGCCGACAAGCGCGAGAGCCTTCGTCGCAAAACCGAGCTGCGCGAAGCCGAGCGCACGCTGCAAGCTTACAAAAGAAAATAAAAAACAGCAATGCTCCACGTCGTCTTATTTCAGCCGGAAATCCCGCAGAACACCGGCAACATCGGCCGGGTCTGCGCGTTGACGCGCTCGCGCCTGCACCTTATCCATCCGCTCGGCTTCCGCATCACGGACCGCCATCTCAAACGCAGTGGCATGGATTACTGGAAGTCGCTCGACGTGGTGCACCACAAAAACTGGGAAGACTTTTTGGCCTTTGGCTGTGGCCCCAAGCGGCTGTGGCTTTTCACCACGCACGCCCAACAAAGCTACTGGGACGTGAAATTTGCCGACGAAGACGGCCTGCTCTTCGGCAACGAGGGTGGGGGCGCGCCCTCCTGGCTGCATGAATGGGCCGGCGCCGCCCGCAGCATCCGCATCCCGCAAGCTGACCCCGCGCTCCGCTCGCTCAATTTGTCCACCGCCGCGGGCATAGGGGTTTACGAAGCCATGCGACAGTTGCAAATGCCAGGGTGCTAGCCGGCAAAAAGGTCACTGGGGAATCAAGGCGGGAATTTTTTGATTCAGTACTTCACGCAATTTGTGCGCCAACGCGTCCGGCGCAAACGGTTTTTGGAGGAACGCCGTGCTTTGATCCAGCACCGATTGGTGCACCATGGCATTTTCGGGATAGGCGGAGGTGAAAAGAATTTTTATTTTTGGGTTTAACGCCAGGACCCGCTCAGACAATTCCTTGCCATTCATGTTCGACATAACGACATCGGTGAATAACAAATCAATCCGCCCGATCTCAGGCTGCGGCACCAGGTCCATCGCGTCGACGCCACTGGCCGCCGCCAAAACCGTGTAACCCAGGCGTCTTAACAATGCCGCCGCCATATCCTGCAGGGCCAGATCGTCCTCAACCAGCAGGATGGTCTCCGTCCCACGCGGTAAATCCGGCGACTCGAGTCGCTGCACAGGCATTTCCGCCTTGAACTCCACTTGAGGCAGGAAAATTTTGAAAGTCGTGCCCCGGCCTGGTTCGCTATAAACGCTGATATGACCACCGCTTTGTTCGATAATTCCATAACAGGTGGACAGGCCCAAGCCGGCCCCCTGGCCTATGCCCTTGGTCGTAAAAAACGGTTCGAAAATGCGGGACTTCACTTCCTCGCTCATGCCAGTGCCCGTGTCCGTGATGGCGAGCATGACATATTCTCCGGCCTTTAATTCAGGAAAACGGCGGATGTATTCCTGTTCCAGCGTGACATTGGCGGTTTCGAGCGTGAGTTTGCCGCCATTGGGCATGGCATCGGCGGCATTCATCGCCAGATTGACAATCACTTGCTCCATTTGCCCTGGGTCCATTTTCACCGCTTTAAGTCCGACGGCGGGAACCAGGCGCACGTCCGCACCCTTGGCTAACAAATGGCGCAAGATGTTTTCCATCCTGGTCAGGACCAAGTTCAGATCCAGAATTTCAGGCTGGAGGATTTGTTTGCGGCCGTACGCCAGCAGTTGCCGCGTCAAGGTCGCGGCCCGTTCCGCCGATCGGTTGATTTCAGCCACATTTTTCGTCAGAGGGCTCCCGGCGGGAAGGGTAGCCCGCAGTAGTTCATTCTGGCCGATGATGGCCGTCAAGATGCTGTTGAACTCGTGCGCAATGCCGCCCGCCAGTTTGCCGACAGTTTCCAGTTTCTGTGATTGCAGAATCCTTTCTTCCAGTTGGCGCCGCCGGGTGATGTCTTCGGCAATGCCAACCAGGCGGTAAACCTTTCCTGCGGCATTCCGAATGGGGAAGCCGCGATCGCGAATCCAGCGCATCGTGCCGTCTGGCCGGAAAATGCGGTAGGTTTCGTCAAAAGCGTTGAGATGCGCCGCAGCCGCAAAAGCCGTCTTGACCCGTTCCTGATCCTGCGGATGGGTGGCATCGTTCCAGCTGTCCGGTGAATCGTAAAGGCTTTGGCGGCTGCGTCCCCAGACGGTTTCATACGCAGGGCTCAAATAATCGATTTTGCCGCTTTCCAAATCGGTGACCCAGAACACCTCGGTGATATTCTCGGCCAGTTGGCGAAACCGTTCTCCGCTCTCGCGCAACGCCTCTTCGGCGGTCTTGCGTTCGGTGATGTCACGGAAGGTCCAGATTCGGCCATAATATTTTCTGTCCTTCCCCAGCACTGGGGCGGAGTAGCGGTCCAGGGTCGTCCCGTCCTTCAGCGCAATCTCATCACGGCTGATTTCATTCGGGTGGGAATTAAGGTAAAGCACTTTCTCGAAAAACTGCGCAGGATTTTTCGTGACGTTCGTGACCCACCGCACCTGCTGCTCGTCGTCATTGTTATCCACTATATCCTGGGGGATTTTGAACTGGTCGACGGTCCGCTGGTTTTGAAAAATTTTCTTCCCTTTCCCATCCACGACCAGAACCCCGTCGAGGGAGGAATTCATATTGGCTTCAAAAAGAGCGGTCTCCAAGCGTAACTCCGCTTCCGTTTGTTCCCGCACCTTGATTTCTTCTTTTGCGCTCAGGTAGTCCGCTTTTAGCCGGCGGACCACTGCCGTAACGGCCAGGCCTGTTCCCAGGGCAATAAGGATCGTCGCGACGACGAGCCCGTCACCAATAATTCTGATTAGGGAAATAAACTGGGCCAGAGCCTGGGCAGTTTCGGCCGCGTCGTTTTCGACAAAATCATTTAATTCATTGATAGCCATTAAGAATACATCGTAGGCGGGGGCTTGCTTCGCGTTGATCAGCTCTATGGCGGCAAGATCCTGATTGGCCCGGCTGAACTCCAACACCGACAGGGTCTGCTCCCAATACGCTTTTCGCGTCTGCATAACCCGATCGTAAAGTTTTCTTTCCTTTTCCGAGCCAACCAATTCCAGGTAGTCGGCCAGGTCTTTGGCGTTGGCTTTTTCAATATCGTAAATGGTTTCATCAAGACTGGTCAGTTCCTGCGGGTCATTCTCCAGGACGTGCCACAGCACATCGGCCTGCATTTGCCCCGCCTCCTGGTCGGCATCGCCAATCAAGGATAATTTATTCAGGGCGCTCGACTGTTGCAGTTGGTTGCTGCGTTCGATGGCGTGCAGGCTGAAATAAAACAAACCGCCGATAACCAGCAGGAAAGCGCAAAGCGCCCCGAACATAAGCGACACCTGCCGGCCAACCGACATGAGACTAAATCTGTTCATGCGCTGGCTTTAATCTGCGGCGCATCCAGCATCTCGCGCACTTTATGGGTCAGGGCCGCCGGGGTATAAGGTTTGGGCAGGAACTCAACTCCCGTCTCCAGCACCCCGTGGTTGGTGATGGTTTCGCCGGTATAGCCCGACGTAAAGAGGATTTTGAGCTGGGGATAAGTTGTTTTGAGCCACTCGGCCATCATTTTGCCGCCCATTAGTGGCATGATGACATCGGTGACCACCAGATCAATCGGCGAGCCGGAGTGTTCTCGTACGACGCGCAACGCATCCTGACCGTTTGAGGCAGACAAAATTTTATAGCCCTGGGCTTCTAACAGGGTGCAAGCCAGGCTCCTTACCGCGGGTTCGTCCTCCACCACGAGCAAGGTTTCCGTCCCGGACGGCAACGGGCCGAGGTGGAACGGCAGCGGGGTGATGCTCAGGGGCAATTCGACCGTGGGGAAATAAATTTTAAAGGTGGTGCCTTGCCCCACCTGGGTTTGGACGCCGATGTGCCCGCCGGATTGTTTGACGATGGTGTGGCAAGTGGCCAGGCCCAAGCCGGTGCCCTTGCCCAAAGGTTTCGTGGTGAAAAACGCCTCAAATATGTGTGCTTTGATTTCGTCGGTCATGCCGGTCCCGGTGTCGCTCACACTGAGTACTACGTGGTCGCCGGGAATTGCGCCCGGGTGCGCGTGTGCATGGGCTTCATCGAGCGCGGCATTTTCGATGGCGATGGTCAGCTTGCCGCCTTTGGGCATGGCATCGCGAGCATTGACCACCAGGTTCATCAACACCTGCCCGATATAACCTGGGTCGGCCTTGATGCGTCCGATTTGTTTTCCGGGCAAAATCGTCATGGCAATGTTGGCATCGATGAGCCGGCGCAGCATTTGGTCCAGGTCTTCCACGACCAGATTGAGGTCGAGGACAGCGGGCAGCACCGTTTCTTTCCGGATGAAAACAAGTAGTTGCCGCGTCAACCCAACGGCGCGCTCCGATGCTTGGCGGATTTCATTGGTATATTTTTTCAGCAGATGATCCGGGCCCAGTTTTAACGCGATCATGTCGCTGCAGCCAATGATGACCGCGAGCACATTGTTAAAGTCGTGGGCTACGCCGCCGGCGAGCTGGCCGATCACGTCCATTTTTTGCCCTTCAATAAACTGCGCCTCCAGCCGGTCTCGCTCCACTTTTGCTTCCACTTCGACCATGGCGCGGCGCACCGCTGGCCCAAGCCGGGCGAGCCGATCCTTCAGGACATAGTCCGTCGCCCCGCTCTTAAGCGCTTCAATCGCCCGTTCCTCGCCCTGCATCCCGGACACGAGGATTACGGGGATGGCCGGCCAGCGGGCACGGACGAGGGCGATGGCCGAAAGCCCGTCAAATTTGGGCAAGGTATAATCGGAAAGAATCAAGTCAATGCCGCCCTTTTCGAGGGCGGTAACAAAACCATCTTGGGCTTCCACGCAAGTTATGGTGCAAGCGATGCCGGCGGCCTCCAGCGTGGCGTGCACGAGCGCGACGTCGCTGTCGTCGTCCTCCAGATGCAGAATGTGGAGCGGAACTTTCATTTTTGGCCGCTTACTTTGCGGAAGAAACGACTTCGCTGCCCGGATTCAACGCGGCCCTGCTTCCAGTCTGCGGCGGGGGCTCGTTCACGGCCGCCCAGAAGACGCCGAGCATTTTCACCGCCTTCATGAACTCGGTGAAATCCACCGGCTTCACCACGTAGGCGTTGACGCCGTGATTGTAGCACTCAATCAAGTCCGGTTCTTCGCGCGAGGATGACAGCACCACAATGGGTATCATCTTCAGGTTTTCGTCGGCCTTGATTAGTTTCAACACTTCCATTCCGGTGACCTTGGGCATCTTGAGGTCCAGCAGCACCGCGACGGGGTTGCCCTCGGCCCGGGTGCTGTATTTGCCGCGCCGGTAAAGATAATCCAGCGCTTCTTCGCCGTCGTGGACGATGAAAACCTTGTTCGCCAGATTATATTCTTCGAGCGCGGCCAGGGTCAGCTCCAGGTCGCGCGGATCGTCTTCGGCAACGAGAATGTGTCGGAAGTTCATTTATGTTTCTTTTGGTTTGGGGATGGAAAAATAAAATGTCGCGCCGCCGTTCAGCACGCCCTTGGCCCAGGTCCGACCGCCGTGCCGCAGAATGATGCGCTGGACGTTGGCCAGGCCGATGCCCGTGCCTTCGAACTCAGTGTGGCTGTGGAGCCGCGAAAAGACCCCGAACAGCTTCCCGGCATATTTTGGGTCAAAGCCGGCGCCGTTGTCGCCGATGAAAATCACTGTTTCACCGTTTTCATTGGGAACTTCCCCAATTTCGATTTTGGTCTCAACCCGCGCGCTCGTGAATTTCAAGGCGTTGGAAATCAGATTGACCAGCACCTGGCGCAAAAGGGCGCGGTCGCCGCGGACGGTGGGCAGAGGCTGGATATTCCAGGCAATGTTCCGGCCTTTGGTCTCCGACTGAAAATCGCTCAGGGTCTCCCGCGTCAACTCATCGAGATTGACGTTCGTTTTTTGCAGTTCTGCCCGCCCGATGCGGGAAAAGGCCAGCAGGTCGTCTATTAAATTACCCATGCGTTGCGCCGCCAACGTAATCGTCGCCAGGTGGCGGAGGCTTTTTTCGGACAGGCTGGGCCCGGCGTCACTGCGCAACAAGTCCACGAAACCGAGGACATGACGCAGCGGCGCCCGCAAATCGTGGGAAACGGAATAACTGAACGCCTGTAACTCCTTGTTCGCGTCTTCCAGTTGCGCCGTGCGTTCGGCGACGCGTTGTTCAAGGGTTTCGTTGAGGCGGCGGATTTCATCTTCCGCCTTCTTGCGCTCCGTGATGTTGCGAATGTTGCACTGGATGAGCCGCTTTTCGTCCACGAGATAGGCATTGCTGATAAACTCGACCTCGACGCGCTGGCCGCTCTTGGTCTCCAATGGCAGCCCTTCGTAGTGAATGCGGTCCTTATGTTGCAATTCGGCGAAAGCGATTTTGGAAGCGCCGGTGCCTTTAAAGGGGCCGATTTCCCAGAGTTTTCGTCCGAGAAATTCCTCCTGCGAGTAGCCGAGCAAATCTTTCATGAATGGGTTGGCATCCACCACTTGTGCGGTGTCGGCGTCGAGGATGAGGATGCCGTCCTGTGCTGTTTCAAAAAGGCGCCGGTAGCGCAGCTCAGAGGCGAGTATCGCCTGCACGCTTCGTGCCTCAGCTTCCACGGACCGCGTCTTGGCCTGGTCGGTCCTTAAATTGGCTTGGTCGGTTCTTAAATTGGCCTCCTGCGTCCGCGAATTCGCTTCATCTGTCTGCGAATTGGCTTGTACGGTTCGTTCGTCAGCCAATTTGGTCCGCGAGTTGGCCTGGTCGGTCCGCGAATTGGCTTGTTCAGTTCGTTCATCGGCCAATTTGGTCCGTGAATTGGCTTCCGTGGTGCGGGCCTCGGCTTGCTCCGTCCGCACGTCGGCTTGCTGTGTGCGGGTCTTGGCTTGGGCGGTGCGCTCATCCGCCAATTTTGTCCGCGAGTTGGCCTCGTCCGTCCTGGTCTCGGCCTGTTCAATTCGACTGCTCTGGCTGGGCGCTGCCGTATCTTGATTTTTTTTTGTTCCGATTTCATCGCGAACAATCACCGTGCTTGGCTCTTTGTCCGATTCTGGTTGGGGTGGTACTATAATAGAATCTTTAGAGCTCATGGGTGAGAACAGGATAGGCTCAATGCCTAGGTGCCGATATGGGGTGTTACCCTACTTTTGCCCTGTGCCCTGACGCCCACTAACGGTTCGGTAATTGGGCCTCAGATTTAATTGATATTTGGGTGGCCAGAGGGGGTTTTCGGCGATTTCGCTTTTTTAACATCCTCGGCCATAAACATCGCGATCCTTTCCGTTGCCCCTCCTCGCCTCGTTTTCCCATTTTCCTCGGGAAATCAGTGCTATTGCGGCACAAGCTCAGTAATAACCCTGAGGGGGGCTCGGGTAGATGCCGGATGGGGGTCAGGTCGTCTCCCTAGAGAGTATCAGGCGAACGAGCGGGTGAATTACAAGGTCGTGCTGATATCGCAAACCAACGGGGTGGGGTAAGTTGGGTTTATGAAAATCAGCACGACCCCCCGGACGACCAGCACTCTCCGGATAAGCCTTCTCAAGATGACGACCATCTTGGGCCTGACCCTCGGGGCCCTCGTGCCGACCACCGCCCACGCCGTTGCCCCCGCCAGTGGCGTCCCTTTTCTCAATGCTCTTGCCGACGCCCGCCTCATTACCCACACGAATTCAGATTGGCGGGTGTTCATGGTCAAAGGCGTGTCGATGGAGCCCCATTTTGGCCAGAACTCCATGCTCCTGATTGACAAATGCGATTTTGGCGATCTGCGTCTCGGCATGATGGTGATTTATCAGGATGCCAGCGGCGACTTTGTGGCCCACCGCCTCGTTGCCCGCGCTGGAGCAGGGTGGGTCGCCAAAGGCCAAAACAACAACCAGAATGACCCAACCCTCGTGACCTCGGCTAATTTTCAAGGCGTGGTGTTCGGAATCATCCACTACAAAGAAGGCACCGACCAACTCGCCTCGGTTGATTCCGCCAGCAAACCGCTCGTGGCGTTCGCGAAGACCTACTAACAATTTGTGGAGCAAGTTTTGGGGACGGCCAGGAGCCGGGCGTGAAGGGCGCCCGGCTCCGTCATTTATGCCGCGGAGGCACTTGCCTTTTTTGCCGAAAGAAATAGAGTTGATTTAAGGCGGGAGGATCCCTAAATATTACTGGTTTCCCTCCTATTTTGCAGTCCAGCCCGATTGCCCAAAGAAACTATCGCCATGAGTGACCCTGCCCCCCAGACCACCGCCGCCGCCCCGGCGCCTGCCAACGCGCCAGCGCCCACACCGCCGCCGGCGCCCAAATACAAGGAAATCCCCTTCAAGGAGCTTGACCCGCGCATCCAACGCCAGATCGAACAGGCGGAGAAGGCGGTGGAAAAGAACCCCGCCATTGCCATTGAGGTTTGCACCGGCATCCTCAATACCAACCCCGCCATCCTCGAGGCCCGCAAGATCTTGCGCAAGGCCCAGAAAAAGGCCAACCCCGCCGCCGGCAAGGGCATGACCAAGCTTTTTAGCGGCCTCACCAATACGCCCTTCGTCCTCAAGGCGGGTTCGCAAATCAAGACGGACCCCAAGGGCGTCCTTGATGCCGCGGAAAAACTTTTAGCCACCAACCCCTCCAACATTCAGGCCCTGCGTCTGGAAGCCCAGGCGGCGGTGGCGATGACATTATGGGGCACCGCGGCCCTCGCTTACGAAGACATCCGCGAACTCGAGCCTGAAAATCTCGACAATCTGATGGCGCTGGGCAACACCCTCATCGACGCCGGCCGGCCCAAGGAAGCCATCAAATGGGGCGAAGAAATCCTCTCCTTGCAACCCGGC
>JABDGR010000008.1 GCA_013285985.1 Verrucomicrobiota bacterium
TTGACGACACCGTGCATGGCCTCGTCCCCGGCTCGCAGGTGAAGTTCAAGGGCGTGCCCATCGGCTCGGTGCAATCCATCCGCCTTGATTATCGTCAGCCCGGCGGCGACCGCCGCGTCCCCGTCCTCATCCAATTGAATGTCGACCGTTTGCAGCATCAGCTCGGCGTGCTCGAGGACTTGTCCGACCCCGCCGTGCTCGCCGCGCAAGTCCACCGCGGCCTGCGCGCCGAAATGCAGGTTGAGCACTATGTCACCGGCGAAATGTCCGTCGAACTGGAATACCACTCGCCCGTGCCCGCCTTTGTCCCCGTCACCACTCCGCCGGGCCTCTCGGCCTATCCGGTCATGCCCTCGGTTCCTTCCGAAGACGTCGCCAACTTCCAAAAAGCCCAGGACATCATCTCCTGGCTGCCGACGTATGATTTCAAGGGCGAGATTGAAAAAGTCGGCGACAAAATCGATTCCGCCACCACCATGGTTTCCGTCATCCCCTACGCCGAATATAATCAGCACATCCGCCAGGCGCTCGGCCCGCTCGTCAATTTCAACTTCCCCTCCTGGCAGCGCAACTTCGACAACTTTTTCTCCCGGCTCGACAATTATCAGGGCGCCATCGGCGACGCCAACCGCCTCTTTTATTCCGAAAGCCAGGACTTCGTCGCCATGAACGGCCAGGCCCGCAGCCAGCTTCAGCAATGGGACGCCAACCTCGCCGCCCTGCGCGCCGCCCTCCAGCCCACCGACCCCTCTCTGGCCCACCTCACCCACAATTTCGAGCAGCTTTCCGGGGACATGAAAAGGCTCACCGACAAGCTCAACGCCTTCGAGCAACAGCCCAGCCTGCTCGACAAAGTGGCCCCTTAGCCTCCGTCGCCTGGTATTTTCCGTTGACAGCCGCGCCCCGGCGCGGTTTTATGACCCTTTTTCCGCCTAATTTCCGGCCCTCCTGCCATGAAAGTCACCTCCTCCATCAAGTCCCTCAAGAACCGTCACCCCGGCTGCCAGGTCGTGCGCCGCAAGGGCCGTATCTACGTCATTAACAAGACGAACCCGCGCTTCAAAGCCCGCCAGGGCTAAAACCGCCCCTTTTCGCTCACTCTTACCTATTTTCGCCGTGAAAAAAGAAGGCCATCCCGATTACCACCCGGTCTGCTTTGTGGACGTCTCCACCAACCGGAAGTTCCTCACCCGCTCCACCATGCGCTCCAAGCAAAAGGAGACCATTGATGGAGTCGAATACAATGTCGTCGTGCGCGACGTCACCAGCGACTCGCACCCCGCCTACACCGGTGAGAAACGCTTTGTGGACGCTGCCGGCCGCGTCGAAAAGTTCAAGACCAAGTTCCAGCGCCTCCGCAAGTAAGGAGCCGCTTGGGAATGGTGTTCAAAGGTAGGGCGCGCTGCCCTCAGCGCGCCGTTTTACTCGTGGCAAATCGCTTTTTCCGGGTTGCTCGAGTTTGGGGTGAACGCTCTTTCCCAAAGATTTGTCTTTAGGCCCACCCGTGCCCGCCGCCCCCACAGTCGTTGATGGACTTCTGCTCCCGGACGGTTCATTTTTTGCCCCATGAACACCCCCGCATCCCGCAGCTTGCTGGCTGCCGCTTTGGTTCTGGCTGCTTCTTTGGCCTATGGCGCTGATACCGTGCCTTCGCGCCCGGACGTTTCCCCCGCGAAACCCGTCATCCCCGGCCACACCTTCAAGCTGGCCGATTTCGGGGCCAAGGGTGATGGCACCACCCTGAATACCGACGCCTTCAAAAAGGCCATCGCCGCCGTGGGCAAGGCCGGCGGCGGCACGCTCGAGGTCCCGGGCGGCACTTATTTGACCGGGGCGATTGACCTGTGCTCCGGGCTTAATCTCCACCTCGCGGCGAACGCCACGATCAAGTTTTCGCCGAATTTTGATGAATACCGCAATGGCGCCCGCTTCCGCCCGCTCATCGGGGGCGCCAAGCTCAATGACGTCGAGATTTCCGGCGAAGGCATCATCAACGGCTCGGGCGAGGCCTGGTGGCCGTCGGCCATCGCCTTCAAGACCGATGCCGACTCCCGGCATATTACCAACAACACCAGCCCCCGGCCCACCATGCTCAACCTCACCGGCTGCCAGCGCGTGCTCCTGCAGGGCGTCACCTTCACCAGCGCGCCGGTCTTCAACATCGTCCTTTCCAATTGCGAGGACGTCACCGCCGACCACGTGAAAATTTTCAACCCGAACGATTTGTCCCCCAACACCGACGGCATCGACCCCGCCGGCTCGCGCCGGGTCCTCATCACCCATTGCAACATCGATACCGACGACGACTGCATCGCCATCAAGTCCAGCAATGCGAAAACCCCCGTGGAGGACATCCTCGTCACGGACTGCACCTTCGGGCATCGCTACGGCTGCGCCATCGGCAGCGAGACCAACGGCTCCGTCCGCCACGTCACCTTCCGCAACTGCACCTTTGACGGCAACCGCATCGCCATCTACCTGAAGGCCAGCCGCGACCGGGGCGGCGTGGTGGACGACGTGGTCTACGAAAACATCACGATGAAAAACGTCGGCGAAATCATCCACATCGCCAGTTATTACCCGGATAATAAAATTCCGGCCCCGGGCGTGAAGGTGGAGCCCGCCCCGTTGGGCGACCACACGCCCCAATGGAGCAACATCACCATCCGCAACATCGTCGCCACCGGGGGCACCCGGGACGCCGGCGTGATTATGGGCCTGCCTGAAGCCCCGGCCGCCAACATCACCCTTAGCAACGTCACCATCGAGGCCCCCACCGGCCTGCGCCTCGGCTACGCCAGCAAGATTACTCTGGATAAGGTCAGCATCAATGCCGCCAAAGGCCCCCCGCTCATCACGGACGACACCGTCAAAGGCCTGGTTCAGGGTTCATCACCCGCTGGTTCCAAGTCGGCCCAGGCGCATTACTGAATTGATAGAAATTCGCTTTTTCGGGGTTGCACGGGTTTGGGGATGGGACTTAACCAATGCTATGGTTGGCTGGTAGGTTCATTTATCAGCCCTTTGTTGTGGTGTGCTGAGTATCCTCACTTAGTACAAGACTTGGCATGTTTATCCATTGAGAATAGAAACGATGAAATTCATTTCGCTCTTCTTCTGTCCATCGAGTGACTTGTACGCCAACAATAGCAGTGCCATCCTTTTTATAAATGTAAATCCAGTTGTTTGTCTGAAGATAGCAAGCAGATTGCAATGCTGCCAATATGAATAATACTAGAAATAGGCCGGCTGAGTAGCGCCAAGGCAAGGGCAGCAACACATACGAAAACATGGATAAAACCAGATAAATTCCAGCCAAACGAGCCGCCTTTTTAAGTTGTTTACTTGGCCCTTTAAAGTCGGTCAATTGCGACGCAAGCTCTCGTCGCAAGGCGATTCGTTCCGCTTTTTCATGACCCCAGCCAAAGAGATCCCAAAAACATTCCATGCGATCTGGAAAAAACTCCACGGAACAGCGCCAGCACGCATTTCGATAGGTGAACTTTCTTGATGTATTCATACTTATTACTGATAGGAAATTCCTTTTTCGTGCAGCCAGGACTGGGCGGGCGCGGATTACTTCCCCTTTCGCACCTTATTCTTCGCATCCTCGCGTTCTTCCTCGATGCGCGTGCGTTCGCGGCGGAGTTCCTCGCGGAGCTTTTCATATTCCTCCGCGTTGCCCGCGGCCCGCGCCGCCGCAATCTGCTGGTTGAGGAATATCTCCCGCTCCGCCAGCTTCGCCTTGTGCCGCTGGTCAATGTCCGCGAGTTGTTTCTTCTGCTCCTTCGTCAATTCCTTCCCGCCCTCCGGGTCGGCGGCATTAAGCCGTTCCATCGCCAGTTCATACGCGCTTTTCATGGATTCACCAAAACCGTTTCCGAAGGTTGAAGCAAGCTTGGTGTGGGTCGTCGCAGTTTGGTTTTGGCCATGTTGGTTCTCGCCCTGAAGGGGCGAAGGAATCCAGCCCAGGGGTTGAGCGAAGCGAAACCCTGGGTGGGATATCCAAAAAAACCACCGCCCTGTAGGGGCGGAGGAACGCACGGCTCCTGCGCCCTTTCCGGGCACAAGTTCCCGGGGTTTCGCTTCACTCAACCCCGGGCTCTGCTCCCGCAGCCTTTCAGGCTGCCGTAGTCACAAACTTACAGCTTTACGCCACCCGCACCGTAAACACCGCGAACCCCGTCAAAATTCCCACCGGCAACGCAAAATACCACCACCGCGGCGGACGCTCCTTCGGCTGCGCCAGCAACATCGCCACCAACACCGCCAGCGCCGCAAACGACCCCGCCCGCGCCGGCTCAATTTGCAGGTGCATGAACAAACCTGGCAACGGCGGCGCCAGGTTCGCAATCTTTTGCATCAACCCGACCACCCCCAAACCCGCCGCATTCGCCAGCCACGCCAGCCAGGTCAACGGTGGAAATCCGACTAATCCCGCCACCACTGCAATCGCCCCCGCCCACAACGCCGCGCACGTCAGCGGAAAGAAAATCAAATTTAGCACCAGCACGTGCGCGGAAAAAACGCCAAAAAACTCCGCCGTCAACGCCGAACTGCACAACACCGCCGTCCACGAGGTCACCACCAGGTCCATCAGCCTGTCCCACAGCCAGACCACGCATTTTTGCCACGGCGCATAGCTTTCCGCCGGCACGTCCCGCCACGGCCGCCAGCGCGTCCGCACCGCCCAACGCAACAGCGGCGCATACAAAATCAGCCCCAGCACAACCCCGAACGACAGCTCGAAGCCGGAATTCCCCAGCGCCAGCGGGTCCACAATCAAAGTCGCCACGCCCGCCGCGACAATCGCCGCCAGCGGGCTCCTTGCGCGCCCAAACCACCGGGCCAGCAAATAAAAAGTCAGCATCAGCGCCGTCCGCCGCGCCGAGGGCGTGCCGCCTGCGATTTCCACATAAAGCCACGCGACCCCGAGCGTGAACGCTTCGCCCAGCACATGCGGCAGGCCGGGGATTTTCCGCAGCAGCCACCACAACGCCGCTGCCAGCACCCCCACGTGCAGCCCGCTGATGGCAAAAAGATAAATCTCGCCGGAAACCGTGAACGCCTCGCGCTGGTTTGCATCGAGCAGCGAGGGCTCGCCCAGCAGCAACGCGGTGTAAATGCCGCCGTATTTATTTTCCCACGCCACCGGACCATGGCGCAGCAAAGCCTCGATATGTTCGTGTTGCGCCGCCAGCCAGTTTTGCCACGAACTCGCCGGCGCCACCTTCTTTGTCACCCGCCCGCGCGTGAGTTCAAACCACGCCCCCTGCGCGTGCATATACGCCCGAAACCTTGCCGCATCTTCCGACGATGGGTCGGCCGGGTTCGGAGCAATGTTCGGCAAATAACTCAGCACTCCCGTTACCTCAATGGACGTCCCGCGCGCCGGCGGTGTTTCTCCCGCCCGCACCCGCACGCGGAACAACACATTCCTTTCCTCAAGCTCCGCTAAAACTGTCGGCGCTGCCACGACTTCCGCTAGGCCTCCGGCGTAATCACTGCCGGCTTTTTGCGAAAAATTGCGCGTCACCCGCAAGGTCAGCGTCGCCTCGCGTTCAGGCAGCCTGGCCCAGTCGGTTGAGGGCAGAGGTACGCGCACTTCCTGCCAGGCCCACGCAAGCAATGTCCCCGCGATTAAAAAAGCCGCGCCCCACGCCGCGCAAATTTTCCTCTCTCGAAAGCCCGTCAACGACGCCCGCAGCGCCACCACCATCGCCCCCGCGGCAAAAAAACCAGCCAGCCCCGCCAGGATTTTTGGCGGCGTCTCCGGCAGAATTGCCGCCAGGATATATCCGGCCAGCACCGCCGTCGCGACCCACAGCACCGGTGCGCGGCGCGCCTCGGTCGCCGGGCGGGGCGGGGGAGCAGGTTCCGGAGCAACTTCCGGCATAACGCGCCCAATTCAGGCCAACTCTCTCCCCGAGCCAATATTATTTTTAATCTTTTATCGGTGGATTCTTGTTCCGCGCGGTCGCCGCCCCAGCCCTTGGCCCGCCCGGCCGACGCAGAATTTTGGTTGAAATGCCCGCTGGGAAGGGATTTAATGAAGTCTTATCGTCTTAAATAAGCTGAAGATATACTGAGTTTCGACCAACGCATGAACAGACCCAAGCACTCCGCAGGGCGCCCATCCGGGTTTCCCCGTAACCCCCTGCATTGATGGCGGTTCAATACACCAGCACCGGGGCGCCACGCCCCATGGCTCCGCGTCCGCCGATGGGCGGGCCAGGTCCCCGGGGGCCACGCCGCCCTTATCCCAGCCCGCACATTCCGCAGGTTCGCAAGAACGAGCGCATCCGCGCCCCCGAAGTCCGCGTCATCGGCCACGATGGCAAGCAAATCGGCATCCTGCCCACGCGCGAGGCCCTCCGCATCGCCCAGACCCAGGGCTTTGACCTCGTCGAAGTTTCGCCCGCCGCGCACCCGCCGGTGTGTAAAATCCTCGATTACGGCAAATACATGTACGAGGAAGGCAAGAAGCAGAAGCACCACAAGGCCCACGCCTCGAAGCTCAAGGAAGTCAAATTTCGCCCGCGCATCGAGCACCACGACTACATCACCAAGCTCCGCCACGTGGAGGAATTTCTGTTCCACAGCGACAAGGTGAAGCTCACCCTCTTTTTCAAGGGCCGCGAAATGGAGCACAAGGAACTGGGCTTCGAGACCATGAAGCGCGCCATCACCGACCTCGCCCACGTCGGCGTACCGGACCAGCCCCCGCGCCTTTTCGGCCGCAATATTTCCACCACGCTGTCGCCCCTCCCGCCCAACAAGCGCAAATGGAAATACAATTTGCGCGAGGGCGAAACCGTGCCGCACGCTCATAACCTCGGTCATGCCCGTGATCAATCTCACGAACACGATGAGGATGATGAAGATGACGGGCACGATGCGCCGAAAGCGCCCGCCGGCGCCGTCACTTCCCTCGGCTCCGCCCTGGATTCCGCCCACGCCGCGGCCAAACCGCCCGTCCCGGGCAAGTGATCCGCCCGAATATTTCTATGCCGCCGGCCGCCCCAGCCAGGCTTCGTGTAACCGGACTCTTTTTCCGTGGCGCGCGCGTCGCCACCTTTGTTGCTCTCGGGTGTCTCCTCTTTCCCCATTTGCGCGGGGCGGAGACGCAACTGTCCGGCCAGACGTACCTGCCCTTGTCCGATGTCGCCGCCCGCTACGGCATGAAGCTCGGTTGGGGGGAGAGCGACAAGACCATGCAGCTGCAAAATAGTTACTGCACCATCGAATGTACGGTGAACGAACGCAGCCTCCGCCTCAACGGCCAGCCCATGGCGCTGGGCTTTCCCATCATCGATCGCGGGGGCATGTTTTATCTCGCGAAACTTGATTTTGACTACAACCTCTTTCCGCTCCTGTCCCCCGGGCAGATTCCCGGCGTGCCCTCGCTCCACCGCATCATCATCGACCCCGGCCATGGCGGTGACGACCCCGGCACGCAAAACGCCGCGCTCCAAACCAACGAAAAGACCAACACGCTCGACACCGGTTTGCGCCTGGCCGAGGAACTCCGCAAGCGCGGCTACGAAGTCATCCTGACGCGCACGAGCGACGTGACTTTCGACCGCAAGAAGCGCCCGATTTTCGCCAACAACTCGAAGGGCGACCTCTACCTCAGCATTCATTTCAACGAAACCGACGTCAACTCCGTCTCCGGCGTGGAGACCTGGATTCTCACTCCGCCCTGGGAGCCCTCGAGCACCCAGCCCAAATTCGTCGATGCCGATAAAAACGTGCTGCCGGGCAATCGTTTTGATTTATGGAACACCCTCATCGGATTTTCCGTTGAGCGCACCGTCACCAAGGAACTCGGGGCGGAAAACCGCGGGGTGAAGCGCGCGCGTTACGATGTGCTCGTCCCGCTCAACATGCCGGGCCTGCTCGTCGAATGCGGTTTTCTAAGCAACCCGACCGAAGGCCGGCTGATTCTCACCCCGGACTACCGCCAGAAAATCGCCCTCGCCCTCGCCGATGGCATCGACTTGTACAAAACCACGCTCGACAAATTGCGCCCGCACACTCCCGCGCCGCCCCCTTCGCCCACGACGCCCCCCCGCCATCCCGAGATGATCAACGAAATCAGTTTGCCGCGGTCGGTTGCGCCTTAAAATTAATTGGCCTTGGCCGCGGGCAGGGTCGTGTTCGCCATCACCGTCGTGGCATCCGCTTCCGAGGCCAGGATAAATCCGCCATTGAGATCAACGCTTGCCGGAACATCCGCTGCTCCCGTTGGCGTCGAGAACGTCAGCGTATCGCTGCCGCTGCCGGAAGTGTAATTCGCGAAACCGCCGGATTTCAAGACCAGCCGTGGTTTGCCTTTTACGGTGACTGGTTCGCTGAAATGAATCGAAAAGGCGCCGCTCCCGGCGTTTTGTATGCCCGCGACTTCTGTAACCCCGGGTCCGCTCGTGCGTTCCGGGTCCCACGCCCCGTTAAATGCCCACTTCGCCGTTACCTCCTCCGGCTTGGGCGAGCCCGGCGCCTTGTCGAGGTTGTTCGTCATCCAGGGATAATTACCGCCTTCTTTTTTGTCATTGAAGTAATAAGCGCGCTCGCCCCATTTGTTCGACGCATCCAGACCCTGATTTTTCGCGATGTCCGCCGCCGTCGGCGTCGAGCCATCCAGCGGGTACACCACGCGGTACGGCGGTTTGTCGTTCTGCATCTTCGACATCGTGCAATCGAGGAAGAAAAACAAACCATCGTGATGGTGCCGCCCGAGGTTGAAGCCGTACGCGCCGTCATACTGGCAGTTGCGGATGACGAATTTCTGCGTGGCGTCATACTGGCCGTCGTGCCACATCATCGCCTCGATGCCCTGGTTCATCTCGTAAAGTTTGCTGTCTGTCATGTAACACGCGGCATGCGGGCACACAAAATCCACCGAGCCGGTCACATTCAGGCGCGCGTGGTAATAATGCCCGTCGTTCTGCCAGAGCGCGATTGTGTCGTCCCCGTCGCTGTAAACATTGCAGTCCTCAATCACGCAATGGTCGCACACCCGCCCGGAGAAACACTCCGCATGCACGCCTTTCGAGCCCGCCGTGTTGCTCACCGTCAGGTTCTGGAAAATGCAATCCTTTCCGCCGACATTGATGACCGACGCCGCCGGCGCCACGATGCGCGTGCCGTCCCGGCTTTGCCCGCGCAGGGTGACATACGGCGCGCTCATCCGCAAAATCTCGCTGTAAAACCCGTCCTTGATGTAAATGACCATCCGCTGGGTATTGTCTGCCGGGATGGAATTGATGGCTTCCTGGATGGTCTTGAAGTTGCCGCTGCCATCCGCCGCCACCGTGATGTCGGGCTTCGGCAGCGCCGCATACGAAGGCGCCGGCCACTTTCCCGGGTTGGGCATCGCCGTGGACTTGAACGCCGCTTCATCGTCCGCGCTTACGGTTTGTTCGGCGGCGCGGCAGTGGAGCACGGTTGCCGGCAGCATCAGGGCGCCGAGCAGTAGGGAAACAAAAGAGAACGATGAGGACCTGTTCATGTTGGGATAAAATTAAAATTGCTCTATTGGCCGGTTGCGGGGTTGCTCCGCAAAATCGCGCCTTTGACACCCAGTGCCGGCGCTTTGCCCGTCAACGGTGCTTTGCTCGCGGTGCTCAGGCGCTTGTCGTCCACCTCGGAGGTCTTTCCACCCAGGAGCAGCGGCGAGCCTTGCTTCGGGTTGATCACGCAATCGAGAAACGTGATGCCCTTCGCGTCGGTGACGATGAAGCCGCTGGCCGAATCAATGTGCACGTTGTTGAACGTAATGTCCTCAATCGGCATTTCGGGCAGGCCGGTGATGCTCCCGGCGTTTTTGGCCCCGCGGGCCGTGATGTTGTTGAACAGAAATCCATGGTAACGCGGCGTGCCTTCATCCACGGGGAAAACATCCGACGGCTTGTCGTTGCCGTGGTAATACGTCGTAATCTGGAAAGGGTCGGGTACGTCCTGCATCACGATATTGACGCCGATCACGCCTTCCACCACGCCGCCGCGCCCGCGTTGCGACTTTATCCGGATGCCCACGTCCGTGTTCTGAAACACACAATTAGAAATCACCACGTTGTGCACCCCGCCGGACATTTCGCTGCCGATGGTCACGCCGCCGTGCCCGTGCATCATCACGCAGTTGGTGATGGCGATGTTCTCATCCGGCTTGCCCACCTCGCGGCCCACCGCGTCCACGCCGGATTTCAGCGTCACGCAGTCGTCGCCCGTGTCAATGCGGCAATTGCTGATCTGCACGTTCTTGCAGCTGTCGGGGTTGATGCCGTCCGTGTTTTGCGAGCGCGCGGGGCTTTCAATCGTCACGCCGTCCACTTTCACGTTTTCACAGAAGAGCGGGTGGATGTTCCACGATGCCGAGTGATGCAGGGTTATCCCCTGGATGACGACGTCCTTGCACCGCACCAGGCGGATGAACTGCGGGCGGTCGCCGCCGCGCTGCACTTCCGGCACGCCCTCCGGCCGGGGTAAGCCCCCCGCGGTGGCCACCCACCAATATTCTCCCGTTCCCTCCATCGTGCCGCGGCCCGTGATGGTTATTTTTTCCGCGTCCTCGGCCCAGATTACCGGCCCCAGTGATGTTGACCCCGGTCGCCACGGGTTTTCCACTTGGGCGAAGTCCGCGGGGCTCATGCTGGTCTGCAGGGTCGCCCCCGCCTCCAGGTTCAAGGTCACGTTGCTTTGCAGGACAATTGTGCCGGTGTAATAAGTGCCCGGTGGCACGTAGACGGTGCCGCCGCCGGCCTTGGCGCAGGCTTCCACCGCTTTGTTGATCGCCGCGGTGTCGAGCGTTTTGCCGTCACCGGTCGCGCCATAATCGCGCACGTTAAAAATTGTGGAAGGCGCGGTTGCGCCGAACGCGGGCGCCGCCGCGGCTAGAATCATCAGCAAACCCGCCGAAAACCGGCGTAAGGAATAATTTTTCATTTTCCGCAACAAACCGACAGTGGGGTAATTAAGCTCACACGATAAAGCTCGTCTAAGCTCGGGGTGGGGTGACTTTCTTCCTCCAAAGCCCGCCACGGGTCAAGCCCGTTAAGGGGAGGCGTTTACGGGTTGGCTTCCGACATTTTGTCAATGCGGACGTTGTGCAACGGGCCGATAAGGTTGTTAATCCCCGCGGCAAGATACCAGTGGCCATCTTGCTTGGCGAAAACTAAGGGAATTCGGATGATGGTATCGGGGTCCATTCCCGGTGGAAGTTTTTCCAGAGGGATGGGCGGTACAATCCCGTAGATGGTGCGGTCCAGAAAAATGGCCCGGTTCGAGCCAGAGTGAATTTCGGGGGTCTGGCCAGCCATGGTGACGAACACCTTGCTGAGTTGACGCAGGCGAATTTGGCCGGATTCTCCTTCTTTCTGAAAGTTTTGGAACACTCGCAAAAGTTCCTTTTCCTGACCCGGCAGTGAATAGTTGTTGGCCACGGCTTCGAAATTGCCTTTCTGCAAGAGATGAGCGATGTCGGCCACTGCATTATCCAAGGCGGCGACATCGGCGTTGGTGCCCGCTGGGTCGGAGGCCCCTGCCGGGGCGGGCGGCAGCACCGGTGCCGCGACTTGGGCCACTGGCGCAAGTGGCAGCACAGACGGAGCGACCCGTGCAACTGGCGCCGGCGCTGGTGACGAGGCGGGCGGCGGGCTGGATCCCGCGCCCTGGCGGAAATAGAGGAACAACGCGACGAGCAAAGCGAAGACCACAACCCCAAGGAAGATTTTAGAGGGCTTGTTCATATTGTCCTTAGGGGTGGAAGCGAATGGAACGTGGGGGTGAGGCAAATATCCGTCCCATGACCGTTATTCCACCAGGGCCAAACATTTTTGCTTATCACGGCGCGGGTTGCAATGCTGCGGCCGGAGCAGAGGCATCGGGTTCCCTAAAGAGCAAGACCTGATTGTAGTCATCCCCTTCAACGGCGAGGATGGTCTTGCCTTTGAGCGCCCCGCCGAGGTCAGCGCGCTCGGGCAAGCCATAGCCACTCCAATAAGCCGAGGTGCCATCGGAGCACTGGATGAGCGACCCGCTGAGTGCGGTGACGGTTTTGCCCTTAAGCACGCCAGTCCCGCTGACGAGGTGGGGTGGGGTCGCCAACAACATAAACCCAATTTGGATGTTTTCCGGCAAAATCATTGTGCTGGCCGCGTCCGGAGCAGCGTCATTTTTTTCCTTGGGGGTCAGATGCTGCGCATCCGCCGCCACCATTCGATTGTTTTTTGAAGCCGGCCCGGTGAAACCACCCCAGGCCACCAAAGTACCGTCAGAACATAACGCCAGCAGGTAGTTGAGATCGTCCTGCGTAGCGATAGCGACGACTGTTTTTCCCGCCAATACGCCCTCCATCTTGACCAGGTAGAGTTCATCGTGGGCAGTTTGGACCACGGGTGTTTTCGCGTATTGCCAGACCGTCAGCGTGCCATCGGAGCAGAAAATAGCTTGGGAGGTCAGGGCGGTGATTGTTTTGCCGGCCAGCAGCCCCCGTGTGTTCCCCACCGCGGCCGCGGGTTCAGTGACAGGCCCCCATCGGATGAAGGTTCCATCGGAACACAACGCGGAATAGACCTCAGGTCTGATGGCGACAACTTTTCGGCCCTTGAGGGCGCCAAAGTCAAACAACGTCGGTTCGTCAACCGATTGGTGCGGATCAGGCTTATGAAACTCTCTGCCCACCGCACCCCAGGCATACACTGAACCATCCGAGCAAAGGGCATAATTACGACCTCCTGAGGTTGCAATGGCGGTGATTTTTTTGTCCTTGAAGGTCCCGGGCCGGTGGACGAGGACGGGTGAAATGGCGTAAGCCTGCATGCTGGGATGATCCTTGTCTAATCCGTGCCGGCCTATGCCCAGTTGGCCGTCCTGATTGCTGCCCCAGGCCACGAGTGTGCCATCCGAGCACAGCGCCAGCGTGTGCTCGCCGGCCCGATCGTGAGCGATGGCCGTGATGGTCCGGCCTTTCAGCACGCTGGAGGTATCCACCAAGCCATCCATTCTCGGATTGGCCATCACCGGCCCTTCGCCCATATATACTTCACGATTACTATACCGCATGGCGACGCCGGTTGGCGCAAGCGGGGGCGTGGGCGGCGGCGAGCCCGGCTGGTTCTCGGGATGTTTCACTACCCAGTCCTGGATGAACTGCTGGTCTTCCTTGCTGAATCCGGTGAGCGGAAACGACTTCGGTGAAGTATGGCCGCTCACCTTGAGATTGAATACCCATTGGATTAAAACGACATCGTTTCCCTTGACACTGTAAATGGTGCCATAAATCCAGCCGCTGGCTTGGCCGGTGACAGTAAAGATATGCCCGTCCGCATCCGTGAGCATCCGCAGCGTTCGCTTGGGCTCAGGTGTGGACGCTGCCGTCGAAGTGTTGTCGGCGGTTTTATCTGGAGCAGCGTCCGTGCCGATCAAAGCGGAAAAGCCGCAGAACATCGCCGCGCCAATAAGCCAGGGGCGGAAATGGATACGTCTCAATCCTCGATGGATCGAATGCGGCATGGGGTAGAGCATTTTAATATACTTTAGCTAAATCTATTTAGCAAGGCCACGCTGCATGGGGCCATGCCTGCTCAAGCAGCGCCTACCCGACATTCAGTGCCTTTGCTCCTACGCTGCGCCATGACCTTTTACCTACGCAAATCGTGACCTCGGGGGCTACTCGTTCGCCGCCACTTCGGGTATATTCGCCACGCTTGCCCGAGCCAGCCCAATGCCAGCCCGGGCCAAACATCCCAAAAAAATCCTTCCATGAAAAAAATCCTCCTCTCCCTTCTCGTCGTCGCTGTGCTCGGCGCAGCCTTCTATGCCTTCAACCCCGCTTCGCCCGTTCCGGCGACCGCTCCTGCGAAAACCGCGAGCGCACCAACCACCCGCGCAACCCCGCCGGCCACCACCCCGGCAAAAACGCCTTCTCCCGCAACTGCTACTTCTCCGGCGAAAAAAGAAGCTGAAATACCGGACGATTTCGTCAAGACGGTCCGCATCACCCTGTCCCCGCAAGCCACTTTTGGTGAGAAGGAGGCCGCTTGGGAACAATTGCGCAACGACGGGCAACTTGACCAGGCCATCGCCGCACTCGAGAAAGAAGCCCAGGCGAATCCCGGTTATCCCGAGACCTTTGTCGCCCTCGGCCGCGCCTACATGTATAAGTCGGGAACGGTTTCGGATATTTCCCAAGTGGGCGCTTTGGGTATGAAAATAGACCAGTCGTTCACCTCCGCCTTGAAGCTGGATCCCACCAACTGGGACGCGCAATATTTCCGCTCCGTGTCCTTCTCCTTCTACCCGGCGTTCATGAATAAGGGGCCGGACGTCGTTGCCGGTTATCAGGCGCTCATCCAGCAACAGGAATCCCAGGCTCCCCAACCGCAATTTGCCAACGCCTACCTGAATCTTGGCCAACAATACCAGAAACAAGGCGACAACGATTCCGCACAGAAAGCCTGGCAGCGCGGCGCCGCCCTGTTTCCCGACAACCAAGCGTTGCAGAAAAAAGTCAGCCCGCCCGCGGCCCAGCAATAATGGGCCCGCCCATCCTGTGCGAAAGCCTTTGCCGCCGTTCTCCTTAACCTTCACCATCCACCCATTGCCAGCATGAGCAACCTTTCGCAATCGTCCGCCCGCCCGCAGCCTGTTCAGCCGTGGCTCGCGCGTTTTTTCTCCTGCGAACCCTTCCATTACCTGTTTTTGGGCGGGTTCGTGGTCTGCTTCTACTTCTGGCTGCGCATCCACAATTTCTGGACCGCCCAGACGGCCTATGTGTCCACCTTGGTCGCGGCGCAATTTGCGCTCTACTCCTGGCGTAATATCTTCAAGCGGAATATTTGGCCGGGAGGCATGGTCGGGTACGGCGTCTTTTTCGCGGCCAGTTTTGCGCTGGCGCTGGCCGTGGCGCCCCAGGCCCAAAATGAATTCTGGTGGGTCCGGCTGGTTTATACCGGAATCTCGTTCGCGGTTTTGCCGCTCTGGGGTGCCATCATGCTGGCCATCCCCGTGGGCTTTCTCTATCTGCCCCTCACGCAGGGCTGGAACTTGCAGGATTATTCATTCGGGGACTGGTTTGGCGCGGTTTACCCGATTGTGCTGCCCGCCGCCCTCGGCCTGCTCATCAAGCAGCAAAACAATACGAACACCGAACAAGCGCGCTTGATTAAGGAATTGGAGGCGACCAAAAAAGCGTTGGAGCTCGCCCGCGACCGCGAGGGCGAACTCGCCACCTTGCGCGAACGCGAACGCCTCGCCCGCGATTTCCACGACACCCTGGGCCATCAACTCGTCACACTGACCGTCCAACTCGAAGCCGCGCAACGCTTGCTCGCCGTGGATCCCACGCGTGCCGCCACCTTGTTGCAGGACATGCAGAAACTTTCGCGCTCCAGCATGGATGAGTTGCGCCGCGCACTCGACAACTTGCGCGCCTCCGGCCTCGGTGACCGCGCGTTGGCGGCGGCGTTGCAAGACCTCTGCGCGGACACGACCAAACATTTCAACGTGCCAGTGGATTGCAAACTGGCCGCGAGCACCGATGCGCTTCCCCGCGCCGTGGCCGAGGTTCTTTGGCGCGTCGCGCAGGAAGGCCTGACGAATATCGGCCGCCACGCCCAGGCCCGTAGCGTCCAGATGAAATTGGACGTGCTCCCCAAAGAAATCATTTTGCGCGTGGCCGATGACGGCGTCGGCCTGCCGCCCGGCGCGGAAGACAAGCCCGGGCACTACGGCTTGCGTGGCTTGCGCGAACGCGTCGAGGGCCTCGGCGGGACATTTACGCTGGCAACTCCGGCGGGCGGTGGCACCATCCTGGAGGCCCGCTTGCCCATCATCACCTGATGAAACCCATTCGAATCCTGCTGGCCGAAGACCAGACCCTCATGCGGCAGGGGCTCAAGACCATCCTGGAGCTTGAGCCGGATTTCCGCGTGGCGGGCGAGGCGGATGACGGCCGCGCCGCCGTCAAACTCGCCCTGCAATTGCGCCCCGACATCATTCTCATGGATGTGCAGATGCCGCAATTAAACGGCGTGGAGGCCACCACCGAGATTTGCCGTTCTTGGCCCGAGGCCAAAATCATCATTCTCACCACTTTTGACCGCGATGATTACGTTTTCCAGGGCGTGCGCGCCGGCGCCCGCGGCTATTTGTTGAAAGACCTGCCCGCGGTAAAATTGATCGAAACCATTCGCCGCGTGCAGGACGGCGAGACGTTCATCCAGCCCGAGATTGCCTCGCGTGCGCTACGCAGCGCCTTGCACTCGCCCGGCGAATTCGTGGAACCGCTTTCCGAACGCGAGCGCGAGATTCTCGTGCTGCTCGCCCAGGGTGTGCCCAACAAGGAAATCGCCGACAAACTGCACATCGCCGAAGGCACGGTCAAAAACCACGTCACCAACATCCTCGGCAAACTGCAGGTGCAAAACCGCACTCAGGCCGCCGATATCGCGCGCCGGCGGGGTTTGATTTAATTACCTCACGCCTGGCGCAGCAAAAAATACGGCTGGTTGCCGAGGGTGGGGTTGAAGCCGGGATACAGCGCCGGCCGGCTTTCGCCGCGGGCCATTTCAAAATAATAAGTCAGCGCGTAAGGCGCATCCGTATACTCTCCCGGTATCGTTGCACGGAACCCGCCGTCGGCGTCGCGGGTCATGTCCAATGTTTGCCACGCTTCGGCTTGCTGCGTATGGCGGTAGTGCAATCGCGCGGATGTGGAAACGCCATTGCTTGTCGGCGTAAGCGCAATCGCCACGGCCTGGCCGCGCTTGAACGGCGGCGGCAAAACATGCGCCAGGTTCGTAATAGGCCGTGATACCGGTCGGCCCAACGCAGTGTGCAGAAGTTCAGTAATGACTTCCTCCGGCAACCCGGTCACCGTCGGCGCGGGTGGCGCATGTTGTTCCATGGCAATGATATCTTGATCTATCGCGGCCACGCGATCACTCCAATTCCCGCGCTGGAACCACGCATCACCATAGGTCAAATCTTTCACATAAGTTATCCCCGCCAGTTCTGCGAACTCGATCCAAATCCGTCGCGTTTCCCGGTAATTGTTCAACGCGGCCACACCCAGCGAAGGGTCGCCGGTGCGTTCGAATAACGCGTAGATCAATGCCGTGCGAACTTTTTTGGCAAAAAACCGGCCCAGGCCGATTTGTATTTGCACATCCACCGCATAACGGCGAAAGGCCGGGTCGGCGCGTTCGGGTACGCTGTCGTGCGCTTTTTCGTAGGCGTCATTCGCTGATTGCGCGAAGTCTTCCAGCCATTGTGCGACTTCCAGCGGGGAATATTTTACCCCCGGTTTGCCTTGGAGCATTTCGTCCGCGAAATCATCGATGCGCGAAAATAATTGCGGATCGAGCGGGCTGACGGTGCCAAAGCGCCGCGGGCTGGGTGTTTCACTGGGGCCGTAGGGGTCGGGGCGCTGGGTATCCACGCTCGCGGCGTCCACGATGGACATGTTCTCGTACATTTCCGGCCAGTATTGATTGTTGGAGGCCGAGGGCATATGCGCCGTCGTCACCAACGGCAAAATGCGGCTGGCGTGGCCGAGCGATAATTCGACGCTGTTCGCCGCGTCCGCAAATTCATGGCGCAACTGCCGCGCCCAAGTCTGTTGCTGCGCCTCGGGGCTGTAAAGCATCCGGCCCCAGACACGGAAGGAGTAGCGGTATTTTTCAAAATCGCCGCCGGGCGCGCGCAATGACAAGTCGGCATAGCCATCGCGCCCGCCGGGCATGCCGGAACCCTTGCGGCCTTTGAACGAGAGCGGGTCAAAAATTTCCTGGCCGAGGCTGCCGCAGAAACTGCCCGCGCGGCTGTAGCCCGCGGCAAACACCGGGTCGCCCCATAGCAGCACGCGCTGGGTGCCGGGCCAGATGCGGTGCAAAATTCCGTATTTGCGGTCGGTGGTGAGCAAATCGCCGTAGCCATAACGCAGGAAACTGCGCGCGCCGTTGCTTTGCGCGAAGGCGCCGCCGCCGCGCGCGGCTTTGGGTTGCTCGGTCTGGCGGATGGCCGCCTGCTCGTATGGCAGGCCCATGTGTTCCGCCCATAATTTCGGCGAAATCGCCACCGGCAGGCCCGTGGCGAGCGCGACGTCGATGGTCTGCTGGTCCATGCCCTTGGCATGCATGTCCAACTCCACGCGCCGCCCGCTGCGCACCAAGCCGTCAAAAATCGTGCGCCATAAATCATAGCTGCCCTCGGGCACGCCGCTTTCGCCGTGAATGCGGAAAGTCACGCCCGTGATGTTCGGGCATTCTTTTAAAATTATTTCGAGTGCATCGCGCGAGTAGGTCGCCTGCGTCTGGGGCGTAAGGCCGGTGATGACGTGGTTGGCGTACGGGCTGTTCGTCAACTGGTAGGCATGGGTCCACAAGCCGAGTTGGAATTCCAGGCCGCGCGCCGCTGCCTCGTCGCTGATAAAGCGCAGCATGGCAAAATTCGCGTCACGTTCCGCAATCGGCAAATTTGTGGCGGCGACCTCGTAGCCGGGCACCGAAAGCAGGAAGGGGTACGCGAAATAAAGGTAGGAATCGCGCACGCCTGTTGGCCCGTCGTAGCCCAGGCCGAAGGCCAGGTTGAAGCGGTTGAACCGCTGCGTGGCGAGCATGGTCAGGTAACTGCGCCAGAAATCACGGTCGTTGTACCACGCCTTGTCCTCAACATCGCTGGCAAACACCCGCATCACGCTGCGGGTTCTGTTCGCGGGCCGTTCGGCGAGTGTGTTGGAGTTTGCCGGCAGCACGGCTTCAGGAATTCCTTCAAAGGCCACGGCATCCGCCAGGTCGGTCAAGGCATACATGAGCCCGCGCGCATCCGCGCCCGCCGCCGCGAGTACTGGCCGCGTGCCGAGCCGCCCGGCGGCGATGGCCAGCGCTTCAGGCTCGTTGGTTGCGATTGCTCCGGCGTCTCGCGCCAGCGGGGAATTTTTTCCTGCCACGATGATGCAGCGCGCGCCCGGCGGTGCTTCGTCGATTTTCGCCACCACGCGCACGTCGAAGTTTTTCGCGGCCAGCGCCTCGCGCAATTGTCCGATGCCCCATTGCGCCGGGGCGGACGCTGCCACCGGGTCAGCCGGGTCGGCGATGATGGCCACGACATTGCTTGTGATTCCCACCGCGGATGCTTCCGCCCCCGCGCTTGCACAGCCGCCCAAAGTTCCCCCGACCATACCCCCGGCGGTGGCCAGGCCGGTTTTGACAATAAAATCACGTCGATTCATGGGGTAACGCGTAGGCAACCATCAGAGACCAAAAGTCTCCCTGGCGCAATCATGGAGGATGAGGATTTTCCTTCAGCTAATTTCTCTAAGAAACGGCTGGCTCCGGCGTCTCACAGGAAACAAACTAACTTATCACCCAATGAAAACCACTCGACTCATCATTTTTCTTGCCGCCGCGCAGACCGCGCTGCTTTCCGCCCAGCCCTCGCTGACCATCTACAACCAGAACTTTGCCGTCGTGCGCGACCAGGTTCCGCTCGACCTTAAAACCGGCGAAAACGTCGTACCCTATACGGGCGTCACCGCGCAGCTTGAGCCGGATTCCGTCGTGCTGCGCGACCCATCGGGGAAAACACCCTTCCGCATCCTCGACCAGAGTTACCGCGCCGACACGCTTTCCGTCGGCTACATGCTGCAACTTAACGAAGGGAAAACGATAGACTTCCTGGTGCGGGACAAGGATAACAAAGAATACCCGATGCAGGGCAAAATCATCCGCAGCGGGTACAACCCGGGCGGAAATTCTGAATACGGCTTCAATCCCCGTCCGGGTAGCGATACGCCCATCATCGAGGTCGGAGGCCAGTTGCGGTTTTCCCTGCCCGGCGAACCGATTTTCCCCAAACTGGCCGACGACAGCGTGCTGAAACCCACGCTCACCTGGCGGCTCGCCGCCGACGCCCCAGTCAAACTCAACGCCGAATTAAGCTACCTCACCAACGGCTTGAGTTGGAAGGCTGCCTACAACCTCATTGCCCCGGAAAAAGGCGACAGCCTTGATTTAACCGGCTGGGTCACCTTTGAGAATAACTCCGGCAAGGAATTCAAGGACGCCACCGTCAAGCTCATGGCGGGCAACGTGAACAAAGTTCAGGACAACCAGAATTATCCCATGGCCCGGAATGCGCTCATGGCCGATGCGGCGGCTGGCGCCCCGCCCGTTACCGAAAAAGCCTTCGATGAATTCCATCTGTACTCCCTGACGCGCCCGGTCTCCTTGCACGACCGCGAAACCAAGCAGGTCGAATTCATCCGCGCCGCCAATGTGAAGGCGGCCACCCTCTATATTTACGACGGCGCAGCGCTCAACAATTTTCGCGGCTGGGATCCTATCACCATTCGCAACAACGCGGACTACGGCACGCAGTCGAATAAAAAGGTCTGGGTCATGCGTGAATTCAAGAACAGCAAGGAAAACGGCCTGGGCATTGCGCTGCCCGCCGGCCGCGTACGTTTCTACCGTCGCGATGATTCCGACAACAGCGTGCAGTTCGTCGGCGAAAACAACCTCGACCACACTCCCGAGGGCGAGACCGTGCGCCTCTATACCGGCGACGCCTTCGACCTGGTCGGCGAGCGCACACGCACCGAATACCAATCCGACAACCGCAACAAACAGGCCACGGAGGCTTTTGAAATCAAAGTCCGCAATCACAAAACAGAACCGGTCGAAATCCGCGTCGTCGAGCATCTGTACCGCTGGACCAACTGGGAAATCACCGACAAATCCGACGACTTCACCAAAACCGACGCGCAAACCGTCGAGTTCCGCGTGACCCTCAAACCCGACGAGGAAAAAACCATCACCTACCGCGTGCGTTACGATTGGAAATAAATTTTGCCGATTTGTAGCGCGGCGGCTTGACGCTGCTTTTCTCCTGCCCGACTAATCATGTCTTCTCCGCCGCCAGAAACGCCCGCAGCAGCGCGTACAAATCCGGCGAATTCAGCAAAAACGAATCGTGGCCGAGGTCAGAGGTGACTTCGGCGTAAGTGGCGCGTTTGCCGGCGCGGAGCATCGCCTGCGCGATTTCCTGATTTTGCTCTTTGGGAAACAGCCAGTCCGACGTGAAGCCGACGACCAGCGCGCGCGCCGTCATGGGCTTGAAGGCGTCTTCCAGCGGTCCGTCCGGCCCGTGCAGGTCAAAGCGGTCGAGCGCCTTCGTGAAATACAGATACGTGTTCGCATCGAAGCGGTTCACAAAGCTCTGCCCTTGGTGCTGCAAATAGCTTTCAACCTCGAACTCGACGTCGAAGTGGCCGGGCGCGTCGCCACTATTGCCGCCAGTTTCGCGTTTTGCGCGGCCAAATTTCGAGTCGAGGCTCTTGTTTGAAAGATACGTGATGTGCGCCATCATGCGCGCAACGGCCAGGCCGACGTTCGGGCCTTTGTCCGCCTCGTAATCGCCCTGGTTCCACGCCGGATCCTGCATGATCGCGCTGCGGCCCACCGCGTTGAAGGCGATGGCCTGGGCACTCTGGCGCGCGGTTGTCGCCATCGAGATGACCCCGCGCACCATTTCCGGAAAATCAATCGCCCACTGCAGCGCCATCATCCCGCCCATCGAACCACCGACCACCGCGGCGAGGCTCTCCACCCCGAGGTGCTTCACCAGTCGCGCGTGCGCACGGACCACATCGCGGATGGTCAGCGCGGGAAAATCGAGGTTATAGCGCCGGCCCGTGCGCGGGTTGGGGGAGGACGGCCCGGTCGAGCCGCGGCAGCCGCCGAGTCCGTTCGCACAAATGACGAAATATTTCCGCGTGTCGAACGGCTTGCCCGGGCCGATGATGTTGTCCCACCAGCCGGGCTTGCGGTCTTCGGGCGCATGGCGGCCCGCGCAATGGTGGTCGCCGCTTAGGGCGTGGCAGATAAAAATGGCGTTGGTGTGCGCGGCGTTCAGCTGGCCATAAGTTTCGTAGCGCAGGGTAAATTCGGGAATTTCCGCGCCACAGTCGAACGTGAACGGCTCGCGGCAGACGAAATCCTGCGGGCGCACCACGCCCACGTCGCCTTCCTCGGCGGCGGTTTTGGACGTGGTGGCCACGGCGGTATCGTCGTCAGTCATCTGGGCAAGGATGAGGGATGATGGCCGCCGGATGAAGTCAAATTTCGCGCCCACCCCTCGAATTTAGGCAATAAAAAAGCCAGGCACCCTACGGCACACATGAAGCCTGGTTACCGTTGCTCCCTTCCGGGCCTGGCGGAGTTCACCGGTTCTACGTTGCATAGGACCCGGCCAATGTTGAGCTTCGCACGAATTAGCCCCGGCGGCAACCTCTAAATAAACAGGGTTTTCACAGCAAATGCTTCACCAGCCCCAAAATACCCTCTTTAACCGGGGAGCGATGGTGTGAAGCCTGGCGCGCGCGTAAAATGGTTTCGCGATTCTTGAGATACCATTCGTAGCTCTCCACAAACATTTCCTCGTTGGAATACCGGGGCTGCCAGTTGAGTTCCGCCCGGGCTTTGGTGATATCAAAATACAACGAGCGCCCGTACATGAGCGCATGGTAAGGCCCCAGTGGCGAAAGCCCTGCCGCGCCGGCGATTTTCATCAACACCTCCGTTGGCCCCCTTGGTACGCGGCGCACCTTGGAGCCGGTTTTGGCGTGCGCGCAGAGATGTTCGAGCACCGCGCGCATCGTGCCATAACTGTCGGTGCCGCAATTATAGGAAGTTGCGCCGGGCCGTGCCGTCGCGGCCAGGCAGACCTCGACGAGGTCGTCGGCATGGACGAATTGGTAGATATTGTCGCCGTTTCCGAACACCGGCACGTTGTAGCCCGTGCGGATCCATTCAAACAAAATTTGAAAAATCCCCAGGCGGCCATGCCCCATGATGGTGCGCGGGCGAATGATGGTGACGTCTAGTCCATCGGAGGCGTAACGCCAGCAAAGTTTTTCGCCTTCCAATTTCGCGACGCCGTACGCTTCGGCGGGTGACGGCAGCGTCTGCTCGTTCACTGGGTTCTCAGCGGGTGCGCCGTAAATGGCGCTCGAGGAAAGATAAATGACCTTCCGCAGTCCGGCTTTTTGCGCCGCGCACAGCAAATTTTCTGTGCCGGTCACGTTTACAGAGTGAAACAGTTCCTTGTCCTTTGCCAGGGGGACTTGCGCCACGCAATGGTAAACAACCTCGCATCCTTCGCACGCCCGCGCCAGTGCCACCGGGTCGCGAACATCGCCTTGTGCAAATTCAACGGAAGCAACCCGGTCGTCGGCATCCACAAGGTCGAACACCCGCACCGGCTGGCGCAGTGCGACGAGCCGGTCGCGCAACAACGCGCCAAAGTAGCCGGAACCGCCAGTGACCAGATGTTTCATGGATAGGTGTTCAGAATTTGATTTTATTTTCCACGCACCAGCGCAGCGAGCGCCGCATGCCTTCCTCGAGTTTGACCATCGGGCGGTAGCCCAACTCGCGCTCGGCGCGCGCGACCGAACAGGCGATGGTCTGGTTCATTTCCGAAAGCACGTGGATTTTCTGGTGGTAAAGGCCGAGTGCTTGCAGCGTTGCGTCGCCCACGCCCGCCGCGAAGCTCGCGAGACCCGGCAGCCGCAACCGCCGGTGGGCGCATTTCTGGCCAAACTCATTTTCGAGCAATCGTTCGATGGTATCAACGATTTCGTTCATCGAATACGGACGCCGGTCGGCGATCCAGTAAAGCTGCCCGGCGGCTGCGGGGGTAAGCGCCGCCAGTTGCAGGCCCTGGCACAGGTTGTCGATGTAGCTCATCGAGCGCAGATTATTTCCGTTGCCAACAATGGGCGCCTTGCCATCGCGGATCATCCCGAAGAACAACGTCTGGCGTGGCGGTTGAAACGGTCCATAAAACCACGGTGGGCGAATGACGACAGTTTCCAATCGGCCACGCGTGGCAAATTCCTTTGCCGCCAGTTCCAGCAGCATTTTTGAACGTCCATAGTGCCGGTACGGATGGTATGGGGAAATTTCGTCGAACAAATGGCCGGGGGGCGGATTGCCCCCGCACGGCGAATTCGAGGAGACAATCACTGCGCGCCGCACTCCGGCAGTTTCCGCCGCGGCCAAAATATTTTTCCCGCCCTCGACGTTGATTTCGTAAAATTCGCGCACGCGCCGCGGGTGGATGATGCCGGCGGTGTGGAACAATATTGCGCCTTTCGCATTCGCGCACAATCGCGCACACGCCGCCGTGTCGCGCAAGTCGCCTTTGATAACTTCCACTTCGCCGGAAATTTTCCGCAAAGGTGTAGGGTCCTGACCCGGCAGCACCAAGGCGCGAATCCGCAGCCTTTTGTTTGGGCCGCGCAGTTGGTCGTGGTCGGCGAGTCCCTCGGCCAGTGTCTGCACCAAGCGGTAACCGAGCCAGCCCAGTGCGCCGGTGACAATGACTTGGTTGGCTGGCCAGCGGTCGTTCACGATTTATGGCTATTGAGAAAATGCCGGGCATTGCGACGTGCGATGACCATGACGCTGCCTTGTGGATTCACGCCCGGCGCAGTACAAAGCAGGCTCGCGTCCGCCACGAACAAATTTTTTGCGCCATGGACGCGGCCAAACGAATCCACGGCGCATTTCGCGCGGTCTTCGCCCATCGGGCAAGAAGAAAACAGGTGGATGGTGATGAGGCTCGCCTTGCCGTCCGGCAGTTCCGCGGGAAGGCTGCGCAGGTCGTCCGCACTCTTTAATATCGGTGTGCCGGCGACGCCGGGGTACACAGCCTCGGCGCCGCTGGCGAACATGATTTCCGCAAGCTTTCGCAAGCCATCGGCGAGGTCGTGCAAGTCGCGCGGCGCAAGGCGGTAGCGTACCAGCGGGTCGCGAAAACCCGGCAGCGTGCGAATGGTTCCGCTGCCGTCGCCGGTGATCATCGCGTAGTAATTGGCCTGGTGGGTCCAGGTCTGCGGCACGGCGCGCACCGCTGCGGTATGGTCGAGCAGCCCGAGGGCGAGGTAGGGTGGGGAGCTGAGGGAACAGCCGAAACTCAGGCGCGGGGAAAATTCCTTTACCTGATGAGCCGGTACACCCATGTCTGCCGCATTCACCGGTTCCGGGAATTGCGCGACGAGCTTGACGGTTGGATGCAAACGCAGGCGTTCGCCGATGTTCTTGGTCAGGCCGCACCGGCGCAGCAACGCCGGTGTCTGCACTGCACCGGCGGCCACGAATAAATTTTCCGTGGAAAGCTCAATGGTTTTTCCTGAAACATATTTGGCGTGCACGAGCCAGCACCCGCCTTCGTAACGGATCGACAGCGCGCGGGTGTTCGGCAGCAATTTGCCGCCCGCGCGCAAAAACCGCGGCACATAAGTCTTAGTCATGGACTGGCGCGAACCTTTCTGCGTTGATCCCGGTTCGTAGCGGAACCATCGAGGCACCTCTTGCGATTTCCAGCCGAGTTTTTGCGCGCCGTCGCGTAGTTTCATTGAAGCGGCCGGAAGTTCACCGGGCAAAAGCGAGACACTCAATTCCTTTTCGCACGCTTCAAAATGCGGGCGCAGGTCGTTGTCATCCAGGCCGTCCACTTTGAATTCCTTACGCCAGGTTTCAAGGATGTCCGGCGGGGTACGGTGATAGAGACCGCTGTTGATTTCGCTGCCGCCGCCGACGCACCGGCCTTCGACGTAGGCGATTTTCGTTTTGCCCATCGCCACGGTCAATCCGCCATTGCGGTATTTTTGCTCCATTTCTTGACGGGAAAACGGCTCGCACGATTCGAGCGCGAGATAAGGCCCTTCCTCCACCATCACTACTTCGCGGCCGGCTTCCGCCAGCAGGCAGGCGGTAATACTCCCACCCGGCCCCGAGCCAAGCACCAGTGTGCCGCAGCGAATTTTTTCTGGCGGTTCACGCCACACTGCTTCCAGGGATCCCGTTTCTTCGCGCGGGGTGGCAGAAGACAAAGCTCGGCTATGCAAGGCGAGGGCAGTCAGGCTTTCGTAAAAGCGGATGAAATCACGCTGCAAGCCCAGTCCGGAATTCTTCCAGGCTTGAATCTGCCTTGCGCATTTTTCGGGTGACGAACGATGAAAGATGTTCCCTGGTGTTAGCCTGCCGGACAAATCGAAGCCCAGCGTCGCCAGGGTCATCGGCAGCCGGAGATAATCCGTCATCCGCGTCTGTTCGCGAAGAACAAATTGGGTGAGATCGTCGTAAGGCGGGGCCAGCTCCGGGTGGTTTGGCTCGACGAGGTTGGCGGCCAGTGAAGAGACGAGGGCCTCAGCGCTGGGGTGCAAGTTCGACTGAAATAAATTGCTCATGGCCCGGGGCGCCTCAGGTCGCTGACCAGACCAGCAGCAGCGCCAGTGTGCCAATGAGGTAGCTCTGCACGTCGGTGACGGCAAACAGCACCGGGTCGTCGTACAATTGACCACGGTGGGCGAGGAGCCACATGCGACTGAGCCAGTACATCAGCAATGGGCAAATGAGCAGTAGCAGGCCGGGATGATGATACAGAATAATAACTTGCGCACTATTGACATACAACGCCAGCACGAGGACGGACAGATAGCCGCTCGCCACGCCGAAATTATTGATCATCTCCAGGTCGCCCACCACGTAGCCGCGGCCGCGCGCGACCGTCTGGTTGCGTTGTTTCAGCGAGCGCAGTTCCTGCAGCCGTTTCATCATTGCCAGGCTCAAAAAGATGAACATGGAAAACCCCAGCAGCCAGGATGAGAAGACGATATCCGTGGCCACGTGTCCCGCAATCAGGCGAAGGGTGTAGAGCCCCGACAGCACAAACACATCGAGCACGGCGACCTCCTTGAAGAGCAGTGTGTAGGCGATGGCGAAAAAGCCGTAAGCCAACAGCACCAGGGTGAATTTCGGCAGCACGGCCAGCGAGAGGGCCAAGGGCAAAACCAGCAATAGCGGCCCACCCGCGAACGCCCACGGCAAATACAAACGCCCCGAGGCCAGGGGGCGGTTTCGTTTCGACACATGTTGCCGGTCTGCGGCCAAATCAAACAAGTCGTTCAGCACATACACTCCTGAGGCAAAGAGACAGAAGGCGGCGAACGCCAACACTGCCGCCCACAGCACCACCAGATTGCGGAGGTTGTGGGACGTGATGACCGGAACGAAAACGATGATGTTCTTTACCCATTGATACGGGCGCAGCGTCTGCCAGACCGCCTCGGCGTGGTCTGATGGTCCGGGAAATTCCGCCGACACGCGCCCTTCGCTCCGCAATTGGGACGCGAGCGCCCGCGGCGCATTCACCACCAGGATATTTTTTGCGCCCGCCCAGACGGGCAGGTCCACATAGGAATTTCCGGCGTAATCGAAACCGCCCCGGCCAAACTTTGCGGTGAGCGCGGCGCATTTGGCCGGCCCGCGCAGGTTGGTTTGCCCGTCGCTGCCGAGCACCTCGTCAAACAAACCCGTGTGTGCAGCCACTTTTTCCACCAGTACCCGGTCGGAAGCACTGACGAGGAGCAGCCGGCGCCCGCATTTTTTTTCTGCGCGCAAAAATTCAACAAAAGGTTCGTTGTAGGGCAGCAGGGTGGGGTCGATGGTCGCGCGGGCGGCGACCTCCCGTTTTAAATTTGCCCGCCCCCGCAGCAACCAGATAGGGACCAGAAAAATGAAAAGCAGGTTGCGCCGCAACAGCACCGCCAGCGATTCCCAGAGCAGGTCCGAAAGGATCAGCGTTCCATCCAAATCCACGCAGAGTGGAACCGGCGAGGAAGAGGTTGCTTCCGGCGGGGCTGAAGCGGTTTGGGGAGGGCGGGCCAAGCCCATATTTCAACCAAAATCCCCCCTCGTCACAAGCCTTTCCCAGTTTGGTTCGAGACTAACGCCGCCGGTTGTTAACCACCAGCAAAAGGTGCAGCAGCCAGCCCAACGCGGCGATGAAGGCCGCAACGTAGGTCCAGGCCGCGGCTTTCAACGTTTCCCGTGCGCCGACCATTTCATCGGCGGTCAAAATGCCCAGACCTTCAAGCCGTTGCAGCGCCCGGCGGGAGGCATCGAACTCCACCGGCATGGTGACGAGTTGAAAGACAGTCAGGATCAGGTAAGCGCCGATCCCGAGATAAAGCAGCCCGAACATATGAAAAATGAACCCGCCGAATATCGCCAGCGGCAGCAGCGAGCTCGCGAAATTTGTAATGGGCACCAGGCTCATGCGCATTTGCAAAGCCGGGTAGTTTTGCTTGTCCTGGATGGCATGGCCCGATTCATGTGCAGAGACGCCCAGGGCGGCCAGGCTCGTGCCGCGGAAATTTTCCGAACTCAGGGCGAGGCGCTTGTTCTGCGCATCATAGTGGTCGGTCAGGTGACCCGCAATTTCGACGATTTCAACGTTGTCAATGCCGGCGGAACGCATGACGGCGTCCGCCACTTCCGCGCCCGTCATCCCGCTGCGCGAACCGACCCGCGACCATTTCGCATAAACACCACCCACGCGCATCTGGGCCCACAGGCCCAAAATCATGGGGAAAATGATCAAAAGCAGGTATTCCGATCCGGGGAAGTAATACATGGTTGGTGGCCGGCGCTGGAAGAGAGGTTATGGAATGAAGTGGCGATTTCCTTGCAATAGACCAGCGGATTCTGGGCCAAGTTCCTCGGACGGGCAAGTTTAACCCGTTGGGCACGGTGGGCTTGCCTCGGGCGTGGCAGGGTGTCATCGTGGCCGTTTCCATGAGCGGAAAACCATTTGAACAGGCCAATAAAGCACGCGTTGGCGTTGTCCGTGTCGGAAGTGGCCAAGGATTACACGATTTTCCGTGTTTCTAAAAAACAACTTCACATCTTTTCTCCAGTTTTATTTTCCCATGCCCTGGCCGGTTTATCTCGCATTCAAACATCTGTTCCCGACCGGGCGGCGGGGATCTCCATTATGGAGCACACTGGTAAGGGCGGCGCTCGGAGCCACCGGATTGTTTGTCATTTTACTTGGTCTGCTGTGGGGAAACGGCGTGCTGGCCCGCCTCTGGACTTACACGCCTTCCAAAGCGACACTGGCGGAAGATCTCGGCAGCGTGTGGCTTTGGGTGACGGCGGGGGTGGTGCTGGTGGTGATGATTTTCCGCAGCACGCCGTTTTTCAACGCCATGTCCATTTTTGGCATCACGCTGGGTGTCACCGTGCTCATCACTGTGCAAAGCGTCATGAACGGGTTTGCCCACGAATACGAACGGGTCTTCATTGAGACGCAGGGGCATTTGGCCGTCACCACGGGCGGGATAATTGAAAATCCGCAGGAAGTGGTGCAAGTGCTTAAGCAAGTTCCCGGCGTCACTCTGGCCGAGCCAATCATGACCGGGGTGGTTGGGCTGGTTTACCAAAACCTGCCGGCATACCCGCTCGTGCGCAGTTTTGACATGAACAGCCCGGATGCCAAACGCGATCCGCTCGCCAGCGATGTCATTGAAGGCTCATTCGATGATCTCGACGATCAAAGCGTGCTGGTGGGCGCCGGCCTGGCCGAGCGCCTGGGCTTGCATGTGGGTGACTTGGTGGATGTTTCCTACCCGCGCATGCTGGAAGAAATCAAACGCGACCACGTGCCAATGCCCAGGGAACTCAAGGTGGCGGGGATCCTTGAATCAGGCTGGGTTGGGCTGGACGACAACACCGTGTTCTTCAGCCTGCGCCTGATGCGCGAATTAAACGGTTTCACCGACGAAGCGTACCGCATCGAAGTGCGCCTCGATAACGACGACCTTGGCCACACGCTTGACCTGCAAACGACTTTGCAGAAGGCGCTCCAGCCTCTCGGCGACCGGCGCGTGGCTGCGGGCGACAAAAACGGGCAGTTTAACGTGGAAACCTGGCAGGAAATCAACCGCGACCAGATGCAAATACTGCTGGTCGAAAAATCCGTCATGTTTTACATCATGATCGTCATCGTCATTGTGGCGGCGTTTTGCATTCTGTGCTCATTGGCGACCTCCGTGGTGCGCAAGACGCGCGAAATCGGCGTCCTCGGGGCCTTGGGCGCGCGGCCGGCGCAGGTGGCGGCGGTGTTTTGCCTGCAAGGCATGTTTATCGGTTTGGTGGGCACGCTGCTCGGGGTGGTGCTCGCCGTGGTTTTATTGCACTACCGGCAGAATATTGTCGGCGCATTTGTGGATCAGCGCCTGATTCGCGACTTCTATAAGTTTTACAGTTTTCCCGTGCAATACCGCGCGCTGGACTTCGTGAAAATCATCGGGTTCACCTTTGTCATCAGCACGCTGGCGGGCGTGCTGCCCGCCTGGTGGGCGGCCCGGCTCAAGCCGGCGGAATGTCTGCGTTATGAATAAATTTTGCCCGACCATTTCCATTCAAACACCTGCCTTAACCGCTTAACCAACGGATTAGTCACCCTACTAATTTTTTCGCCAAATCACCGAAAATTTTTTTGTTTCACTCTCTTTTTCACGCGCTTTATTTCTTCCATGCCTGCGCCAATTCTCACTGCCACCGGTCTCGCCAAAAGTTATCCGACACCCTCGGGTGACTTGGCCGTGCTGCGTGAAGTTGACTTGCAAGTGACGGCGGGCGAGAGCGTCAGCATCCGGGGCGAGTCCGGCTCGGGCAAGACAACACTCTTATACTGTCTGGCGGGGTTGGAGCCGGTGGACCGGGGTGAATTGCACTGGGACGGGCACAACGTTACCGCGCTCAACGTGGGCGCCCGCGCCCGGATTCGCGCAAAAATATTGGGATTCGTTTTCCAGTCCTACCATCTGACGCCGGAGCTGGATGCCTTGGAAAATGTGCTGCTGGCGCGCCGGCTCGCGGGCCGCGTGCGGCCCGAAGACGAATCCCGCGCGCGGGAACTGCTGGCCAGGGTGGGGCTCGGCGGACGTTTACGCCATGTGCCGGGAAAGCTCTCCGGCGGTGAAGCCCAACGCGTCGCGGTCGCGCGCGCGCTGCTCAACCGCCCGCGGCTGCTGCTGGCGGACGAGCCGACCGGCAACCTTGATGAGCGCACGGCGAAAGAAGTCATCAACCTTTTGTTGCGCTTGTGTGCGGAGGAAAACACCGCGCTCGTGTTGGTGACCCATCATGCCGGCTTTGCCGCGCTCACGCGGCGTGCCCTTCGCCTCGAACAAGGCGTGCTGGCCTCGGCCCCGCAAAGTTAAGTGCTGTTTGGGTTGGTCGATAGTGAAAAAATTCTATTGATTTCCACATTCAACAGAGTAGAAATTCCCGGATGTTCTCGTGTTTTACCCCCAGACACCTTGCGATGGCCGGCATTTTGCTGGCCGCCGCAGCGCGTGCCGCGGATGCGCCCCCGGCGGCGAGTGGCAGCCAGCCCAGCGCATCAGTCACGGCTGAGAACCTGACGACCAGCGCCATCACCTTTCTGCCGCAGATTACAGATAATTACTCCCGGGCCAACTGGATGGCCATCGAAGTGGATTTCGATGCCAAGCCCGCCAACAAGGTGATCAACGACGTCGCCGTCACGTTGATGCTCGCCTGGGACAAGCCGGGCGCGACTCCTCCGGTGGACTTGGTCATCGCTTCCACGGTCAAACTGGTTGGTGCCATCGGCGGCAAGCGCAACGTGGTATTTTTCTTTGTCCCGCCGGAAACCCTCGCCCGCTCCAGCACAGGAACCCCATATGACGCCAACCACGCGCCCAAGTACTTTGCGGTTCAATATAAAGTCGGTGATGCCGCGCTCCCGCTCGGCCGGAGTGATTACGCGCCCTCCTTTCCCAAGCCCGAATTTGCAAGCAGCTTTATTACGATGGCCAGCGGCCTGGCGACTACAAGGGGCCTGCTGTTTTCTGAGACAACCGTGCCTTCTTATATCCTGGCCGCAGTCCTGCAGCGGATCGGTTCCAACGCATTCCCGACATTTTTCTCGCCAGGTGGCTGATGCCGGGCATTGACACGCGCGCGCAGTTGTGTCACCCCATTCGTTTCCGCCCAAGATTTACCCTCCCCAACTCTAAAATCCGCACACCCCTTTTCGGATGCCATCGAAGACCCTTGTCATCAATTGCGGCGCCAGCCATGTGGCCGCAGCCGTATTCAGCGCCGCCAACGGAAAGCTCACGTTGGAGGATTTGGACACCCGCGACCTGCGTTACGACGTGTCCAAGGACGAAGCGTGGCTGCCTGCCCTGGCGGAAGGCTTGCGCGACCTCTCGCGTTCGAACTCCCGGTTCCGCGGTCGGGCCACTTTCATTTTGCCCGGCTACCAACTGCTCATCAAGCCGATCAAGGTTCCCCACGTCGAAGCGGCCAAGCAGGCGCAAATCATTGCCTTTGAAGCGCAAAACAACATTCCGTTCCCGCTGACGGAGGCCGTGTGGGGCAGCCAGGTCATCGCGGATGACGGCATTGAAACCGAGGTGTTGCTCGCCGCGCAAAAAGCGGAGGCCGCGAACCGCTTTTGCGGCTTGATGGCGACGATTGGCTTTCAGCCCGTTTCACTGCAACCCAGCTCTCTTTTAGACTACAACGCCTACAAACATGTCCACGGCGCGGATGTCGAGGACACCCTGATGGTCAACATCGGTGCGCGCTCCACCAACCTCACCTTTGTCAGCCCCGCCGGCCTGTTCATTCGCAACGTCAGCCTTGGCGGCAATGCCTTGACTCAGGGAGTGGCCGATACTTTGGGCAAGAGCTTCACCCAGGCCGAGGAACTCAAGGTCGCGTTTTATTCCGGCCAGACCACTTTTGAGGCGGATGATCCGGCGGTGGCCCCGCTTCAAGCCAAGGCGCAGGACTTCATGAAGCGCCTGAGCCAGCAGATTACCCAGTCGATCATTGCCTATCGTCGCGCCAGCAACCGCGCCGCACCCCAACGCATTTTGCTCACCGGCCGCGGCAGCCTGCTCTCCGGCCTGCCGGAATTTTTGAGCGAAGCCCAGAAGGTCTCGGTGGATTATTATAACCCGACCGGCACAGTGAGGGCCGCCTCGCGTCTCGGCCAGGGCGTGATGGAGCAATATTATTACCAGATCAGTGAATGTGTGGGCGAAGCCGCCCGCTTGGTCAAATCCGACGCCATGGGGGTGAACCTGCTGCCGCCGCTTATCCGCGCGCGCATGCTCTTCAACCGCCAGAAGCCTTTCCTCGTTTTGTCAGCCCTGTGCCTGGCCCTGGCGCCCCTGCCGATGCTGTATTATTTTTATCAGCAAAACAGCATCATCAAGAGCGAGCGGGCACAGTACGACACCCGCACCAAATCCCTGGCGGGCCTAACCACGCAAATTCAGCAAAAGTCCGACGAGGCGACCACGACGCGCAAGCAGATTGCCGACTTGGAAAACCTGATGAATTCGCGTTTTAACTGGATTCAATTTTTTCAGAAGCTTCAGGACACCCTCGTTGGCATCAAGGACGTCTGGCTGGACAACCTTGATGTGATCCGCACTGCCGCCCCCGTGACCGCGAGCGACGCCGCTGGCACGCCGTCCACGGCCACTGCCAAAACAACGACGGCCGCCCCTCTCACCCCGCCCCCGCCCGCCATATCCTACAAGCTGCACGTCAAAGGCCGGCTGTTGCTCCATGCGGATAATCCCGATGCCACTGACAAGACGGCCCTCCGCGCCGATGCCCAGAGCCGCCTGAACAACTTGCGCAACAGCTTCAAGTCCATCCCCTTCGTCAAAGACATTGATGAAAGCGGCTCGAAGACTGACTTTGTGTCCAACCCCAACCTGGTCACTTTCGAGTTCACGGTCATCATTAATCCTGAGAGCCCGTTGTGAACTGCACCCACTCCTCCCTTTCCTTTTTGCGCCCATCCCTAATCGCCTGCCCCCCATGGATTTCGTGAAACGCTACCCGTTATTGACCGCCGTGCTGGCTGTGTGCGTGACCGCTTTCGCGGTCGAGTTGTTTTTCCTGTGGAGGTTCAGCACCAACGCCACCACCTTGCAGTCCCAATTGAAGCAAAGCCAGTCCAAGGCTGAAACTGCCGCGCGGCAGACCCCCGCCCCCAGCGACCAAAATCTGGCCGATGCCACCAAAAACGTGGACGACCTGAATGCGGAGCTCGCCGACGTCCACAAGACTTTGCAAGACACTCCGGAAAAGATCGAATACACCCCTCCGCCCAAGGGTGATGACGCCGGCACGGATTTGACAGTCGAAATCCAGCAATATGCGGACAAGATGCAGGCGAAGGCCACGGAAAAAGGCGTAATCCTGCCCACGCCGAAAAATTACGGCTTCGGCATGGCTCTTTATGTCGGCCAGGGAGTTTCCCCTCCTCCAGTGGATAAAATCCCGGCGGTGTACAAACAGTTGAAAGTCCTCGACTATGTCGTGGGCCATCTCCTCGACGACGCCAAGCTGCCGGATCAAAAAATGAAAATCGTGTCCATCGACCGTGAAGATGTGGCCTCGGTCACGGCGTCCGTGGGTGGTCCGCCTCCCGGCGGCGATCAGGGAACCAGCGGGCTGGATCTGTTTGTGGTTGACCCCACGGTCACCGCCCGCGTCCCCGGTGCAATCAACACCCTGGCTTTTCGGATTCGATTCGTCGGATATAGTGAGTCGCTGCGCATCCTCCTCAACGATTTGGCCAAATTCGACCTTCCCCTTGTCGTGCGCAGCATTGATGTCGAACCGGCCCAGGCGGATCGCGCCCTCACCGGCCCGCTCCCTGGTCCTGCCACCGGCTCTGCGGCGGCGGCCGCGGCGGACAACTCGGCCCGCCGGCCCGTCATTACAGAAAACTTTTCCCAGTTCACCATCGTGATCGAATACGTCGAGCTTCCGGCGCCTCCCGCCAGCCCGGCCGCCACCGATGCCGCCGCTGCGAGCGGTACTTCGCCCGCGGCCGCTTCCGGCGCCGCCGCCTCGGGAACTGCCCACTAATACTCCCTCGCCCGCCCTTCCCCCCACTGAAACCATCCCCCTAACTTTAAAGTCATCGTCAGGCATGAAAAAATATTACGACAAAGTCTTGTTCCTCCTCGCGCTCGTGGTGTTGGGCTTGGGGGCCGGCATCTTTTTCAAAAAAGGCGGCGTGCCCAAGAGCCCGGCGCTGCCGGCGGCGAAACTTAGCGGCGATGCCTTTACCACGATTCCCGCGCCCACTTTCGACAAAACCACTTACACTTGGGAGTCGCCGCCGGATCAACGCGAGGACGATCCGGGTTGGATCTATTACGTCTTCACCCCGCCAAAAATTTGGTGGGAGCAAGGCACCGGCTGGATCGCCGTGCCCCCCGTGCCCATCGTGCCGGTTCCCTTTGGCCTGCATCTGGTGTCCGCAAAAAAAGAACTCTACCGCGTTCAGTTGCAGGGCACCTCCGGCAATGGCGACAAGGATGACGAAATCAATTTCAGCGATGAAGAAACCGGCCTGGATTTCCATCTGAAGCTCGGCCAGGAAAGCGAACTCCACAAAATCAAGGTCACGGACCTGAGCTTTGACCCGGTGGACAAGGGGCACGGCGTCGTGTTTAAAGCCGCCCGGGCCACCATCCTCGACGAAAGCACCGGCGAAACAGTTACTCTTACCGAAGGCGTGGAATTCGCCCCGACGGACAACCAAGTCTATGTGCTGCAAACGGACGACCCCTTCCCCTCCCAGGAATGGAAAGTCTCCTCTCAGGATTGGAAGGTCGCCGTCAAAAATGGCCAGGACGAAACGCTGAAGCAACCCGGCGGTCTGGAAGATTTCAAAGGCGACATCGTTTTTAAGGTGGTCAATCTTGACTTTGATAAGCCGTCCGTTACGGTCGAGAAACAATTCACCACCAAATCTGGCAGGAAATCCACCAAAACGATGGAACTGACCATTACCCAAGCCCCGGCCAAGACTGAATCTTCCCCAGCGAAATAAGGCTGGCCGTTTCTTTCCCTCACCCCCATCCTCTCCCCTTCAACTGACACGCCACACTGTCCGCATTCCTATGAAGACGCCCAGGAAATCCCGCCGCTCCCACGCCATCGTTCTGGCCCTCGCCGCCGGTCTGCTTGCTGGGGCCATTGCCCTCCCAACTCCGCTTCGCGCCCAAGCCGGCTCCTCCAGCGAGCTTGCCAACGAGAAGATGCAACTCCAGTTGCAAGCCCTTGACGCCAAAACCACCGGGGACTACGCCAAGGCCAAGGACCTGCTCAACAAGATTATCGCCCTTGACCCCAAGGACCCCAACAACACCGACGTGCAACGGCAGATTGCGACCATTGATGCCGCACTCGCCAGCCAAAGCGCGGGCAAGCCCACCATTTTCGATGCCAACGGTTCCGGCTCGGCGGCCCCCTCCGCCATGACGGCGCGCCAACTCGCGGCCGACAGTCCCGCCCCGGCCACGACGACGGACACCGCCGCCCCCGCGATCACTTCTGAATCCAAGACGGCCTTGGATGCCGAAGCCGCGCGCCAGGCCGGGCAAATTGCCTCCATTCGCAAGTCCATCGAGAAAGCGAAAGCTCTCGAAGCCTCCGGTGATTATGCCGGAGCGCGCGATGCGCTCGACGCCGCCAAGGCGCAAGTTCCCCCCGGCATGGCGTTTGCGGACATCCGCAACGCGATTGCCCAGGAAACAGCCAACAGTTGGTATTTGCAGGCGGTCGCCGACTACAACGGCAAAAAACTGGCCACCGCGAAGGATGACCTCGCCAAGTATGTCGAAGTCAAAGGCGGTGCTGATTCCCGCTCCAACCAGCTGCAAAAGAACATTGCGGCGGCGCAGAAAAACCCCCTTAGCCAGGATATCGCTCAAATCAGCCCCGGCTTCGAGGAATTACAGGATAAAGTCCAGCAGCTCATGGTCACCGGCCGCGCCCAGTTCCTTTATGGCGACTTTGATGGGGCGATGAAAACCTTCAACGTGGTGATTACCTATTCCCCCGACAATATCGAAGCCAAGGCCTATATGATGCAAATCAACCAAATCCAGGTTGATAAAGGCTACATGAACCGCTTGCAGACCCGCGCGAACATGCTCTCGCAAGTGACCGATGACTGGTCCCTCCCGGTCTACAACCAGGCGGCGGCGGCGGAAGCGCCCGCTCCGGTGCAGGAGTCGGCTGAAATGAAAAAACTCCAGACCATTTTCATCCCCTCGGTGGACATCCAGGTGCCCACGCCCCTCGAACAAGTCGTCCAGGTGCTGCACGACGAATCGATCAAATTCGACCCGGATGGCAAAGGTGTCAACATGCAGGTCTTTGTCGCCGAGGGTGATCAAATGCCCAAGGTCACGCTGGCCGGGGTGACCAACCTCAGCATTGCCGAAATACTTTCCATTGCTTGCAAAAAAGCCGGTTACGGTTACGGGTCCGAGGGCCACATCATTGCGCTGCGCAAGGGTGGCACGGGCGACTCGTCCGCCAATTCCGGTTTTGTGCGCCAGACGATCGGACTCAGCGACGGCGCGCAAGAGCTGCTCGGTTTGAGTTCCGGCGGCAGCGCTGGAGCGACCAGCGCCGGCCCGGCGACTGCGGCCAACCCCTTTGAAACGCCCGGTGGCAACACCACCGCCGCTGCGGCGGCCCCGGCGGACACCTCCGGCGCCAGTTCGTCGGACCTCGCGGATCAGCTCCAAAAGAAGTTCGTTGAAAACGGCATTGAATTCCCCCCGGGCTCCAAGCTGACCCTGCTGGGCAGAACCAACAGCAAAATCAGCGTCTTCAACACCCTGGAGAACATCAACAGTCTGCGTAATTTCCTGAATACTCTCAGCGACGTCAAACAGGTTCAAATCGAATCCCGCTTCCTGGACGTCACCCAAAGCGCGCTCAAGTCTTTTGGCGCGCGCTGGGCCGCCACCAACAGCCGCTTGCCCAATGACTTCCTCCAGACCGGCAGCAGCGGCCAGACCAGCAATTTGCGCTCGCTCAGCACAACCTTCTCCCAGGGTTCGGCCAATGCTGCGCCGACCGTTATCACCGGTTTGACCGGCCAAACGATTAATGGCACCTTGGGCGGGAGCGGCCTCACGTTCCTTCCGGGTTCACTCATCGACAACCAAGTCATCCCGACCTTGCCGACGGCCGTCAATACCGGCGTCGCTTCTTCCGATGTGTTTAGCGGCGTGGTCAGCTGGCTGGATGGCTATCGCATTCAACTGGTTCTCGATATGCTCGACCAGGAGAACGGCTCGGACCTCATGACCTCTCCCAAGGTCACCGTCATGGATGGCGTCGACGCCACCATCCTCGTGGCCCAAGATTTCAAGTACCCGCAACAATTTCAGGCGGTGACGGCCACGGTCAGCCCGGCTTCCGGCAACAGTGGTGCGGGTGGTGGTATCGCCGTTGCGGCGGGCAACCCCAATCAATTCGTGGACGAGAACATTGGTGTCTCGATGCGGGTGCATCCCGATGTGCAGCCGGATGATTCCATCAAGATCGCCCTCGACCCGAAGGTGACGGAGTTTGACGGCTTTGTTGAATACGGCAGCGCCTCCATCGCCATTCAAGGCACCATCACGGCCATCGTGCCGTCGGGCGTCATTCAGCCCATTTTTGACCAGCGCGAAATGAGCACCACGGTCACCGTCTCAGACGGCGCCACGATCGTCATGGGCGGCATGACCCGCGACGAAGTTGACTCAGTCAATGACAAGGTGCCCGTCCTTGGCGACATTCCCCTGCTGGGCCGACTGTTCCAGTCGAAGGCCGAGACCTCGGAGAAGCGTAACCTGCTGATCTTTGTCACCGCCAACCTTATCGGCCCCGGTGGTTCACCGGCGCTGCAAACCTTCCAAGGCCTCCAGCCGGGTACGCTCTTCACGAACCCGACCCTGGTCATGCCTTCCGGCAGTTTTGAACGCACGCCCGCCAAATCGTTGGTGACGCCCGCCGCGGCGCCTCAACCGTAAGGTGTTCCTGGGCAGAAGGATCATTTCTGCCAGATTGTTTTACGCGCGAGCTTCGGAGCCATTCCGAAGCTCGCGTTGTTTTTCCAGACTTTTGCCGAGAGGGCTGGGGCGCGGCCGCCTCGTAAAGGCCTGCGCCTATCTTCGGCCCATCAGCCGTTTTCCCGCCTAGCCAAAAATTTCGTCGGCGCGGAAGAAGCGCTGGATTTCAGTGGCCGCCGCCGCGGCGCTGTCCGAGGCGTGGCAGATGTTGGACATCTTGTCCGTGCCCAAATCGCCCCGGATGGTTCCCTTGGGCGCCTTGGTGGAGTCGGTGGGGCCCAGTAATTCGCGCACGCGGTCAACCGCCCGTTCGCCGCGCAGAATCAACACTATCACCGGCCGTGAGCCCATGAATCGCTCGATTTCGGGGAAAAATGGCAGCTTCGCCAGGTGGGCGTAATGCTCGCGCAACAGGGTGGTGGACAACCGCATCATCTTGCAGGCCGCAATTTCAAAGCCGGCTCGTTCAAAGCGTTCGATGACTGTTCCGGCGGCGCCTTGGTTCAGGCAGTCAGGTTTGAGGATGACCAAGGTTTTTTCGGCAGACATGGTTCGATTTTCGGATGGGATGGCAGGGGGAGAGCCTGTCGCCAGTGTCCCGGCGGTGGCAAAACCTCCAACATGGCAGTCCCGTTGCATTTTACAAGCCTGTTTCCATC
>JABDGR010000009.1 GCA_013285985.1 Verrucomicrobiota bacterium
GGGCAGTTTCTCCGGCAAATAGAGCCCGCCGTCCGGCGCCAAGCCATTGGCGACGACGGCATTGAAGCCGACGGTATCGCTCTGGCCGCGCGTCGAAATGAATTTCATGGGGCGATGCTCACGCCTTGCCGAGGTCAAAAGCCGCGTGCAAGGCCCGGGCGGCGGTATCGGCCTGCGCGGGTTCAATCGCCACGGAAATTTTAATTTCCGAGGTGGTGATCATCATGATGTTGACCCCCGCCTTGGCCAGCGCGCCGAAAAATTTTGCCGCCACGCCCGAATGGGTTCGCATCCCGATGCCCACGGCGGAAACCTTCGCGATGTCTGCCGGCGGCAAAAGTTTCCCCCCGCCGAGTTCGGTGATGACCGCCTTGGCGACTTTCTCCGAGCGCGGCACGTCCTCCTTGGCCACGGTGAACGTCAGGTTGGCGAGGCCGGCGCGGCCGATGTTCTGAATGATCATGTCCACGACGACGCCTTGCGCGCCGAGGGCCTGAAAGAGAGTCGCGGCGACGCCGGGGCGGTCGGGCAGCTCACTGAGGGTGACTTTCACCTGGTTTTTGTCCACGGCCACGCCGCGGACCAGGATTTGTTCCATGTTGGGGGCTTCGGCTTTCACAATAGTTCCGGGTTCGTCGTTAAAACTGGAGCGGACTTCAAAGAGCACGTTGTATTTTTGCGCGAATTCGACGCTGCGCGCCTGCATGACCTTCGAGCCGCTGGAGGCGAGCTCCAGCATCTCGTCGTACGAGAGCAGGTCAAGCTTGCGGGCGTCGGGCACCACGCGCGGGTCGGCAGTGTAGACGCCGTCCACGTCGGTGTAAATCTGGCAGACGTCGGCCTTGAGCGCCCAGGCCAGCGCAATGGCGGAGAGGTCGGAGCCTCCGCGCCCGAGGGTCGTCACCTCGCCGTTGGCGGTCAGGCCCTGGAAGCCGGCGACGATGACGACCTTGCCTTCGTCGAGCTGGCGCTTGATGTCTCCACCAGTAACGTCGAGGATGCGCGCGCGGGTATGGGCGTCGTCGGTAATGATGCCCGCCTGCGGACCGGTGCGTGAAACCGCTTGTACGCCGATGGCATGTAAAGCGATGGCCGTCAACGCGATAGTCTCTTGCTCGCCGATGGCCAGGAGGGTGTCCATCTCGCGCTCATCGGGGGAGGGGTTGAGGGATTTGGCGCGGTCAATCAACTCATTCGTCACCCCGCTGCGTGCGGACACGACAACCACGACCTGGTCGCCGCGGTCGCGTTGCGCCTTGATGCGCTTGGCGACATTGCGGATGCGGTCAGGATTGCCGACGGAAGTACCGCCGTATTTCTGGACGATGAGGGCCATCGCGGGTGAGCAGGAAAGAATGGGTGAACGGGCCTTAATGCCCGAACGCCCTGCCAGTGTCAAACCTCGGGCGATAATGCCCGCGATTGCGTTCTCTGGCTTACGCCGAGGCCGGCGTTGAATTAGCCACTGCTGCCGGCGGTGGGGTGGTCGCCGTCTGCGTGGCCGGGCCTTCACCATGCGCCACAGCTTCGCCGGTTTCCGTGTCGAGGCGCATCGAAATCAGGCGCGTGACGCCCCGCTCCTGCATCGTGACGCCATAAATTGTCTTTGCCGAGGCGATGGTGCGCTTGTTGTGGGTGACGACGAGGAATTGCGAATAGCGGGTAAAGTCGCGCAGCATCGCGGTGAAGCGGCCGATGTTCGCGTCGTCGAGCGGCGCGTCCAATTCGTCGAGCACGCAAAAGGGGCTGGGCTTGACCATGTAAATCGCGAAGAGCAGCGCCAGGGCCGTCATCGTCTTCTGGCCGCCGGAGAGCAGCGAGATGCTGCGCAGCTTGGTTCCGGGCGGGCGGGCGACAATTTCCACGCCGCTGTCGAGCACGTCCTCTGCCTGCACGAGTTGCAAGTCCGCCTCGCCGCCGCCAAAAAGTTTTTCGAAGGTGAAACGGAAATTTTTGCAAATTTGCTCGAAGGTGTCCTTAAAGAGCTGGAGCGAGGTCTGGTTGATTTCGTCAATGGCCTTGACGAGTTCCTCCTTGGATTTCCACAGGTCGTCGCTCTGGGTCTTGATAAAATCGTGGCGCTCCTTGAGGGCGGAGTATTCCTCGATGGCAACGAGGTTGACCGCGCCAATGCTGACGATGCGTTCGCGCAGGTCCTTGATTTCGCGCATGAGGGGCTCCCAATCCGTCTGGTCCATGGCGGCCAAATCTTCTTCTTTCGGTTCGCCGCGCGGGCGCTTGGGTTTCGGGGCGAGGTCGGCGTCTTCGTCGAGTTCATCGAGCCGCAGGCGCGTCTCAAATTGCTCGTCGGCCGCCCATAGTTCGCGCTTCCAGTCAATTTGTTGAATATCGAGCTGGTGTTCGGTTTTGACTTTTTCCTCGAGGAAAGAGGCCTGCGAACGTTCCTCGGCCAGCTTCACCTCGTGGGAGTGGACTTCGGTTTCGCGCTCGCGGCGGCGGTCGCGCTCGCCGGAGAGGCCGGTTTCCAGTTCAGAAATTTCCTGTTCGCGCCGCAGCACGCTCTGCCGGTCGGCTTCGAGCGACTCGGTGGCGGCGGCCAGGGTCTGTTTGATTTGTTCCGCGCGGGTCTTTTCATCGGTGGCGGTTTTTTCCAGTTCGGCGGATTGCTCGCGGGTGGCGTCGATTTCCTGCGCGCGGCGCAGCAGGCGCGTTTCGAGGTCGCGGCGCTGGGCCTGCATTTCGTCGAGGTTCTTGTCGAGGATTTGCAGACGTTGGCGTTTTTCCGCGAGTTCGAGCCGGGCCTGGGCGTGGGCATCCTGGCGGCGGTCGCGTTCGGCGCGCAGGGCAACCAGCTTTTCTTCACCGGTGGCGACCGTGGTGCGCTCGTCGGAGATTTGCCGCTCGGCCTCGGTAAGGTCGGCCTGGGCGCGGATGTGGCGTTGCTCCGCTTCGGCGCGGCTTTGTTCGAGTTCTTCGAGTTGTTTGCGCTGGCGGGCGGAATTTTCCGCGTTTTGAGTCTGCGACTGCGCCAGCGCGTTTTCCTGTGCCTGCACGGTGGCGACTTCCTGCGCCAGTTCACCCACGCGCCCACGTTTCTCGTTAATGGCGGATTCGGCGGCTTCAAGCTCCGCCTGTTGGCGCATGGAAAGTTCGGTATGGTGGGTCAGCTGGGCATTCTGGGTGGCGAGTTCCTTCCGCAAGCGACGCAAGTCCGTCTCCCGTTGGAGGAACGAACCTTCCGTCTTGCCACCCGCTGCCGTGCCGCCGAAGACCAAGCCGCGCCGGTCCACCACTTCGCCATGGGGCGTCGCAGCCATACCGAATTCAAAACCCGGATGCGCGGCCCAAAACGCCAGGAAATTTTCCAAGGAATCCGCCAGGAAACAATCGCCCAGTAAATTTTCCAATCGCGGCTGCAAGCCGGTCTGGCCTTCGCGCAAGGTGACGGCGCTCAGTGCGGGGCGAATTCCCGACGGCAGTGTAACTGGCGAGGAAGTTTTTGCGCGCGCGGGTGCAGGCACTTGCAGGCACGCGCGGCCCAGTTGCCCTGAAGCAAGGCGACCCGCCACCGGCGCGGCCGAGGCAAAATCGGCGAGGGCCAGCGCATCCGCCGCCGGTCCCAACAAGGCCTCAAGCGCCGGTGCGTCGGCGTCGTCAATGTCGACAAGTTTCGTCAGAATTTGGAACGCGCCCTTGGGTAAGACGTCTTCGAGTTTTCCCTGGAGAATGGCTTTGGCGCCTTCGGAAAAACCCTCGAAGCGGGCCTGCAAGCCTTCGAGCGCCTGCAATTGCGCGGTGCCGCGGGCCAGTTGGCGGTCGAGGTCTTGGATGCGCGTCTGGTTGTCGCGAAATTGTTGGCGCAGGGTGGCTTCCGTGGCCTGGGCGTCTGCCACTGCCTGCTGCGCGGAGGCCTGGTCGCCCGAGCGTGCGGAGCGCGCGGCGGCGAGTTGCGCCTGCTGGCGTTCAAGCCCGGCTTGCTCCTCCTTCAATTGGAACATGGCGTCAGACAGCGCCGCATGCTTGATCTGGTAAGTCTTCAGCTCGACCTCGAGGTGCGTGCTGTTCGTGCGCAGGCGCGAGATGCCGCTTTCGAGCACCAGCAAATGCTGGCGGTGGTCCTGCAATTCGCGTTCCGCGCGGTCGAGCGCTGCGAGGGCCGCATCGAATTCCGTCTGCCGTGCCCGCAGCACGTTGTCCGACGAATCCACGGAACCCAGCGCGCCTTGCTGGCTGGTCGATTGGGCCTGCAGGCGCTCGTCAAGTTCGGCTTGTTGCGCGCGCAGGGTGGAGACTTCCTGCTCAATTTCAGTGAGCCGGCCCGCGAGGTCGTCGCGCCGCACGAGGGAAAATTGTGCCTGGTTGTCGGCATTCTCCATCTCCGAGCGCAGGTCATATACCGCTTGCTGGGCCTCCTGAAGTTTCCGTGTTAATTCTGCGCGGCTGGATTTTAATTCGCTCACTCTTTCTTCGCGTTCGCTCAAGGCGGAAGCCGCACCGTGGGCGGCCGCCCGGGCTTCGGCAGCGAGGGCTTCGAGGCGGGTGATTTCCGTCTGGCGCTTCGCAAAGAAACACGCGTTGTAGGCGAGGTCCAGTTTCGTCAACCGGTGTTTGAGGCGCTGGTAGCGCAGCGCCTTGCCCGCCTGGCGCTTAAGCGAGCCGATTTGCCGCGCGACTTCCTCGATGACGTCCGTGGTGCGCGCGAGGTTTTGTTCGACGAGCGCGAGTTTGTTGAGCGCCTCGCGCCGCTGGCTCTTGTAGCGCGTGATGCCCGCGGCTTCTTCAAAAATCGAACGCCGTTCGGCTGGGTTGCTGGAGAGAATCTGGTCAATCTGCCCCTGCACCATGAAAGAGTAGGAGACGCGCCCGACTCCCGTGTCCATGAACAGCCGGTGGATGTCCTTGAGCCGGCACTGCTTGCCGTTGATGTAGTATTCGCCCACGCCGTCGCGCCCGACCTTGCGGCCGATTTCGACTTCGTTGAAGGCCGTGCCCAGCTCCTTCTCGCATTCGGTAAACGTCAGCGAAACCTCGCATACCGGCAGCGCCTTGCGCTGGTCGGTACCGGCGAAAATCACGTCCTCCATCTTGCCGCCGCGCAGGGCCTTGGCGCTCTGCTCGCCGAGCACCCAGCGGATGGCGTCCACGATGTTGCTCTTGCCGCAGCCATTGGGGCCGACGATGGCGGTGATGCCGGGTTGCATCCCGATGCGGGTGCGGTCGGCAAAGCTTTTGAAACCGTTGATGTGGACTTCGCGGAGGAACATGCGGGCCTAAGGGTGAACAATAAAAGCGCACTACAGAGCGCGCGGCGCGGGCGCGCAACTATTTTTTGCCCCCGGCGGGCCTTTTTTATCCCCAAAACATCCGCCAATCTTGCGCACAAGCTGTGAATAACCTGCGCACAAGGCGTGGATAACGCCACCGGCCGAAGTCGGTTCTACTTCAGCGCCTTTTCGTACCACTCGGCGACTTGCGGCCAGTTAACGACGTTCCAGAACGCGGCGATGTAGTTGGGCCGGAGGTTTTGGTATTTCAGGTAGTAGGCGTGCTCCCAGACATCGAGGCCGAGGATGGGGTCGCCGTAAACTTCGGCCACGCCCTTCATCAGGGGGTTGTCCTGGTTTGGCGTCGAGGTGATGGCAAGGGACTTGTCCGCCTTGACGATGAGCCAGGCCCAGCCGCTGCCAAAGCGCGTCGTGGCGGCCTTGCCGAAGGCTTCCTTGAATGCGTCGAAACTGCCAAAGGCCTTGGTGATGGCCGCGGCCAGCGTGCCGGTGGGGGCGCCGCCGGCTTTGGGCGCCAGGGCCTTCCAGAACAGCGAGTGGTTGGCATGGCCCCCGCCATTGTTGCGCACCGCGCCGCGGATGGCTTCGGGGACTTTGGCGAGGTCGCCAATCAAATCATAGATGCACTCCGGGGCGGTGAGGCCGGCGTCCGCCAGCGCCTTGTTCACGTTGGTGATGTAGGCGTTGTGGTGCTTGGTATGGTGGATTTCCATCGTGCGCGCGTCAATATGCGGCTCCAGGGCGTCGTAGGCGTAGGGCAGGGCGGGCAGGGTGTAGGGCATGGTGAAATTGAGTTAAGGTTGAAAACAAACGTGTCCCTTAACAAAAGCCGCTTTTCGTCCTGCGTCAACCCCGCATCCAGTAGGTAATGTACCCAGAGGCAACGTGAGGTCATATGCACGCCAGAACCAGCGTGCTCAACGCGCCGTCGGATCCCACTTATCATCACCGCCGAGGATATTGGGGATGGTGTAGGCCTTGGCTTGTTCGTCGGTGAGTTGGTGCGACCACGGCACGCGCTTGTCCGGGTTCGCGCCCGGGCCGGTGCTTTTGTATTCATAATAACGCGCGGTTTGCTCCCGCTGTTCCGCGCCGATCCAGGTCTGCCAGCCTTCGGGTTTGATGTGGGCGCCCATCTCGCAATTAATGTAGGCGACGGTGGCGTAGTCCCGCCACGGCCGGCCCAAATCAACCGGGTCGGGCGGTGTGACATTAGGGTCGGTGCTAATGGGGACTCTGTTGGGGTCCTTTGGGTCAACCCACGGCGTGGGGTCATAGGTGAGATTGCACTTGAGAAACACAAGGCCGAACGGCTGTTCCTGCGAAGTGCCGGCGGCGGTGACGTGCCCGCGGTTGCGGCTGTGGATTTCGCAATTATCGAACACCGCGGTGGCGCTGCCGTAGATAAAGTCCACACGACCCTCGATGAAACAGTCCTTGAAATATAGGCGGCCCACGCGGTCTGCCAACGAATCCATGCGCAAAGTGTCCTGCCAGCCGGAGAGGCGGCAGTTGCGGATCACAATGCGGTCGGCAATCGTGCGTAGGGCCTGCGCCTGGCCGTGGTTGCCGGAATCATTTTTGAAAGTAATGTTCGAGGCATGGAAATCATCGGCTAGAATCACCACGCCGTTGCCGGTGTATAAGCGTGACTGCCCGGGCTGGGGTTCCTGCTGGTTGAAGTGGTAGAGCAAAACGGTTTTGTCCGCGTCTTCGCCTTCAAACGTCACCCTCTTTTTGGTCTCGGGCAGGACAATCTGGCCCTCGTCGTAAATGCCGGGCTTGATGTGGACGATGGTGCGCATCGTGGAATTGTCGGGAATCGCCGCAATCGCCTCGTGCATGGTTTTGAAATCGCCGCTGGCATCCTGCGCGACGACGATGCGCTTGACCGGCGGAGCGCTGGCGGCTGCCGAAGTCGATTGCGCGCCGGGTGCAGCACAGGCTGACACGAGCGCGAACAAAATAAGACCTGCGGCACTTATAACGGAGGTGGAATGCGGGGTAGTTTGCATCGGGGGTGGAGGCTATTTTACAGAAAGTGATTCAATCTGGACGGTTCCCGGCCCGAGGAAAGTCAGGGTAATGGTATAGGTTCCAGCGTTGAAGCTCAATCCACCCGCCGGCCCGGAACTGGCCCACGCCGTATTCGGCGCCAGTTCCCAACGCTTGGAGTCCACGACCGTTCCATCTGCAGCGACGACTTTTATTTCCACCGGCACCGGTGTCGCGCCATTATTGATATAGCGCACCTGCAAGTCATGTTCTCCACCGAGGCCGGCGGTGACAGACCAACTCATGGTGGCATTGGGTGTTGCCAGCATCGCATGATCGTTATCGAGGCTTGCACTGACCAGTGTTGCCTTGCTCGCCACGTAAATATCGCCGGAGTTCGATCCCGTCGTCGTCGGTGATGGCGAGGTTGTGGTCGTTTGAGTTGTCGAAGCAGATGACGAGAATACCGGTGCGGTGTTCGGAATCTTTGCGGCTGTATCCGATGTGGCGATGGCGATGGCGGAAATAATCACTTCGCCGGCTTCAACCCGCGGGAAGGAAATTTCCAGCCAACCGTTGCGGGCTTGTGCTGCGACTACTTTTTTCAGCGCGCCCGCGTAGCCCGCTTCTTTCCACAGGTCCAGGCTGCGAATCACCGTGCTGTCATTCACCGCCACATCGAATTGACGCCATCCGCCGCAATTCCCACCGCCACGTCCATACCACGGTTCGGCGAAATACAACTCGATGCGGTATTCGCCGTCGGGCACGGCAAAACGATAGCGCAGTTTTTCGCGCCCAAAGCGATAGGTCTGGAACAATGCATCATCGCCCGTGCCTTTGATGGCGTCATGCGTTTCCCCCTGGCTGCCAAAGCGCGCCGGCACGTTGTCGTATTCCTCCGCCCACGAAACCGAGCCCCACAAATCGCCCGGCGTGTAATCGTGGTCCGCCAGCCAGCGACTGCCGTTTTTATCGGTGTACTCCGGGCCGCCGCAATGCACGCGGTAGAGATAATTCAATCCTGCATCGGGTGCCGTCAGATTTTTATCCGTCCCATTGAGTTCCGCGCGATGGGGGGCTTCGGGGAGGTTGTTCAGCACAATCGCATCCGTGGCCACCACCTTGCCGTTCACGCGCCCTTCGGCGTACAGCACGTTGTAGCGCACCTCCACGCCGTCCCATTGGAAATGCGTGCCGCGGCCATTGCGCGTGCGCCGGCCCAGCGACTGTCCTTGATAATCATTGAAGAGTTCCACTTCGTCGCAATTGGAATAGACGATGATGCCGTCCTTTTTTCCCGGTCCCGTCCAGCGGTCAGGCCAGGTGTGTGAGACAATCATCACCATTGGGTCGTTGGCGGCGGAAACATAGTTGCTGCGATAAAGGTAGTAGGCGTCTGTCGGCTCGCCCCAGAGCGTCAGCAGCCCTTTGTTATTGGCCGGGCCCACGCCGTTCAGCTCGCCCACGCCGTCGGAGCCTTGCTCGCCATTCTTGCCGATTTTTCTCCCGGGGTTGTCATGGGTGGCGAAGACCCATTGGAATTGCCCGCAGATGGCATCGCGCACGGATTCCGCCGCCCGTATTTTCATTTCCATCAGCGCGCCCAGCCGGTCTTCACTCAACGCGCCATTTTTGGTGTAGCCGCCTTCGGTGTGCAGGCCCAGGCTTCGCCACGCGCCATATTCGCCCTCCAGCTTGTCCCGTTTCAACTCGTCCGCATACTTGGCAGGGTCGCCGCCGTAGGTGCCGCTCCAATTTTGCGGGACGTTCCAATCCGTCCCCTTGCCGCCGTTGCACGTCACGATCAGCCGTTGCGACGAAGCTGTCGGGTCCATTTCGCGGATGATGTCCGAGCACTCGCGCGCGAAATCCTCCGGCAGCACACTCTCGTTTTGCAAACCCCACAAAACCAGCGACGGGCTGTTGCGCCGTTCCTTTACCCAGTCGCGCAAAAGGCTTTTGAAGTTTTCACGGAAAACGGGGTTGTCGAACCAGATGTGCGCGGAAAATTGCGGCCACCACAAGATGCCGTCGTGATCCCAATGTTCCTGAAAAAGCAAATTGTGCGGTTGGTGCGCGTCGCGAAAGGCGTTGAAGCCCGCCGCTTCAATCTCGCTCACCACAGCGCGGATTTGCTCGTCGCTGAAGGCGTGACTCCCACCGAGCAGGTGTTCGTATTCGCAGGTTCCGTTGATGAGGACCGGATTCCCATTGACCAGGAACTGTCCCGTGCCCGACGAAGTGGTGGTCGGCCAATGGATTACCCGGATGCCGAACGGCGTCTCGACCTGGTCCAATGTTCGCCCCGTGTCGAGCAGTGTGGTCTCAATGGTGTAAAGATGCGGGTTGGCTGGTGACCACAGCGAAACATTTTTCAACTCCGGTGTGTCCTGCCGCAACGTGAATGTCTCGCCGGGCGCCGCAGTGTGCTCGGTGCGCAAATCGGCGACCACGCGTCCGTCGTGGTCTCGTACTTGAGTTTCAAGTACAAGTGCGCACGGTGCCGAACCGTAATTCCGGATTTCCGTTTCGACGTGAACAACCGCGCTGTTGTTCGTCGCCGTGGAATCGTTCCAGACATGGACGCCGAAGGGCTCAACCCGCACCGGGTCGGTAACCACCAGATGCACCGGTCGGAAAATGCCCAGCGGCTGGCTGCCTTCGGAAAAACCGGTGTTGGTCCAATCCCCGCCGGAAACCCATGGCAGGTCGTTTATGCCTTCCGGCTCATCCGCGCGCACGACCAGCAGGTTTTTCCCACCAAACTCGACGAGGTCGGTGACATCCAGCGTAAAAGTCGTGCGCCCGCCGGCGTGCTGGCCCGCGGATTGGCCATTTACCCAGACGGTGGCATAGGAGCCCACACCCTCAAAAAATAAAAACACCCTCCGCCCTCGTTCCGCCGCGTCCACGGTGAATTCCCGGCGATACCAGGCGCTCCCGTGCAGGTTGCCATTGAGCAAGCGGTGCTCGCCGCCGTAATCATCCCAGTTGTGCGGTACTTCCACGGATTTCCACGCCTGGTCGTTGTAACCCAGTTTTTCAGCACCGGCGTATGTGTTCGAATTGGTCGGCGCCACAGCCGAGCGCCAGTTCGAGTCAAGCAGGGTGTCACTTCGCGTTTCGCTCACCGTGGGAACCGCCGCGCAGCCTCCGCCGACCCCCAGGACGAAGAGAATCGCCACTATTCGACCTTGCCAGGGAAAGTTCATCGTAAAATAGAAGACTTTTTTACTCTCAAACGTCGAATTTCACCCCAAGCTCTTCAGGAATAATGGGGCGAAAGGGCTTTTCGAGGTCAGACACATCATAGTTCAAGTGCCATTCGAGCAGCATGACATAATAGAGGGCGGTGAATCCCCAGAACTGCGTTTGGCCGAGGCCGGTGCCGTCTTCCGCGTTATAGTATTCGCGCAGGACGGGGTTTTTCACCACGGCCATGTTGAACAAGCGCGTGGCCAGTTCCTTGGCGGCGTCCTTGAAACCGTAGCGCATCAGGCCCTGGAAAATCATGTAATTGGTCGGCGCCCAGGTGGAACCGCGCCAGTTGCATTCGTTGGAGCCATTGGCGAGTTTGTGAGAACCCTGGTAGTAGTCCGATTCGGTCTTGGCGTAGCTCGCGACGGGGTAGGCGAGCCAGAATTCGTTTTCGTTGAGCAGCCGTTCATTGACAGTGCGTTTGGCGCGTTCGGGCGTCGCCGCGCCGCAGAATAGGGGCATGAAGCAAGTGGCGGATTTCACGCGGACCAGCTGGTTTTTCTTTTCGTTGCGGTCGTAGTAAATGCCGTCCTTTTCGTCCCAAAAAACATCGTTGATGAGCTTGCAAACTTGGTCCGCATGGGCGGTGAAGGCTTTGCTGTCGTCCTTCTGGCCGAGGTGGTCCGCGATGACGGCCATCGCCCGCAGTTCACGCACGAGGTAGCTCGCCAAATCCACCCCTTCGTCTTCAAACGCGCCGATTTGCCCGGCGCGGCTCCATTGGTTGTCGGTGCCGGCGGCGTCGGCGGAGTTCCAGGTGGGCAGGCCATTGCCGTCCCCATCGTAGCTGAACCATTTCTCAAGGTATTTTTTGAGGCGGTTGTAGTAGCTGCCGTTTTCGATGACAGTCGCGTTTTCGGGTGAAGTATTCAGCCATTCGTAATCGTTTTTGTTTTGCCGCGCGCCCAGGACGACGAGTTGCGCGAGGAACGGCTTGAAGTGCTGGCGGTCGCGCTGCTTGTTCAGGGAGCGATTGACGTAGCCGTCCGCGTGCTGGCGGTTGAGGAATTCCTTGAGGTTGGTGTAGCAATAGGGATAGACGCCAAAGTAACCGAGGTAGAGATTTTCGAAATACAGGTCCCAGTCATAGAACTCGGTGTAGGGATATCCAGTCAGAAAATTCCCGCCGGCGTTGGGTACCCCACGAATGGTTTTAAGCCCTTTAAGTTTGATATCCGAATTGGTCTTCTGCAGGCGTTTGAGGAGTTCTGCGGCTTCATCCGGGCCGATCAATTTAAGAAAATCAGCAGTCGCGGGAGATTTTGGACTAAAGACTATGGGAGTCGTGGCCGGCGCGGTTTGGCCAAAAGTAAAACGGGAGGTGGCAGCCAGGCCGGCCAGCGAAGCAGTGGTAATCAGGAAATCGCGGCGGGTTGTGGGCATGGCTAATCTCCGAACGGAGGGGGGTGGGGGTCTCCAACTTTGGCCGGAAACGGTTCTCGCGGAAAGCACAATTAACCACCCGAAGTACCGACTCGACCGGATTTCACCGCTGCATTTTAAGCCATTGTCTCTCAAAAACAAAAATGGGGGGGGTGGATGGGACTCGAAACGTCTTCACCATCCGAGGCTAAGTTGCTAATCAACGTGGACTTGGTTGATTGTTCGTGTTTTAGAACTGGAAACAAAATGCGGCTAAACTCAAAAGTAGGGGTCTCCTGTTGGGTCTCATTGCCTGCTTTGGTTCTGTCAGGGTGCGCGTCAACGCTTCACCGGTCCGACGCGGCGCTGGCCGGGGCTCCGGTGGTCAGCGGCGACGCGGTCATTCGGGCGCCGGCTGGGGGCTCGGAGATTGTGATCAAGACCACCTCGCGGACGGCCGGGGCGATTGAATCCTTGCAATGGGGAGGCAAGGAATTCATCGATGACGCGGACCACGGACGGGAGTTGCAGACATGTTGGAATGGCAACGCGGGGGTGGAGCCCATCGCGGACGAGACGTTCAACCCGACGGAGGCCGGCTCGCTTGATGACGACCGCGGCGCCACCTCCTCGAGTCGATTGCTGGAATTCAGGGCTCGCGGAAATCAACTTGAGACCTTCAGCCAGCCCGCTTTCTGGTTGAATCCGAACGAGACATCCGGCGGAAAACCCGCGCGCAACAAAACCATTCTTTCCCCCGATCGTCTGCGCAAGCGGGTGGTGATCGGCTACAAGAACCTGCCGCACGCCATCGACTGCCAGTGCACGGTTTCTCTCGCCGCCGAGGACCGCAACACGCGCTGCGTTATCGAAGCGCTGACCGGTTACATGCCGCCGGAGTTCAATCAATTTCAAGTCTTTGATCCGAAAACCGGGAAGTTTGTCCCCCTTGATGACGGCCCCGGTGAGCAGGCGCTGCCGCTGGTCTTTTCCACCCCCGATGGAAAGTATGCCATGGGCGTTTTTTCCCGGGGGCCGGAAGCGCCGCGCGAGGGGAGCGGACCCACTTATGGCCGCTGGAATATGCAAGCCTTTCAGGTGGTGAAATGGAATTGCGTTTTCCGTTTGCAAAACCCGGATGGTTTATCGGGCGATTTCAGCTGCCATGTCATCGTGGCGGTCGGTTCGCTGGAGGATGTGCGGACGACCCTCGCGGCCCTTCAAAAGATGTAACTATTCAGGTCCGGTTTATTCCCTCAAAAACAAAAATGGGGGGATGGATGGGACTCGAAACGTCTTCAGCAACCGAGGCTAAGTCGCCAATCAACGTGGACTTGTGGCAACCTAAATTACGCTGACCGTCGATGAGCCGCCGATTGGGCAGTGGAAAAATGCTTCTTCAGTTTCAGGAACGGTTGCTCCAGGCCATAGTAGGAAAATGAGGCCGCCAGTAATGACGCAGGCGAACCAATCAGCACCACCGTCCAGTTAGTATATCCCAAGTCGTGCATTCCCATGTATATCGGAAAATGCCAGAGGTATAATCCGTAGGAAATGGATCCAGGCCAAACCAATCCATTGAAAGCCAAAAGCCTTTTAACCATGCTTTGCGTGTTCACCAACACATCGAGAATCAAGGCGGCGGCCAGCAAGGCGATGATGACAAATCCGAAATAAAAAAGCCCGTGATCAAGTACATTGCCCGAAATGGAAAAAGCGACCAGGCCGGCCAGGGAAAGAGGAGAAAGGAGCACCAGGGATTTCTTCGCCAAAGTCTTTGCGTTTTCCGTCATTAGTCCGGAGGACATAACCACGCCGAGCATGCAGCCGATCATCAGCATGTCCGCTTTGCTATCTAATCCGTAGCTTAAATGTAAGATCAGGCGTGGGGTCGAGGCCAGTTGCCGGGCGAGATAAAGGTTGGTCAGCCACGAGAGCAAGGCAATAACCGCCGCAACGGTGACAATATAATACCGTTTCTTTGTCAGGCGGAGCAGCGTCAACAGGATGACCGGCCACAGGAAGTAGAACTGCTCTTCTGTCGAAAGCGACCAAGTGTGGGCGAGAAGGCCAAGCTGGTTTTGTGAAAACACCCTGACCCAATTTGAGGCGTAGAAAAGAGCGATCAGCGCATCAAGGCAATTTTCACGCGCGCGGGCGTAATCAAAAAGAATGAAGCTCGAAATGCAAAGCACGATCAGCAGGGCGATCAGCGCCGGGCCAAGTCGCAGCGCGCGTCTCAGGTAGAAATTGCGCAGGCTGATGGAGCCGGTTCGGTCGAATTCTTGAACGAGCAAGGTTGTGATCAAAAAGCCACTAAGGACAAAGAAAATGTCAACCCCGACAAAGCCTCCCGGCAGCAAGGAATTATACTGGCGCAGTGGCGCATGATTCCCCATCACGAATAGAATGGCTATTCCGCGCAGCCCATCCAGTGCGGGTACGTAGCCAAGTTCATGGCGGGTCTGGGTTGCCAGACCTGTGCCCTGTCGCCATGACCTGGAGCCATCACTGTGGAGGGCTTTATCGGTGCGAAGTCGCATTTTTGAGCGGACAGGAAGTTATCAGCCTTTCTATAACGTGCTGTGGCAGATTGCAGCCAGCGTTATGGCCGGCAACGCGTTGGCGCAAATCTTCAGTAAAGCCGATGTAACGGTGGGCGGGGTCGGCTTCGCTGACGATGCAGTAGACGTGGAACATAGACATCGAAAGTTTCGGTATTTGCCCTCCTTTGCTCCATAAGCTGGTCGGCAAATGCTAAATTTTTACCCAAAACTCTCATGGCGGGATGGACGGGACTCGAACCATCAATAAAGCAACAACGGAAGTGCTTCGCTAATCGCGGTTTATGTTGTTTGAGAGAAACTTAGAACAAGAAATAATATGCAGCAAAATGCAGAAAAAACAAGGCAAAAACAGTTTTTTGGCAAATCTCTGGCAAATATTTTTGGACAGGAATAGCACCCGTCCATCAGACAATTCAATGTGTCCGTAATTCTTTCTACTGCCGTGGTCTTTGGCTAGATGGCTCCGTCCTTCCCAGCAGAGTCCATGCCCTGAAAAATCAGCAGCAACGCATAGCGGCCGGACGCATAAAGCAGGCGTTGCCGCGAACTTAATTCTTCAACGTGTTCCTCTAGGAGCTTTCGATATTGTTTCTTTGACTTGTAAGTAGGTTTCAGCTTAGTCGGCCACGTTTTTAGTTTAACCTTTTCGCCAGATCTGACCCGGAATTTCTTTGAGTGAATCTTCATGGTGAAAGAGTGGATTTAGCCTTCAGGATTTGATTTCAAACATTGGCTGTTGTGCAGCACCTTCTCTTTTGCCAGCGCTTCAAAGCCGGAGATCACGTCGAAGAGTTCCTCGTCAATGCCGCTTTGGCGCACACGATGGAAAGTGCCGCGAAGGTGCTCAAGCAAATCATCGATATTTTTGTCGGCGCGTTGCATGGCCGCCAAACGGCTGGCGTTCTCGCTTGCAAGGGATTCGGCGCACGCCCGGAAAAGAGAGATGAAAAGATATTCACGAATGAGCACGCGCAAGGTTGTGGTGTCGCTGCACATCACCTCGGGTAGGTTTTTGGTCGGCCAGCTAATTTTGGCCAGACTTTGTTGCCAGACAGTGTCGAGTGGCAACAACCGCTGGCTCACCGGCGCATAGAGCGCCCCGGCCTGTGGTCGGTTATGAAAGATGTAAAGTTGCGTATACTCGCCTTTGGCCCGCCGCGTCTCGCTTTCAATTTGAATCTGTCCCACAAGCGAGGTAATGGCCTGTACAGAATTTGGCACCGTAAAAATTCCCATCATCGTCAGACCGGCGTCCGCGAGCCGCGCATTCACACGCTCGCCGACCGCCCATATGCGGGCCTGGCCGGGCAGGCTGGCAAGTGTTTTTACCGCGAAATCTGCGATCACATCATTAAATTGTCCCACCAGTCCTTGGTCAGAGCCAAATACGATTGCGCCGATTGCGCTCTCGTTGTTTTTTTTCCTCTCATTAGACTTTGAAGCTATTGGCGCGCCATTCCTAAAACACACGCCCAAACCCAGTTCCACGGTTCTATAGTAATCGCCCAGGGCGAGGACTGATTTCTCGTATTGGCCTATGCTCGAAGCCGCGAGCGCCTTCATCGTGCGGACGACCGATTGGAGATCTCCGGCACTGTTAATTTTTCGGAGGAGACTGGCGGTGCTGTCGCTCATGACTTCGCCTTCATTTTCACATCAGCCTCAGCAGTGGCCTTCGCTGGGATCTCCGCTGGAGCTACGGGCTTTGGCGAAGGTTTGACCACGTCGGCGGGTTTTGGCCCGGCTTCGGTCAATGGTTTCGGCTGGAAGGCAATGAGCGCTTTGCGGGCGATTTCGATAATCGTTTTATGGTCTTCGTCGATCAATTTATCAGCAGTTTCAAATCGCGCGGCAATTTCCGAAGGTAAGTTTGATGCAGCTTCATGCACGGCGTTTTCGGCATCAGTCATCTTGTTAATCGGCACCAAATCGAAGAGTTTTGCCGTCAACGCCAGCAATACGGCGATTTGTGCGGGCACGGGCATCGGGCTAAATTCCGGCTGCTTGAGGCAAGCGCGAATTCGACGCCCATGCTCAATAATCTTGCGGGTGTCTTCATCCAAGCGGGCACCAAACCGGGCAAAGGTTTCCAGCTCCTCAAACTGGGCATAATCGAGTTTAAGGTCGCCCGCCACCGCGCGGTAGGCTGCCCGTTGCGCCTGGCCACCCACGCGCGAAACGGATTTGCCAACGTCCACGGCGGGCAGCACGCCCAATTCAAACAGCGAGGGCGAAAGGTAGATTTGGCCGTCGGTAATGGATATTAAATTGGTGGGAATGTAGGCGGAAATATCCTGCGCTTCCGTCTCGATAATCGGCAAGGCCGTAAGCGAGCCGCCGCCAAGTTCCTTGCGCAAATGGGTGGCGCGTTCAAGCATGCGCGAATGAATGTAAAAGATATCACCCGGAAAGGCTTCACGTCCGGGTGGTCGGCGGAGGAGGAGTGAAAGCTCGCGATAGGCGCGGGCGTGCTGGGTGAGGTCGTCATAGACGATCAGCACGTCGCGGCCCGCTTCCATAAAGTGTTCTGCGATGCTGGTCGCGGCGTAGGGGGCGATAAAGGCCAGCCCGGGCGGGTCGCTTCCTTCAGCCACCACGACGACGGTATAGTCCATCGCGCCTTTTTCCCGCAGGACTGCGACGGCCTTAGCCACGGCAGAAGCGCGCTGGCCAATGGCGCAATAGACGCACACGACGTTCTGCCCTCTTTGGTTGAGGATGGTGTCAAGCGCGATGGCGGTTTTTCCCGTCTGTCGATCACCCAGGATTAATTCACGTTGTCCATGTCCGATGGGAATAAGCGCATCAATGACTTTCAGGCCGGTTTGCAGCGGCACCGTCACCGGTGCCCGGTCCATGATCGGCGCAGCCGGGCGTTCGATTGGCAGGCGCGAGCTAGTAGCGACCATCCCATTTTCATCCAGTGGCCGACCAAGCGGGTTGATGACGCGTCCGAGCAATCCTTCGCCCACGGCCACGTCCATGACCCGACCCGTGCGCTCGACCTCATCTCCGGCATGAAGATGCGAGTAGTCACCAAGCAGAACGACGCCAATTTCGTCCTCATCCACATTGAAGGCAATTCCGAGCACATCACCGGGAAATTTTACCAACTCTTCGAATCCGACACTGGGCAGGCCGGAGACCTTGGCGATACCCGTCTCGACACTAATTACCGTGCCGACCTCCCGTAGCGCAAGTTGCGGCACGTAGGCTTCCCGCACCTGGTCAATGCCAGCAAAAGTGCGGTCGAAGACGCTTTGCAAATTTTCAGGAGATGCATTCATGCGCTCTTTGTTTCCGGCTTTGGATCAGCAGATGTCGGCTCGGTCTTGGTTTCGGATTTGGCCTCTACTGTCACTACGGGTTTAGATTGAGGGGTGGCTACCGCATCCGGTTTGGCCTCCGCTTTACTCGCCAGAGTGGTTTCCGTTTGGGCTTTGCCTGACGCAACAGGTTGGGCCTTGACCTCGGTTTCCGCCTGCGACTCTGGTTTGACTTCAGCTTTGGGCGCAGGCGCGACGACTGGTCCGGGCGCAGCTTTTTCAACAGCGTCCGGCTCTGGCTTGACTTCAGACTTTGGCTCGACCTTGGATTCGTCAGGTTTAGGTGCGGCCACAACCTCTGGCGTAGGTTGAGATTTGGCCTCCGGCTTTGATTCTGTTTTTGCCTCGAGGTTGGGAATTACGGCAACTTCAACTTTCGTCTCAAGCTTGGCCTCAGCCTTTGGCTCCGTTTTTACTTCTGGCGTATGCTCGATTTTAGGTGGTGGTTTGTCCTTCTCTTTCAGAAGTTCGTCCACGCTCTTTTCCAACGATGAGAGATAGTCTGCAATGCTCCAGGCCACCTTTTGTCCATTCGAAGTCAGTTCAATGCCACTGACTAAATCTGGCGAAGTCTCGAATCGAAGATGGATATCAGCCGAGAAAGCTTCGTTGAGTGCATTTTGTATTGCCGCGCGTTGTGTTGCTGGCAGTTCAAAGGCACTGCGAACAAGCGCGGGTTCCGTTGCCGTCTTCAGGGCTTTGCCCAGACCTTCTTTAGCCTGCCCGCCCATTTCTCTTAAGCGGCGGGTGAAAACCTCGCCGAGGCGTTCCTCCAAACTCGTGGTGGCAAGATCCGTCAGTGCCTTTCGCGTGATGGCAAACACTTCTTGCTGGGTTCGGCGGCTGATTGCTTGGTTGAGGTTGTGGGCGTCGTTACGCAATGATTCCTGCCGCTTCGCGCTCATCGCATCAGCCGATTTCCGCGCCTCATCGATAAGCCGCAGGCGTTCGGCTTTTGCTTCGTCCGTTGCCTTGGTCAAGAGGGCCGCCCGCTGCTGGTCAAATTCTTCGTTCTTGTGCTGAAAATCGTCGCGCTCCTTTTGGGCTTCAGCCTTTTTTGTGGCGGCGTCAGCCAGTTCCCTGGCAATCAGTTTCTCCCGTGTATCAATGGCGTTCAAGATGGGTTTATAGAGAAAGCGTTTCAACAACCACACCAAAATGAGGAAGTTGAGCGCCTGTGCGCCGACGGTAAACCAATCGATGAGCATGGGATTACTTTCCAGCGGCTTGGGCGATAACGTGGTTCCAGAACGGGTTGGCGAAAATCAGAATCATTGAGACCACGAAGCAATAGATGGCGGTGGATTCGATCATCGCCAGACCGACAAACAACGTCCGGGTGATGGTGGCGGAGGCGTCGGGCTGTTGCGCCAGCGCCGTTAATGCGGTCGCGACTGAGCGCCCTTCGCCCAGAGCGGGGCACATGCAACCAATGCCAGTAGTGAGGCCGGCAGTGGCAATTGAAGCAACGGCGATAATGGTCATGCTATCCATGGTAGTTCCTTGAGTTGGTGAGTGATGATTTCAGGTTGAGGGCACTGCCGCTGGCATTGGCGCTGGTTTGGGTTTGCGAGTGCGCGTGGCGGCTGCGATGTAAACCGCGGCCAGAATGCTGAAAATGTAGGCCTGCACCATGCCGGTGAGCAGACCCAGCGCCATCATTACGATGGGAAAAATGAACGGCGTGATGGTCAGTAGAATGGCGATAATCATCGCCCCGCTCATCATGTTGCCAAACAAACGGACGGCCAGGGCCAGCGTGCGCGAAAGTTCGCTGATGATGTTAAATGGCAGCATGATTATCGTCGGCTTTGTGTAGGAGGCGAGGTAGCCGCCTACTCCCTGTTCTTCGATCCCGAACATCGGCACGGCCACAAACACACACAACGCGAGCGCCACCGTGGTCGAGAGCGAGCCTGTCGGCGGCTCATAGCCCGGAATAATGGTGCATAAGCTGGCCGTGGCGATGAAGAGGAAAAGCGTACCCAGAAAGCCGAGATACTTTTCCGGATGACTGAGCCCTACATCTTCGATTTGTTTCTCGATGGCGGTGACGACGATTTCCAATAGGCACTGCCAGCGGGAACGCTCCAAACCAGTGGAAAGTTTACGAGTGATGAGGATTGAGCCAACGGCCAGCGCGAGCATTAGTCCCCATGTATACACAATGGTGGCGTTGAGTTTGAGCAACCCGTGTTGCCACAAGATCATTTCGTCGGGACTAAGGCGCATGGCGGCCCTCCGGTTCCGGGTGGATTGAACTATTTCGTTGCGGTCGGTTCAGCCAGATCACAACCAAGCGGGCCATGATAAATCCACAGAGGCACAGCAAGAGCCGTTGCCAATGCCCACCAGAGACAAAGTAAAACCCCGTTAGAGCAATGCCCATCCGCAGCGGCATGCTGATGATGAACCAAAGCGCCGGTTGCTTTGATGCAACGCCCTTGCGCACCGTCCACCAAAGGCCTCCGTAAAAAATTGCGCTGAGCAAGAGGCCCGCCACCCATGCCAGCGCCAAGGTCAGGGTTTCATTCATCGTCGGCCTCCTCGTCTTCCCGCATGGCCCGGTCTTGCTGGGCGACCCAATGCCACGCATTTAAGCAGCCAATCGTGAGGCCAGCCATCAATAGCGCCAGCGTCCATGAATGCGCTCCAGGATGGCGACTGTCCAACCAAAGACCAAGCGCCGCACCGATCAGCGTCGGAACCACTACCGACCAGCCAATCAGTCCCATCATGCCCAGTCCCATCCAGACACCCGGCGCGGGGTTCCGCCGCGCCTTGAGCTTGCGCGCCGCCTTCAGGCCAATTTGCCCAGCAAGGGTTGGCGCATTCTTGGCAACTGCTTCTGGTTCGTCATTCATGTTGAAAGGCCGCAAAGCGGCGCAGCAATCCGGTTTCCATTTTCGCCATGGCCGTGCGCACGCTTTGCTCATGTTCATCGAGAGTCAAAAATTGCTTTTCCACCGCCTCGCGCAATTGGCCAAGATCGGTTCCGCCCAGCGCCCGGCGAACAGACACGAGCACGTCCTGACCGTTCTTGACCAATACGCCTTCATCCACCGCCACAAAAACTTCCCCATCGGATTCAGTTTCGTAGGTCAGAATTCCTGGTGTGAGAGCCGCCACACAATCCAGCCGGTGAGGCAGGAGCCCAAACGAACCTTCGCGTGTTTCCGCGACAATGCGCGATACGTTAGTCTTTTCCGCAAAGATTTGAAACGGTAGGAGAACTTTAAGATGCATGAGTGTCGGCGACATGTTCGATCTTGGGTTGAGGTTTGACCTCGGGCAGCGGAGGCAATTTTGGGGTGGACTTCATCGAAGTATCGGCAGCTGGCTTCGGCTCAGACTTGGTGTTCGCTTTGGCCTCGGGCTTGGCTGCGTCTGCCGGTGGGCTGGGTTTTGGTTTTCCCTTCGCCTCACTTATCGCACCGATCATGTAGAGTGACCGCTCCGGGTAATCTTTGAACTCATCGCGCAGGATCCGCTCGCAACCGTCCAGCGAGTCTTTGAGGCTGACCAACTTCCCTTTGAGACCCGTAAACTGTTCCGTCGTGAAAAAAGGCTGGGTGAGAAAACGTTCCAAGCGGCGGGCCCGAGCGACAACGTTGCGGTCTTCTGGCGAAAGCTGCTCTAGCCCGAGCATCGCAATGATGTCCTTGAGTTCCGCGTATTGGGCCAGAGTCCGTCGAATTTCCTGGGCTAAAGTGTAATGTCTTTCGCCGACGATGCCGGGCGTAGCCATCTTGGAAGTGGATTGCAACGGGTCTATTGCCGGGAAAAGTCCTTCACTAGCTCGCTTGCGTGAGAGTACAATGGATGCGGAGAGATGTGAAAAAGTGTGCACCGCCGCCGGATCGGTGAAGTCATCCGCCGGCACATATACAGCCTGAATAGAGGTGATGGCACCGGTATTGGTGTTGGCAATGCGTTCCTCCAAACCCGACAATTCGGTGCCCATCGTGGGCTGATAACCCAGGCGTGATGGCATTTGGCCCATCAGTCCAGACACCTCCATACCGGCCTGAATAAAGCGAAAAATATTATCAATGAGCAGCAGCACGTCGCGGTGCTCATCGTCCCTGAAATATTCTGCCATCGTCAGCGCGGCATGGCCGACACGGAACCGGCTGCCCGGTGGCTCGTTCATCTGGCCAAAGACCATCACCATATTGGGCAACACCCCTGCTTCCTTCATGTCGCGGTAGAGTTCTTCGCCCTCGCGGCACCGTTCGCCAATCCCACAAAAAATGCTCACGCCCTCCTGGTGCTTGATCATGTTGTGAATCATTTCGGTGAGCAGTACCGTCTTGCCCACACCTGCCCCACCGAACAGTCCCGCTTTGCCGCCGCGTTCCAGGGGCACCAGCACGTCAATCGCCTTGATTCCTGTTTCAAAAATTTCCGATTGGGTGGAACGTTCCGCCAGCGGCGGCGGAGCCCGATGTACGGAACGCCATTGGATATCGGAGGGCATGGCCTGACGATCAATGACGTTGCCGAACACGTCGAACATCCGTGAGAGAACTCCTTTGCCAACCGGAGCTTTTAACGGGCCGCCCGTATCCTTCACCGCCATGCCACGAGCGAGACCTTGCGTGGGCGTAAGCGCAATCCCGCGCACATGCCGTGCATCCCGCTGCGCCAGAACTTCAATCACAATTTGCTCCTTATCTCCCGCGCGCAGCAACGTGTAAATCGGCGGCAAATGTTCATCGAAGCGAATATCCACGACACTGCCCCGCACAGAGACGACTGCGCCGGATGCTAGTTGATGTCGGGGTGGTGAAGAGGTCATGGCATTTCTTTCAGAGGCGTTTGGGAAAAGATTGCGGGGAATGTTTCTTTGATGGCGAAGTTAAATACCCTCCGGCTATTTCCCGGCGGTGTTTGAATTTGGCAACAAGGGCTGGCCGCGGGGCGGCAACGAAAATTCGACGGTGATCACATAAAAAACCAGCGCCGCAAAAATAAAAATCGCGGCGACCCAGAAGCGCCAATCATGATGCGCACGCTTCCAGTACGGGGAGTGGACATGATGGAGCCCGTCGGAATTCGGGCCTCCATGGGCGCTGTTGCTATGTTTAATTTCATTCATCGGTTTTCAACTTTCTTGATCCTTTGCCATACTATTTCGGGTCAGAATTGATGCTGGCCGGTACAGTCCACTTCCAGTTTCGAATCTCCGGCAGGTCCTGGCCGTTTTTATAAATATATTGTTTGTGATCGAGCAGTTTTTCCTTGAGTTGCTGCTTCAGATAAATACCCCGGTCACTGGTCTGCGGAAGGCGGTCGATGGTGTCCATCACCAGATGGAAGCGATCCAGTTCGTTGAGCACCGTCATGTCGAAGGCAGTGGTGATGGTGCCCTCCTCCTTGTAGCCACGGACATGGATGTTGTTGTGATTGTTGCGGCGGTAGGTGAGCCGGTGGATCAGCCACGGGTAGGCGTGAAAGGCAAAGATGACTGGCTTATTCTTGGTAAAGAGCTCGTCGAAATCCGTGTCACTTAAGCCGTGGGGATGCTCGGATTGTGGCTGGAGCTTCATGAGATCCACCACGTTCACCACCCGGATTTTCATTTCGGGCAAATGTTCGCGCAGAATGGAGACGGCGGCGAGTGTTTCCAGCGTGGGCACGTCGCCACAACAGGCCATGACCACATCGGGTGAAATGCCCTGGTCATTGCTGGCCCACTGCCAAATGCCGATGCCTTCAGTGCAGTGTTTGACGGCGGCGTCCATCGTTAACCACTGTGGAGCCGGGTGTTTGCCGGCGATGACGACATTGACGTAATGACGGCTGCGCAGGCAGTGATCCATCACCGATAACAGGCAATTGGCATCCGGTGGCAAATATACCCGCACAACCTCCGCTTTTTTATTGACGACATGGTCAATGAAACCGGGGTCTTGATGGGTAAACCCATTGTGATCCTGCCGCCAGACATGCGATGCCAGTAGGTAGTTTAATGAGGCAATTTTACGCCGCCACGGTAGATGCGACGTGACTTTCAGCCACTTGGCATGCTGGTTGAACATCGAATCAACAATGTGGATAAACGCCTCATAGCAATTAAAGAGTCCATGCCGTCCAGTGAGCAGGTAGCCCTCCAGCCAGCCTTCACATTGGTGTTCGCTGAGCATTTCCATGACGCGCCCCGCCGGGGCGAGAAACTCGTCATTCGGTACGGTTGCAGCGTCCCATTGGCGTTGGGTCGCTTCAAAGAGTGCCTCCAAGCCGTTGGAGAGCGTCTCATCCGGGCCAAAAACGCGGAAATTCCGTTGCGCACTGTTCAGCTTTACCATGTCACGCAGAAATGGCCCGAGAACATGTGTGTCGCCGATGCCGCGCACCCCCGGCGTCGGCACATTGGCAGCATAGCCCCGAAAATCCGGCATCTGTAGGTCGCGCAGCAGGATGCCGCCATTGGCATGAGGATTCGCGCCCATGCGGCGTTCGCCTTTGGGCGCAAGCTCGGCCAGCTCTGGTTTTAGACGGCCTTGTTCATCAAAAAGTTCCTCCGGGCGGTAGCTTCTCAACCAGTCTTCCAGCAACTTGAGGTGTTCAGGCTGAGTGGCGGGATCGGAGAGCGGCACCTGATGCGCGCGGAAAGTGCCTTCTATCTGGAGGCCATCGACAATTTTCGGCCCCGTCCAACCCTTGGGTGAATTGAGGACGATCATCGGCCAGCGCGGGCGAGTTAAATTTCCGTGAAGGCGGGCCTCCTGCTGGATCTTTTTGATCTGCTCAACGACAAGATCAAGTGTTGCGGCCATGGCCTCATGCATTGGCTCCGGTTCGTGACCCTCCACGAAATACGGCGACCACCCGTAGCCGCGCAGCAGTTGCTCCAATTCCTCGCGGGTGATGCGGGCGAGGATTGTCGGGTTGGAGATTTTGTAACCGTTGAGATGCAGTATCGGCAACACCGCGCCGTCGGTGGCGGGATCGAGGAACTTGTTGGAATGCCACGCCGTGGCCAACGGGCCGGTTTCCGCTTCGCCATCGCCGACGACGCAGGCGACGACGAGGTCAGGATTGTCAAACACCGCTCCGAACGAATGGCTGAGCGAGTAGCCCAACTCGCCGCCTTCATGGATTGAGCCAGGTGTCTCCGGCGAGGCGTGGCTGGGAATGCCGCCGGGAAATGAAAACTGCGTGAAGAGTTTTTTTAGCCCGGCCTCGTCCTGGCTGATGTTTGGGTAAATCTCGCTATATGTGCCTTCCAAGTAAGTGTTGCCTACCACCGCGGGGCCGCCATGTCCTGGGCCAGAGACGTAAATCATGTCGAGGTCATATTTTTTAATGACTCGGTTCAAGTGGGCATAAATAAAGTTCTGTCCCGGAGTCGTGCCCTAGTGGCCCAGGAGCATGTGCTTCACATCCGCCAGCGCCAATGGCCGCTTCAGCAGCGGATTGTCCCATAGATAAATCTGCCCAACCGACAGGTAGTTGGCCGCCCGCCAGTAGGCGTTAATCTTCTGGAGCAGTTCCGGAGTAAGGCTGGTGATTTTCATGGTCACAACCGGAATGACGCTTGTCCCCGAGACAAAACGGGATGAGCCCAGGTTTATCGAACGGCGTCAGGCCGCCCGCTTGACCGGCTTCACTTTTTTGTCCGTGACACAAGAATCATCGTCGTCCCCGGCGTTGAGCGCTTGGTTATTGCAGTGGGCACGAGCCAAAGTAATCAATGCCTGGTTCGCAGCCTTTTCCTCGTTGAGAATCTCTTTCAGCAATGCCGCCGCCGGTTTGTTCCCGAGGAGGGTCGACCACTCGCGCAGGCAGCCATACGAAGCGATCTCATAGTGTTCGATCTTCTGTGCGACGGACACTAGCGCCGCGTTGATGACGACTGAGCCCTTGTTGTCGGTGGCGACTTCGGTGCCTTCGGCCAGGATGCCAATGGTGGCATCGCATTTATTTACACTGGGTTTTTCACCGAATAATTTGAAAACCTTTTCGAGCTTCGTGACCTGGCGCTCGGTCTCCATCAAGTGCGTCTCAATCAGGCTGCGCAAGTGGAGGCAGGTGGCGGCTTTGATCATTTTTGGCATCGCGATGACGAGCCGTTTCTCGGAGTCGTAACGGTCGGCCAGCTCATCCAGGAATAGATCTTTGAGTGTTCTCATAAATATTTTATTTTGAATTGATTTAGCAACTAGCGATTATGAAGCGCAGCAGGAAGAGGCTTCCTTGACGGCCTTTTGAACCGCGTCGAGAGTTTCACCGGTGCGCTTCTGAATTCTGCCATACAACTCATCATGCTTGCCGTCGATGAATAGGAGGTCATTGTCCGTCAGGTGGGACCATTTTTCCTTCAGCTTGCCTTTGACGATGTTCCAGTCGCCTTTGATTTCGAGTGAGTTCATAATGAGTTGTTTTTTTGTTAGTTGTTGCCGTCAACATGACGGTAAAGTCTCGAAGCGTTTCTCGCGTTGACCGATATTACGACAACGACAGGCTTTCCGCCATGAGGTGTAACCCTACCGCGATGCCTTTAACCAGGCTGGCTCAGTTTAAGCACGCGGCACATTGAGCGCGCGATCATCAGCTCTTCATTTGTGCGAATGACGCGCACCCGGACACGACCGGTGTCCGTGGAAATCACCGCCGCATTCTTTGTATTGCGCTTCCGACTTAATTCAACGCCAAGAAAGCTGAGCCCGTCACAAATCCGCTCCCGGATGAGCGGTGAGTTTTCGCCAATGCCTCCGGCGAAAACGAGCGTATCCAATCCACCAAGGGTCGCCGCGAAGGAGCCTATCCATTTTTTCGCCTGGTAACAAAACAGCGCCAATGCTTCCGCCGCCCGGACATCAGTCTCCTCACGCGCAAGCAAATCACGCACATCCGAACTTGTCCCGGAAACTCCAAGCAACCCGGATTGGTGGTTCACCATACGATCAAATCGCGCCGAAGTCATCTGCTCGCTACGAGCGAGAAACGAAACCAGCCCAGGATCAAGATCACCGGAGCGGGTACCCATGACGAGGCCGGATGCCGGCGTGAACCCCATGCTCGTGTCGATGCCTTTGCCATTGCGGACGGCGGCAAGGCTGGCTCCATTGCCGAGATGCGCCAGGATTATCCGTCCCTTCGATGCCGCCGGGTCGCCCAGGCGCACGAGTTCTTCCATCAGATAAGCGTACGACAGGCCATGGAAGCCGTAACGTTGAATGCCCTTGGCATCAAAGCGCCGTGGAATGGGCAACAGCTTGGCGACACGCGGCATGGTGCGGTGAAACGCGGTGTCAAAGCACACGACCTGCGGCAGTCTGGGATGCCGCGCTCGGAATGCTTCGATCAACTCGATCTCATGCGGGAGGTGATCAGGGTCATAGGACGCTATGCCGCGCAATTGCGCAACCAGTTTCGCCGTAACCCGCTCCGGTTCAGTATGCGTCATGCCATGAACCACCCGGTGCCCCACCGCTCGGATCGATTTAAATCCATCCTGCTCTTCGAGCCAATTAATCAGAAATTTGGCGACTGACTTGCTGTTGGAGGCGCGGATGCCGCACTTGCTCTGTTGATTTTGCGTCAAATTGGCAAAGGTCAGACTTGTTCCGCTCAGGCCGATGCGATCAATTTTTCCGTCCAGCGTTCGTGTGAGCGGTTCGTCAACTTGGAAGAGGGAGAACTTGATGCTCGAAGAGCCCCCATTGATAGTCAGGACATGTGGGATCGTTGGTTTCATAGAGAACAAATTGCTACCGCTGCCATAAGACTCTTGCGTCTTCCAACGGGATGGCAACGCCGTCAAAGTGCGGTATTATCCGCGCAGTATAATCTCCTATTGGGCGGAAGGCGGACACTGTTGCGCCGTAAATGTAGCCGCCCGCTGCGCCAGCAATGGGGCGAATCTGCTTCATCTCTTGCCGCACGAGAGGACCGTCCTTGACGCCGTCGGCGTAAAGCTCCACCTGCACCGCCGAAGGGACGAGCTCGTTGAGAAAAACCGCCACTTCAAATATGTGCTGATCGCCACGAGTTTCCACGTTCACTTCGCCGAAGTGGATTGCCGACCATTTCTGCGCCAAATTATTACGCCAATCCGCTATTTGCCGACCGACGGCGCCTTTATTGGACATGCGTGAACGGTAGGCGGCGGCAGCGGGAAGATAGTGTTGCGCAGTGTAATCGCATACGGCACGGCTGGCAGAGAAATGCGGAGTCAACCGCGCCATGCTTTCACGCATTCGCTTAACCCAAGCGGTAGGGATACCTTGGTTGTTGCGATTGTAAAACTCTGGCACAACCTCACGTTCGAGCAAGTTATAGAGCGCGTCGGCTTCAAATGCGTCCCAAGCGGGATCATCGCCATGCTCCTGGCCATCGCCCAGCGCCCAGCCCACCTCCGGAGTATATGCTTCGGCCCACCAGCCGTCCAATTCCGAAAGATTGAGTCCGCCGTTGACGAGAACCTTCATGCCGCTCGTTCCACATGCTTCCCAAGGCCGTCGTGGTGTGTTAACCCAGACATCCACTCCTTGCACGAGATTCTCGCCCAAGTGCATGTCGTAGTCGCTCAGGAAAATCACATGGGGTCTGGCCTCGGGCCGCCGACAAAAGTGCGTCCACTCCTGAATCATCGCCTGTCCCGCCTGGTCGGCGGGATGGGCCTTGCCTGCAAGGATGAGTTGCACCGGTCGCTGTGGATTGGTCAGAATGCGAATCAACCGTTCCGGGTCGTGCAGGAGCAGGTTTGGTCTTTTGTAAGTCGCAAAGCGTCGGGCAAAACCCAGTGTCAAAGTGTTGGGATCAAAAAGATGTTTCGCCCCTTCCACCGCTTCGGGAGATACACCCGAGACAGCTAGCTGCCGGGACAATCGCTCGCGGGCGTATTCGACCAGTGACTTGCTGGCAGCAGTGCGAAATTGCCAAAGATCGACATCAGCTACGCGGCGAATGTCCTGCTCCAGATTTTTTGCCATCCCCAGCCAGCGGTCCTTTCCACAGGCCTTCGTCCAAAGTTCATCGGCTGCCGCCGAATCCCAACTTGGCATGTGGACACCGTTTGTAACGTGGCTGATCGGCACTTCGTCCGTAGGCCAGCGCGGAAAGAGCGGCTCGAAGAGATGACGGCTGACTTTCCCATGCAAGCGACTCACGCCATTGACCATCCCGCTTCCCCGGATGGCCAGATAAGCCATGTTGAAACTCTCGGACGAATCACTCGGGTTCTGCCGGCCCAAGGCCAAAAAATCGTGGAATGAAATTCCAAGTTTCTGCTCGGCATAATGGCGGAGGTATTGCTCGACGAGCGCCGGAGCAAAGCGATCAAAGCCTGCCACCACCGCCGTGTGGGTGGTGAAGACGTTTCCAGCCCGGGTGACGGCCAGTGCGGAGTCGAAGGGCTGCGCCGTCTCTTTCATGTAACTGTAGGCGCGTTCCAACACGGCCAAAGCAGCGTGTCCTTCGTTCAGATGGCACACATCCGGTTTGAGTCCCAGCGCTTCCAACAATCGCCAGCCGCCCAACCCCAAAAGCATTTCTTGTTTGAGACGCAGTTCCGGCCCGCCGCCATACAACTCGCTGGTTATTCCTCGATGGGCGGGAAAGTTCGCCGGGTCATTGCTATCCAACAGGTAAAGTTTGACTCGGCCAACCTTGACCTGCCAGACGCGCAGCCAGGTGGAGTAACCCGGCAACGCGATTTCCAACCGCAGCCATTCGCCGTTCGGCTGGCGCACCGGCGTGATCGGCAACTGGCCGGGATTGTTGTAAGGATAAAGCGCTTGTTGCGCTCCGTCCTTGTCAATCACCTGGCGAAAATAGCCTTGCTGATAGAGTAGTCCAATACCGATCACGGGCACGCCCAAATCGCTGGCGGCCTTGAGTTGATCGCCCGCCACATTGCCGAGGCCACCCGAGTAAATAGGCAGCGCTTCGCTCAACATGAATTCCATGCTGAAATACGCCACGCAGGTTAGTGGTGCCTGCGGATGGTTTTGCTGAAACCACGCGGGCTTTTCCTCGGCCTCCCGCCGGGCTTGCCGCAAGTCGGCAATGTTCTTGCGGAAAACAGGATCGGCCAGCACACGTTTGAGTTCGTCCCGCGAGACCGTCTGCAAGACGACCCAAGGATTTTGCGTAAGTTCCCATAGTTTGGGGTCAAGCTGCCGCCAGACATTGTCAGTGGCATGATTCCACGACCAGCGCAGATCCAGCGCCAACTCGGCCAGGGAATCGACGCCGTCGATATCGGTTGGTAAAAGATTGTAATTCGCAGGGCTGGCGGGTGTTGGATTGTTCATGGATTTTCCTTCAATTTTATATCGGATCGATTTTCCCGCTATTGCGAAGTCGCCGCCAAAGCAGTGCTGACTATCATCTGCGCTTCCGTCTGAATGCGGCGCAGATGCTCCACCCCCAGGAAGCTCTCGGCGTAAATTTTGTAGATGTCTTCCGTCCCGGATGGACGTGCCGCAAACCAACCGTTTTCAGTCACCGCCTTTAATCCGCCGATGGGCGCATTATTGCCCGGTGCATGGGTGAGGATGGCCTGAATTTTTTCGCTCGCCAGTTCAGTGAGTTTGACTTGCTTGGGTGAGAAATTCGCCAACGATTCCTTTTCCTTGGGGGTGGCCGACGCCTCAACCCGCTCATAAACCGGATCCCCAAACTCATGCGTAAGTTGGAGGTAGATTGCGCCCGGATCGTTGCCGGTTCGGGCCATCATCTCTGCGGCCAGCAAACAAGGAATGAAGCCATCCTTGTCGGTTGTCCATACGCTGCCATCCCGACGGACAAACGTGGAGCCCGCGCTCTCCTCTCCGCCAAATCCCAGGGAGCCGTCAAACAATCCGTCCGCAAACCACTTGAAACCGACCGGAACCTCGAAGAGCTTCCGGCCTAGTTTGGCGGTTATCCGGTCAATCATCTGACTGCTCACCACGGTCTTGCCAACCGCTGCTGCTTTTGGCCACTTTGGCCGGTTCTGAAAAAGATAGGAAACCGCAACACAAAGGTCATGATTCGGCGGCAGCAAACCGCTGCTTTTTGTGACGATGCCATGCCGGTCATGATCCGTGTCACAGGCAAACGAGAGGTCGAAGCGGTCCTTCATGCCAATCAATCGTTGCATAGCATAGACCGAAGAGGGGTCCATGCGAATTTGACCATCCCAATCCACGGTCATAAATCGAAAAGTTGGGTCAACCACTTCACTGATCACGGTAAGATTCAAGCCGTGGTGTTCACCGATTCTCCCCCAATAATGGACCCCAGCGCCTCCGAGGGGATCAACGCCCAAGCTGAGTTTTGCTCCGCGAATGACTTCTAGGTCAACTACGCTGCCCAGATCGGCAATATATGCATGAAGATAGTCATGCCGGTGCGTCGTCGAAGCGTTGAGCGCCTTAGTCGAGGGAATTCGCTTTACCCCGTCCAGGTGTGATTCGAGAAGTTCATTGGCCTTCTTTTCAATGCAACCCGTGACGTTTGTGTCCGCCGGGCCACCATTGGTCGGATTATATTTGAAGCCTCCATCCTGCGGCGGATTATGCGAGGGCGTGACGACAATGCCATCGGCTAAACCGCTCTTGCGTCCGCGATTGTAGGTTAAGATCGCGTAAGAGACTACCGGCGTTGGCGTATATTCGTCACCCTCAGCAAGCATCACCTCGACACCATTGGCCGCCAACACCTCGAGTGCGGTGGCGTAGGCCGGGAACGACAGCGCATGAGTATCAATGCCCAAAAACAACGGGCCATCGGTTCCCTGCTCTTTTCGATAAAAGCAGATTGCCTGCGTAATCGCAAGGATGTGGTCTTCATTGAAAGACCGGTTAAAAGCAGAACCACGATGCCCGGAGGTGCCGAACGCAACCCTTTGCGCCGGTATCGCGGGATCAGGCGTATCGGTGTAATAGGCCGTGACGAGCTTGGCCACGTCGATCAGCATCTCCGGTGTGGCCAGCTTTCCTGCCAGAGGGCTTATTTTCATGACTTAATCATTCAGCCTATCGCCGCCAGCTAGGTTAATTTCACGACCATCTTGCCAACATTTTTTCCCGAGAAAAGGCCAATAAACCCACCCGCCGCCTGATCAATGCCTTCTACTACTGTTTCTTTGTTCTTCAGTTTACCGGTGCGGAAGTAGCCACCCACTTCCTTTTCAAATATCCCTTGATGATCCAGCCAGTCGCGAACGATCATCCCCTTCATCGTTAATCGTTTGGCCGTCATGTTAAATAGATTGGAAGGGCCAGGCGACGGTTTTTCCTGGTTGTAACCGGAGATGCCACCACAAGCGATGATCCGGCCATGCATCCGCAAAGTTGAGAGTGCCGCCTCAAGCGCTTCACCGCCCACATTGTCGAAATAGACATCAATGCCGTCCGGCGCTTCCACTTTTAACTGTTCGACGATTGGGCCAACGTTATAGTTAAAGGCGATATCAAATCCGCATTCCTCTCGCAGAAATATTACCTTTTCGTCTGAACCAGCTGATCCGATGACCCTGCACCCGCGTAATTTAGCCAGTTGCCCAGCTACATTTCCGACCGCCCCAGCGGCTCCCGAAATAAAAACGACGTCCTCCGCTTTGACTTCCACCAAATTTAACCCAACCCAGGCGGTCATACCCGTCATGCCGAGGGCTCCCAAGTAAACCGAAAGCGGTTGAAACTCGCGGCTGACGCGATGTAAGTCTTTCGACGTGCCAATGAAGTATTCCCGCCAGCCAAAGTTGGAAGTGACGGCATCGCCCGGCTTGAATTCCTCAGAGCGCGATTCAACGACCTCGCCCACCGCACCACCCTCAAGAGGTTTGCCCAATTCAAACGGTGCAACATACGACTTTCTGTCGTTCATGCGACCACGCATATACGGATCCACTGACATAAAGAGATTGCGAACCAGCACTTGCTGAGTTTGCAAAGGTTCCAGTTCGGTCCGTGCCAACGCAAAGTTAGTGACGGTAGGAACCCCATGGGGGCGGGAGACTAGCCGAATCTCGCGACTGGTAGTTTTTGACATAAAAATTTGATTTGGCAGATGATGATGAACGCCACGCGTTCATTCATTGTCTGTCGCTTCTTCGGCAGCTTCGATCACTTGCTCGCATCCGGCGTCTTTGACGCCTCGTTCGACCAGTCTTTCCGTGTCGCTGCGACCTTCGTCATCCTCATCGTCTCCGGAAGGCACATGCACTTTGTGCCCGCTTGAGCCGGGCGCAGGGTCCCAGTGTTCACGTGCCGCTGCCGATTCACGTTCGGGCCCTTTCGGGGCTGGCTCAATATCCAGATCACGTTTGGCTTGTTCCCAATCGGATTTCGAGACCTCCTGTGCGGAGCGGCCACTAATCATGGCCAGTTCAACCGCACGCTCTCGCACCATCTTACGAGTCACAATGGCGGAATTTTTCTTTAACACCGCTTGCTTCGATGGATTTGTTTTCATGGGCCCAAGTGATTACAAAAACGAAAAAAGGATGAGTGGATTCAGTATTACAAGGTCTTGGGCCTGAAACTTGCACGGTCGTCCGCTTCAAGCCAGTCAAACGTGGTGCTCTTTTCCGGCTTCAGTCCAAGTTTCGTGCAGTTCTCAATAAAACCAGCACGTCTTTCTGGGTTTTTCATCGGGCTGCCTGCTTCCATCTCATCCGACCAGATCTTGATTTCCGCCGGGGTTTTCAGGGTGCCATTTGCTTGCAACCACGTGCCGACATCCTCATAATTTTCCGAGTTTTGCACGGCGCCCTTGAATTGATCACCGGTGATACCCTTAAAGCTGAAGAGCATGTTGTCTAGTGGACAGTCATAATGGTACTCACCCAAAGTTCCGGCCACGCTGGCGCGGCATTTATCAATGGCGCGTCGGGCGATGACGAAGCCATCAAGACGCTGGCGCGGACTGTGGGGGGCCATGCGAGTTAGATCGCGTGCAATAATGGTGTCATTCATGATTTTATTATTTTCTGGTTTGTGAGTGAGATGTTTATTTTCGATTGGCCTAACCGTGCGTCCTTGTCCGGTTGCGTTCCGCGAGCAATTCCGATTCCGCTTTCAGCCAATGCTCGACATCGTTCCCGTGCTGCGAACCCTGATTCAAGTAATTTGCATAGGCCCGTCCGGCCAATTCATGTGGTGGCGGAAGCTCAGCGTTTCTTTGATTTAATTCCTCAACCGCCACTGGTAGAACTGCGCTCGTTAGCTTTTGGGTTTGGCCTCGGGCAACACTTTTATTTTTCATGCAATCAGAATACCTTATGCACTGGCATATGCGCTATGGGGTTTAACCCCTCCATGAAAACAGCCGTCCACAAGAGCATTCTGCGCACACATTCTTGGAACGAGAGGAAAAAAATCGCTGTCGCTACCTCTGTCTTCCAAAACCAAACCGCTCTATGCTTGATTGTTCCATAACAATTAGAGCACCCAAATATTAGACGACTATTGTCTAATGTTGCCATGACGCAGAGCACTAGACCGCCGTCACTTTCCCCGTAAGATCATTTATGAGGCCTTTTCGTGTGCATCTGGCAGGACGAATCACTATCCCGACGTCATTTTCGTTTCAACTCAGTATCCATTCATTCAACTCTGCGAATTTTTCAGGGTGGAATATCGTGGCAGTGTGCCATTGGTTCTTTCCTGGTAGAGAAGAGATGGACGGGAGTAGCACCCCGTCCACCTCGATAGAGTCTGCGGTTTTTCGTTCTAAAGTGGCCGGTTCTGCACTCGTTCGCACTTAAGCGAAACTTGCTTCACCTCAAAACCCGAATTTTTCTTGCCGATTTGCCACGTCAACTGGCAAATCCGGCGGCTCTATTTTTAACCCATTGTCTCTCAAAGAGAAAAATGGCGGGATGGACGGGACTCGAACCCGCGACCTCCTGCGTGACAGGCAGGCGTTCTAACCAACTGAACTACCACCCCTTTTATCCTGGCAAACTATCAATCAAAGCCGCCCCCGCCCCGGATGTCAAGGATGCTTGGGGTGTCGGACGATTTTCCGATTAAAAAACATTGCGCCAACGAACCAAAATTTCTAAGGCAACGCAGTCGAAAACATCGGCAATTATTTTGCCAAACGATCATTCTAGCAAAATTTCGGGCGCTGGCAAATGCAAAAAGTATGTCATCGTTAAAGTAAAAACTTTGCCAAGGGCCGCACCCGGTGTTGGAATGGCCGGATATTTTTTGCGAAAGAAGGGTGGTTGATATCCTCAACCGTCCACTGCCGCAGAAATACCCCTTAGAAATGCCCGCCCGCCCCCCGAAGCGCATTTACCGCGCCGGCGCCCTGGAATCATGGTTCCAGCGGCTGACCGCGCCGTGGGAAACCGATTTCACGCCCGCCGTCCTGGAGCGTGGCCGCACTTGGTACCGCCAGGGTTGCGTCCGCGAGATGGAGCTGACGGAGGCCGATGCCATCATCCACGGGCGCGTTGGCGAGCGGGAGAGTTATGTGGTGCTGGAATGGCCCGAAGGCCGCCTGCACGTGCGCGCTTCCGCCGGGGGCGAGGACGAGGGCCGCTCTCTCGCCGTGGCCGGACTTTACGAAATTGAGGAATTGGTCGCCGAGGAGGCATCGGCTCTGCCGCAGGACAAGCGCAAGGCTGGCCTGGGCGCCCCTGCGAACGGCAATGGAAACGGCAATGGCCACAAGCCCGCCGCCGAAGTCAAGGCTCCCACCGCGCCACCCACCCCCGCGCCCAAAGACCCGAACATGCGGCAATTGTTGCTCGCGTTGAGTGTCAATGACGCCGGCCTGTCGCTCGAAGCTTTCTGGGTGAAAAACAAGGAGCCGCGCCAGCCCGCTTTTGGCAAACTCGCCGAGGGCCTCGAGCTTACCGCCCCGGAACGCGAGAAAGTCATCCGCCTCGCCAGCCTGGCGCGCCGCGCCAGCTTCCATTTTCAAAGCGCGCGCGGCTGCTACATGATGGAGGAATGGGACAAGGCGCCGGGCTTTCTCCGCACCGAACTCAAAAACTGGCACACGTATTTTACCGTCGAAGTGGACCCTTCCGTCAATGCGCTCACCCGGGGTTTGCGCGAAACGGAGTTGACCGGCCGCGCCGTGGCCAAGGGTCGCGCGCGGCTCGCGTTCCACTGGGATTTGCGCGTCGGCGACGAATGGCTCACCCCCGAAGAGGCGCGCCGTTTGCTGCGCCGCGGGCCGGGCACAAGTTTCCTTGCCGGGCGCGGGTTGGTGCGCCTGCCGGCCGACCAGGCTGAATTGCTGGCCGACTGGCACCGAGTGCTCGACAAACGTCTTTCCGGCGGGTTGCCCAATTACATGCTCCTCTCCGTCTTCGCGCGCGACGCCGGCCACGTGCAGGTCAGCCCGGAATTGAAGGCGTGGAAGGACGCGCTGTTCAAGCCCGATTGGTCCATCGACGGCCTGCCCACGTTTTTGCGGCCTTACCAGGGGCAGGGCGTCAAGTGGTTGCGCCATTTGTGCGAGAGCGGCTGCCACGGACTGCTCGCGGACGAAATGGGCCTGGGCAAAACTTTGCAGGTATTGAGCCTGCTCGAAATCCGCCCGTCGGGCGACCGCCCCAACCTGATTGTGTGCCCGGCGAGCGTGGTGCCGGTCTGGCGGCACGAAGTCGCGCGCTTTTTCCCGCACTGGAAAGTCGAAGTGCTCAAGGCCGGGCATGATTTTGCCGAGAACCGCGGCCCAGCTCTGTGGCTGGCCAGCTACACGCAACTGCGCCGCCACAAGGCGATTTTGGAAAAAGTCGAATTTGGCTACGCCGTCCTCGATGAGGCGCAGTTCATCAAAAATCCCGAGGCCAAGGCGACCCAGGCTTGCCTGCGCCTGCGCGCGCGCCACCGTATCGCCTTGACCGGCACCCCGCTCGAAAACCGCCCGCTCGATTTGTGGACGCTCTACCGCTACCTCATGCCCGGCCTGCTCGGCCCGCGCAAAGCCTTTGAGACGGAATCGCTGCGCAATGCCGCCGCCCAGCGCGATCAGCTCCGCAAGCAAATTGCCCCCTTCCTCCTGCGCCGCACCAAGCGTGAAGTCGCCAAGGAGCTGCCAAACAAAATCGAGATGGAGCTGGCCTGCCCGTTGACCGATGTGCAGCGCGACGAATACGCCCGGCTGGCGCGCGAAGGCGTTGGTGCGCTCGGCCAGGATTTGGCCGCCGCGGCCCGCGAGCGTCCGCTGACCCTGCTCACCCTCCTCACGCGTCTGCGCCAGGCCTGCTGCGACCCGGCCTTGCTGCCGTGGATCAACACGCCGGTGGAAAACAGCGGCAAACTCAGCGTCCTCGCCGAGCGTCTCGACGAAGTCATCGCCGGCGGCCACAAGGTCGTGGTCTTCTCCCAATTTGTGTCGCTGCTGCGCCGCGCTCGCACGCTCATCGAAGCGCGTTTCCCCGGCCTGCCCATTTGGGAACTCACCGGCCAGACGCTCGATCGCGAAAAGCCGGTGGAAGGCTTTCAGACTGCGACCGGCGCGGGTATCATGCTCGTGAGCCTGCGCGCCGGCGGCACGGGTATTACTTTGCACGCCGCGGACTATGTTTTCCTGCTCGACCCCTGGTGGAACCCCGCCGTCGAAGATCAGGCGATTGACCGCGTCCACCGCCTTGGTCAGGACCGCACGGTTTTTGTTTACCGCATGATTGCCGTCGGCACCATCGAAGAGCGCATCCAGCGCCTTAAGGTGGAGAAACGCGCGCTCTTTGACCGCGTGGTGGGCGACCTCGCCGACCTCGCCGATATCCAGAGCTTCTTCCGCTCGCTCAGTGAGCTTGTCGACCTGAAAGGAGAAGTGAAGCAAGCGGCCGCCGATGTGGTTGAAAATCACGAGCCCGAGCCGGCTTCCGCCGGACCCATCGAGCCGCACATGGATTTGGAGGAACCGCTGCCGTTTTCCGACCCGATAGGCGACGCGATTGCCGAGGGCGCGCCGGTTCCGGCGGAAGATTCGCCCCCCTCCACGAGCTCTGACCATGCAAATCCGCCCCTGCCGCAATGACGACTTTGAGGGCGTCTTGATATCGCTGCGGCAATTATGGCCCGGTAAGGTGATTGATGTCGCGTTTACGCGGGCGACTTATGCGCGGGCTCTGGCTTCCGAAAATCAAATTTACCTCTGTGCGGAAAATGAAAATGCCGTCATCGGCTTTGGTTCCTTGACCGTCAAGAACGTGCTCTGGCCGGGCGGCCCCACCGCGAACATTGACGAATTGGTCGTGGATGGCGCGCACCGCCGGCAGGGTGTCGGCCGGCGCCTTATTGAAGAACTTTTCGCGTTGGCCCGCCAGCGCGGTTGCCGGCGGGTCGAACTGGATTCGGCGCACCACCGCAAGGAAGCCCATCAATTTTATGAAAAGCTCGGTTTTGAAAACCGCGCCTGCCTCTTTTCGAAAACATTATGACTTTTCCACCGGCCCGCGCTTCATTCATTCCACTTCGCGCAACTGGATGGTGTCGATGAGCTTCTCGCCCATGATGACGTTGGTGACGACGACGACCCAGTCTTTGGGCAAAACCCAGTTTTTGCGTTTCATGTACTCAAACGCATTGAGAATTGTCTGCTCGTAGTCCTTGGAAAATTCCATGAGGAACGGCTCGACGCCCCAGTGGAGCAGGAGCTGCTTAAAGACTTGTTCGACGTCGGTGAAAGCGTAAATCGGGCAGTGACGCGGCCGCAGGGCCGAAAGCACCGCCGGCAGGTTGCCGTTGCGCGTGAAGACGACGATGCCGGCATGGTGGTCTTCCTGCGCCAGGCGCGCCGCCGCGCCGAGGAGCTTGTCCTTGTGCGTCTTGAGCAACGGGGCGGGTGCGATATGCAGTTCGCCGGAATCCTCAATGCGCCGCACAATGCGTTGCATCGTCTGCACGCATTCGAGTGGGTATTTGCCCGTGGTGGTTTCGCCGGAGAGCATGATGCTGTCCGCCTGTTCGAGGGCCGCGTTGGCGATGTCGCTGACTTCCGCGCGCGTGGGCACCGGCGACTGAATCATGGACTCCAGCATGTGCGTGGCCACGATGACCGGTTTGCGGTGGATGATGCATTGCTGCACCGCGCGGCGCTGGATGATGGGCAATTCCTCGTAGGGGCACTCGATGCCTAGATCGCCGCGCGCGACCATCAGCCCGTCGGAAGCGGCGATGATTTCGTCGAGGTTTTCAATGGCCGACTGGTCCTCGATTTTCGCAATGATGCGCGCGGAGGATTTGTGTTCGGTGAGAAAACGCCGCAGCAAGTCCAGGTCGTTGGCCTCGCGCACAAACGACAGCGCGAAAAAGTCCACGCCTTCCGCAACGCCGACTTCGATGTCGCCCCGGTCCTTTTGCGTCAGCGGCGGCAGGTTGACCTTCACGCCGGGCAGGTTCAGGTGCCGGCGGCTGGTGAGGGTCCCGGCCACGTTGACCCGGCAGCGCACGCGCGCAGCGTGCGTTTCCACGACTTCAAGGCGGATGAGCCCGCTGTCCACCAGCACGGTGTTGCCGACGGCGACATCCTTGGGCAATTCGCGGTAGTTGACGCCGACATGGGTGACGCCATCGCCAGCCGCAGTGCCGGCTTCGGTGACAAAATCGA
>JABDGR010000010.1 GCA_013285985.1 Verrucomicrobiota bacterium
ATATAATGAGGATAATCATAAAACTCCTTTCAGTGGATGAGCGTTGGCGGGGTTGATGGAAAATTGGGTTACTCCATGCAGGATACGGGAAACGGCCCGCGTCCGCTATGGGGTGTACACCCACGCCGAAAATTCCGGTGAACCGGCGGGGTTAAAATTTGGCAACCGCCTTATGCGCCTTCGCAATCAAGCCTTTGATCCAGAGCGACGCGGCGGTCCGCGCATGGGGCTTGAACCCGCGCAGGCGATTCAGCCATTGGGGAATTTTTTGCAGCAAGCGCTTCGACCACGCATACTCCGTGCCCAGGATGACCAGCCCCACGATAACGAGCGGGGTTCCGGGCAGCGGCAGAACGAGGCAAATCATCCCGAGCACCAGGATCCCTCCGCCCACTCCGGTCACCACGACTATTCGAATTCGCTGCCGGGTGGGTTTGGTAAAAGACATCCGGATTTTCTCTGCGCGCCCGGATTCTAGACCAAAGGCCGTCCCCTTCCTATGGGGTATAACCCGCCCCGCCCAATTTCCGCGCGGTTTACTCCGACAAATCTTTCCACTCCCGGATGGTCGTGTAGATCATCAGCCCGGTCAGCCCCAGCATCAGCAGCCCGAGGAGCCCCATTATCGCCTGGCTGGCCGGATGTATCCAGGTTTTCGGCAAAAAAGGAATCGAGTTGAAGTCCCCGCCCCGCCAGAGGAGCCAAAACGGCAGCAGGGCCCAAAAACCCAAGACCAGCACGGCCGCCAGGTTCTTCAGCAGCATGGTCACCCGGCTGGCACGCAGTAGCGCCGCGGCGAGCACGCCCACCCCCGCCAGCGCAAAGACCACGGCCATGATCTTCGCCAGCCACTCGGGCATCGGCCCGCGGCCGGTGTAGTCATTGGTGGCGGGAACGAATTCCGGATGGTATTTATACGCCCACACCAGCGCGAACGCGAGTGCGCTCCCCATGAGGCACCCCAACCCCTTGAAGATCATGTTGCCCACTCGGAACGGTGATGGATTGAACATGGGGGATTATTTCGCCGGGCCAAAGGAAACGCCGCCGGACGCGTAGGCCGGCTTTTCATACCACTTGCCGTTGATTTTCACAAAGTCGGTTCGCTCCTGAATGGTGGGGCCGGATTCCGTCAAGACCACCGTCCGCATATAAGTGGCTTCATCGCCGGCGGCATTAAGGGTTGGGGTCTGGTCGGCGAGGCTTTCATAAGACTGGGCGTCGCGATCGCCGGACTTATCCATAATCTCCTTCAAATGCGGATCCTGAGCGGCTTCGGCGTGCATTTGCAACTGGTTTGCCTGATATTGTCGAAAAATTTTCGGGTCAAATTCATCCGGCGGAGTGTAAGTTTGATAACGGGTGGCCACATCGCGGGCCCGGATCAAACGGGCGATATCCGCAAACGCGGTTTTTAAATCAGTCTGTGGGTCGGACGAATCGGACGGCGGCGTGGTGGCGGCGACAGGTGCGGAATCGGGCTTTGGCGCGGGTGGCGCGACGGGTGGAGCGATGCTCGGTGGTGCGAGTGGTTTGGGTTCAGCAACCTTGGCTGGTGCTGGCACATCGGCAGTTTTTTCCGGCTTGTCCTTTGGCTGCGTGAAAAACCAAAGGCCCACGCCCACGAGGATGATAATGACAACGATCAAGATGGAGCGCTGGGGTTTCATGGGAGGATTATTTCGCCGGGCCGAAATACCACTTGCCGTTGATTTTGACAAAGGTCATGGCCTCCGGGATGACGCCTTGCACCATTTTCCCGTTGCTGAACGCCGGGGTCGCGTACTGATAAGTGGCTTCATTGCCAGCGGCGCTAAAGATTGGGGTCTGGTTTTCGAGAGCTTCGAACGACTCCGCCATCGCTTCGTACTGCTGTTGCATAAACTGTCCATATTTTGGGTCTTTAGAAACATCAATTTCAGTTTGCTGCTGAACATCGCGCATCTTTTGAATATCACGCGGGTCTGCTTTGTCCGGCGAGGTGTAAGTTTCCCTAAACGTAGCCCAATCGCCAGCCCGCACTAATCGCGCGATCTCGGGAATGGCGGTTTTCAAATCGGCTTGGGGGTCGGAGGAATTGGGTGGAGCATCCGCGGACTTGGCGGTTTGGGATTTGATTTTGACCGGTGGGGCCAAGGGTTGGGCAATCTGTGTTGTCGGCCCGGCCGTTTTGGGCGTATTGGCCTTAGCCAGCGCCGGCACATCGGCAGTTTTTTCCGGCGTTTCCGCTGGCCGTGTAAACCACCAGAGACTTGCGCCCACGATGACGGCGGCGAGAGCAATCAGGATAAAACGCTGGGGCTTCATGGGGGCAAATACTCGGAAGCCCAAAAGGGTGGGGCTTTGAGTTATGTAATCCCACCGAGCTCCAACGTCAACTCTGGCGCGGACTGGGTAATGCCACCCGAAAATTGTTTAAGATTTCGCCTTTGTCAAATAGGCGGCCAACTGGTCGAGCGTTCCGCCCCAGCCCTGGTTCATGGACGGGTGGTTGTCGTCGAAGGTTTTGCGCTCCACTTCGTTCGCGTTATACGGGAGCCACCGGACGGTGAGCGTGGTTTTCCCCTTGTGCTCCGCGAAGGTAACGGTGGAGAACATTTCCAGCGGCCAGTTCGGGTTTCCCGGATGCCGGGTCAGCCCGCCCTTTTCGTCGGAAAATGAATTGATAAAGACCATGCGCTCGAGCGCGACGATCTCGCGGTAGGCAAACTTGCCCCACATGTCGTGGCCGTCCGGCGAGCGCAGGCAGTAGAGGTAGCTGCCGCCCGGGCGAAAATCCATCTTCACCGCCAGCACGGTAAAGCCCTTTGGCCCCCACCACTTCTTCATGTGCTCGGGGTCGGAAAACACCTGCCACACCAGTTCGCGCGGCGCATCGAATTCGCGCGAGATGACGAACTCTTTCGACAAGACTTCCGCCAAATGGCCGAGAACCATCGTCCAGCCGCTGGTGACGCGTTCACGGTAATCCGGCCAGACGCCTTCGTGCGTGAGGGTCAGCTCGCAACGCGCGCCGTGAGCTTTGATGTCCACGGTGACCCGCGTGACGGCGCTTGGGTTGGGCGTGCAACCGAATTCGAAGACGAGACGGCGCGGACGATCAATCTCGAGGTAGGTTCCCAAGTGTTCGGCCAGCATTTCGCTGCGTTGCTCGGCGATGACAAATTTTCCGCCGACGCGGGCGTCAATCTCGACGCGCTTCATTTTGCCTTTCGGGGTGGCAAAAAGCCAGCGGCTGGCCACCGCGGGATCCAGCCAGGCGTCGAAAACCGTTTCGGCCGTCGCGTCGAACACGCGCGTGACGACGACGGTTTGCCCGGCCGGCTGCGCAGGGGGGTTTTTGCCCATTTGGGTAAGGTGTTCTCCGAGGCGATCCAGCGTCTGCTTTGCGCCCTCGACGGCGCCGAATTCCTTGACCACCCGGTCGCGATCCGCCGCCGTGGCGAAAACATGGCGGAGCGTAACCCGCGTTTTTTCACCCACTGCCTCGAAAGTCCACGTCATTTCAAAATGAATGCCGGGGCCGCCCTTTTTGCCGCCACCATGAGAATAAACTATGCGCTCCGGCTTCACGACTTCCTTGAAAATGCTTTTGTTGGCGTAGTCGGTGCCGTCGGGCCCGTGCATGGTGTGTTTCCAGACTCCGCCCGGTCGCACGTCCATTTCCTCGATGGTGATGGTGAAGCCGCGCGGCCCCCACCAGTTGACGACGTGCTGCGGGTTGGTCCACGCTTCCCAGACGAGTTCGCGCGGGGCGTCAAAGACGCGCGTGGTGACGATTTCCCGGTCGGCGGTGGTGGTTTTATTTGCAGTTTCGGCGCTCATGATTTTCGACGAGTTGAGATTGACGAAATTAATGTTTGCCCTCCACCAACGCGGCGAGCTTTTCCAGGCTTTGCGACATGCCGGCCTTGAAGCCGCCAGTATAGGCCGCTGCGGCGGGGGTGGCATTGAGCAGGTGCGTCTTCATTGTGAGCAAGGTTTTGCCCTTTTGGTCTGCGAAAATAACCGTGTGGTGAAATTCAAAAATTAGTTTTTCATCCTGATCGAGCGCACCGCTGGTGTAGACCAGCCGCTCGGGCGCGACAATTTCCCGATAAACACCCGCCATGGGGTAAATGGCGCCGTTGGGCGCGCACATGTCAATACGGATGCCGCCGCCGGGCCGTACATCCACCTCCCAGCGCGGATTGGTGAACCCGCGCGGCCCCCACCATTGCGCCAGGCGCTTCGGCTCCGTCCACGCCTGCCATACGAGTTCGCGCGGGGCGTCAAAGACGCGCGTGATCACGATTTCCTCGTTAATGGAAACTCCACCGGGTTTATTTTTTGTGGTCATGATATTTTTCCTTCGCTTGCAGTTCCTTTAAGTAATCATCGAGGCGGTCAAAGCTCTCATCCCAGAATTGCCGGTAGTGTTCGAGATAGTCCACGGCGTCCTTCATGGGCAGGGCTTCGAGCCGGCAGGGCCGCCACTGGGCCTCTTTGCTGCGGCGAATCAGCCCGCAGCGCTCCAGGACCTTCAGGTGTTTCGAGATGGCCGGCAGACTGATTTTAAACGGCTTGGCCAGCTCCTGCACCGACGTTTCGCCGGAAACGAGCCGCGCGAGGATGGCGCGCCGGGTGGGGTCGGCGAGCGCGGCAAAAGTCAGGCTGAGGCAATCGGTGGCCATTATTTGTATTTAACCATTAAGTTAAATAGAAAACGGTTTTTGTCAAGGGCGCTTTTGAAAATATTTCGTTACAGGAAGAGAAAACCGATTTTGCTTCATCCTTTTCCGTTCCTTCTACATCCTCTGACCTTATGCCGTTTGATTTCGATACCGTCCCCGACCGCCGCCACACCGGCAGTCTGAAGTGGGACAAATACCAGGGCCGCGACATCCTGCCATTGTGGGTCGCGGACATGGACTTCCTGTCGCCCCCGGCGGTGATTGACGCCCTGCGCGCCCGCGCCGAGCACGGGATTTACGGCTACACCGCACCCACGGACGAGGCCGCGCAGGCGGTGGTGGACTACCTGCGCCAGCAGTATGGTTACGCCATCAAGCCGGAATGGATCGTGTGGTCGCACGGGCTGGTGCCAGCGCTGAGCATCGCGTGCCGGGCGTATGCGAAGGAAGGCGAGGGCGTCCTCGTTTGCACTCCTGTTTATCCGCCGATGCTTTCGTGCCCGGTCAACATGAGCCGCCGGCTGATTCCCGTGCCGCTGAAAATCACGGGCGAGAAATGGGAATTCGACTGGCCCGCGCTCGAAAAGTCCGTCACGTCCGACACGCGCGTATTTATTTTGTGCAGCCCGCACAACCCGGTGGGCCGGGCGTGGACGCGCGCGGAGCTGGCGCAGGTCGCGCAATTTTGCGCGAAGCACAACCTCGTGCTGGTATCCGACGAAATCCATTGCGACCTGGTAATTGACGATGGAGTAAAACACACGGTGACGGCGTCACTCGGGCCGGAAGTTGAGGCGCGGACAGTTACGCAGATGGCCGCGAGCAAGACCTACAATCTCCCGGGCCTGGCGTGTGCGTTCAGTGTGATTGCAGACAAGAAGCTGCGCGCGGCGTTTGTGCAGGCGGCGGCGGGATTGGTCACCGAGGTCAACGCTTTCGGTTACGCGGGAACCATTGCGGCTTTCCAAAAGGGCGAGCCCTGGCGGCGCGAATTGATTGCCTACCTGCGCGGCAATCGCGATTTACTCTATGACTTCGTCAAGACCCGTTTGCCGCAATTGAAATTAGTGCCGATGCAGGCGACATATCTGGCGTGGCTGGATGCGCGCGCGCTGGGCGTCGATAACCTGCAAAAGTTTTTTGAAGACGCGGGCGTGGGCCTGTCGCCGGGACATATTTTTGGCGACGCGGGGCGCGGCTTTGTGCGGCTGAATTTTGGCTGCCCGCGCGCGACGCTGGTGGAAGCCCTGAAGCGGATGGAGAAGGCAGTGAGCGCGCGGAAAGCAAAATAATCTTTCGGGCAGTTGCACTCGCCATGGTCTCGAAGAACTATTTTTCCCACGCGAGTGCGGCGGAGCGTTACGCAAAGTTCCGACCGTATTTTCATCCGCTGGTTATTGAGCGGTTGGTGCGCTTCACCGATTGTGCAAAATTTGAAAGCGCGCTCGATGTGGCGTGCGGCACGGGGCAATCAACGCAGGCGCTGGCGGAGGTGGCCGAAAGGGTGGTGGCTGTGGACAACTCCCGGTCGATGCTGGCGCTGGCGCTGCCTTTGCCCAATGTCGTTTATTTGCAGGCCGAAGCCGAGGCCTTGCCTTTTCCCGGGGAAGCATTCGAACTCATCACAGTGGGCAAGGCATTTCACTGGTTTGACCAGGATGGCTTCCTGCGCGAGGCGAACCGGGTGCTCAAGCCGGGTGGCTGGCTGTTCATCTACAATAATGTCTTCATAGGCGGTATGAAGGAATGTGCCGAGTTAAAATCCTGGGTGGAGAAATCCTATCTCGCGAAATACGCCACCACGCCACGGGCGCGGAAGAAACTCACTGAAGCCTATGCCGGCGAATTCGGCTTCGAGCTGGCCGGGCGCGATAACTTTTTCAACGACGTGACCATGACACCCGAACAGCTCGTGGGTTTTTTCCTTTCGCAAAGCAACGTCATTGCCACGGTGGAGCAGGGGAGCGAGACGGTGGCGGAGGTGGCATCCTGGATTGAGCACGACATTCGACCATTTTTCAAGCAGCCCACCGGCACCATGCAGTTCGGCAGCGATGTCTGGTATCTGCGGAAAAAGGGTTGAGACCACCCCTGATTTTTCGGCGTGCCAGAGTGCCGGGTTTGTGTTCTAATCAACCCTTTTACACCGACCAGCCATGAATCCTGTCCTCAAATTAATGCTCGAAGGCGAGGCGCTCAGCACGGCCCAAATGGCCGAGGTGCTGCGCATGGATGCGGCGCAGGTGGAGAAGGAACTGGCGACCCTCAAAGCCCAGGGTGTATTGCTTGGCTGGCGCCCGGTGCTCAACCCGGACTATCTTGCTGAAAATCAAGTCTTTGCGGTCATCGAAGTCAAAATCAGCCCCGAGCGCGAGGGCGGGTTTGACCGCCTGGCCACGCGCATTGCGAAGTTCGAGCAAGTGCGCTCGTGCTATTTGATGTCCGGCGCGTATGACTTGATGGTGATTGTGAGCGCGCACAACCTGCGCGAAATAGCGGCCTTTGTGTTTGAGCGCCTGGCGACGCTGCACGGCGTGGTGTCCACCGCGACGCACTTTATGTTGCGCGCCTACAAGGAGCAGGGCTACCTGCTCGCCCGCGAACACGCTCCGGCGGACAAGCCGGCCGTGAGCGCGTAAAGCTCGCCGCCGATTCCAGGAATGGGCCGTGGTTTTTTGCCCGTTCGTGAATTGGCCGAGATTTTCCTTTCTCATTCCTCTTTTTCTTCATGTCCGACAACTCCCAGCGTTTTGTGGCGAAGCACGTGGCCAGCCTGCCCCGTTCGGGCATCCGCGACTTCTTTGCGGTCGTCGCGCAAATGCCGGATGCGATTTCGTTGGGTATTGGCGAGCCGGACTTCGTCACGCCCTGGCATATTCGCGAGGCGGCGATTTACGCGCTGGAACAAGGCAAGACGCACTATACCGACAACCGCGGGCTGCTCGCGCTGCGCAAGGCGATTTCCACGTATGTGGAAAAACATTTTCAGCTCGCCTACCGACCTGAGGACGAAATTTTGACGACCGTCGGTGTTTCCGAGGCATTGGACATCGCCCTGCGCGCGCTGCTGAATCCCGGTGATAAAGTCATTTACCACGAGCCTTCCTACGTTTCCTATCATCCCAGTGTGACGCTGGCGCACGGGCTGGCGATTCCGGTGGCCACTTCCGCGAGCGACCAATTTGCGCTCGACCCGGCCAAACTCGCCGCGGCGTGGCAGCCGGGCTGCAAGGCCCTCATCCTTAATTTTCCGACGAACCCAACCGGCGGCGTGGCCGACCGCGCGCGCCTGGAAAAGATTGCGCGCTTTGCCGTCGAGAAGGACTTGATTGTCTTGAGCGACGAAATTTACGCCGAGCTGACCTTTGAAGGCGAACACGTCTCGATTGCCACGCTGCCCGGCATGCGCGAGCGCACGGTGTTTTTGCACGGCATGTCGAAGGCCTTTGCGATGACGGGCTTCCGCCTCGGCTTTGCCTGCGGGCCGGCGCCGCTCGTCGAGGCGATGATGAAGGTGCACCAGTATTGCATGATGTGCGCGCCCATTCTTTCGCAGGCGGCGGGCATCGAAGCGCTGCGCCACGGCTGGGACGATGTTCAACGCATGCGCGAAAAATACCACCAGCGGCGCGACTACATCGTGAGCCGCTTCAACGAAATGGGCCTGCCGTGCCATTCGCCGCGCGGGGCGTTCTACGCTTTCCCCAGCGTGCAAAATTTCGGCCTGTCCTCGATGGATTTTGCCAAGCGCCTGCTGCAGGAGCAAAAGGTCGCGATGGTTCCCGGCACGGCCTTTGGGCCGGGCGGTGCGGGCTTTGTGCGCGCGAGTTTCTCCACGGGCTACGACCAGATCATCCAGGCCTGTGACCGCATCGCGAAGTTTTTGGAGACGGTGGCGGCGGAAAAAGGGAAAAAATAGGCAACTGGGCGCTTGTTTGCCGGCATTAGTCAGATTGCATTTTTATTATGCAGTCGTCTTTTCGGCCTTGGCGCCTTAATTGTTGATCATTCATGTCTTCCATTCCGCGCAGTGTGGCCCTCGTGGGCCGGCCCAATGTGGGCAAAAGCCGCCTTTTTAACCGATTGGCCGGGCGGCGCATTTCCATTGTCCACGACCAGCCGGGGGTGACGCGCGACCTCGTCACCACGCAGGTGCCACCGGAGCGCGGCGGGTACCTGCTCATGGACACCGGCGGCATCGGCCTCACGCCCGGGGCGTCATCCGCGGCGATTGTCAAAGCGACGGAGGAACAGGTGGACTTCGCGCTGGCAGCGGCGGGGCTGGTGCTGTTTGTCACCGACGCCCATGCGGGACTGACGACGGCGGATGAGCGCATCGCCGAAAACCTACGCTCCTTTCGCAAGCCAACGATCCTCGTCGTCAACAAGGCCGACGATATTCGGCGCGAAAATGAAGCAACTGGAGAATTTTCCCGCCTAGGTTTCAAGCAGGTCGTTTACGTCTCCGCCGAGCACGGGCACGGCATCGACCCCTTGCTGAACATAATTTTCCAGATCATTGGCAAAACGCCGGAAGCGGTGGCCCCGGTCGGCGCAGTTCCCGAGCGCGTGAAGTTTGCCCTCGTGGGCCGGCCCAATGTGGGCAAGTCGTCACTCGGCAACGCGCTGTTGAATGACAAGCGCCTCATCGTCAGCGAAGTACCCGGCACCACGCGCGACGCCGTGACGATTGACTTCGATTACGTAACGCCGGAAGGCGAAAAGTGGCCGTTTACGCTCTATGACACGGCGGGCATGCGCCACGGCTCGCGCGTGGACACCTCGGTCGAATATTTTTCCCAAAACCGCACGCGTGAAGCCATCGCGGAAAGCGACGTGGTGTTCCTCGTGCTCGACGCGCTCGACGGCGTAACGAAGCAGGACAAGATGCTCGGCGGCGAAATCCTTGAGCAAGGCAAGGGCCTGGTCATGGTCGTCAATAAATGGGACCTCGCGCAAAAGCGCTTCGAGCGCGAGCCGCTCGAGGGCTATGCGAACATCGGCGAGTTCCGGAAGTCGTTTTTACGCGCGGTGGAGTCGCAGATGTTTTTCCTGCCCGCCTCGCCGGTGATTTTCACCTCGGCGCTTGAAGGCACGGCGGTGACGGACATTTTGAAGGAGGCGCACGCGCTATTCACCATGATGCGCAAGCCGCTGCCGACCTCACTGCTCAATCGCATGATTCGCGGATTCCTCGAGGCCAGCCCGCCCAAGTTTGTCGGCACCAAGCGCTTCAAGTGTTACTATGCGGTGCAGGTCGCGCGGCATCCGCTTACCATCCGCATGTATTGCAACCGCGCGGAAAAGCTGGACGACAGTTATGCACGGAGCCTGGCCAGCAATTTGCAAACGACCTTCAAATTGCGCGGCTGCCCGATGAAATTTGATCTGATTGGCAAACCCCCGAGGTCGGAACGGCCTTTGTTCCCCAAAAATCCCCCGCCCGTCAAAGGCACGAAAACGTGGGTCAGAGGAGCGAAACCCTGGGCCAAGGGAGCGAAACCGCAGCCCGGCAAGAAGCGTCTCCCGCGGACGGCGGAAGGGTGAGTTGTATAAAAGTGTGCAAATCGTTAATCGGAAAAGTGGCTAGGATTTCAGTATCAAGATTGCGCTATCCAGTCTCTGATAAAAATCAAACGTTCTTCCTCTGGCTTCTCTAAAACAAGTTTCTTGAATTTCGACCGTTTTGATGGATGAATAATTGAATCGGCAAATTTTCTAATAACCATTATATCTCCGTTCCATAAGGAGGGTTCTTCGCCTGTAGGTTTCGTTAGCCCAATTTCCTTTAAAAAATTCCCATATTCCGGAGATGAATCAGGAAAATTAACCCGGCCCGTTTTACTAGTTTCGCGTACAAACTCCATGAGTTTATCCACGGCATTTTCACCAATTTCCATTCTATTTGCTTTCTTGGTTGATTTTTTGCTTCTGCGGCGCACCGGTATTTCGATGGCAAACCTGATATTTTGCTTGCCTGGAGTGGTAGGGAAATGAGGCATAGGAAAATTTTCAATCGTTAGATGTGGTAACAATATAAACAAGGCCATCTGATCGGAATGACACCCAGATGGTATGCTCCCTCCTGTAAATCCATATTTCAACAATCCCCATGTTTCGTATTGAGGGCTCAATTTGAGGCCCATTTTGGATTTCGTCAGGACGACCCATCGCTTGTAGAACTTGTTGGCTATTCAAGCGGGTTGGAAAACGTCGGGAACACATGGTTTTTAAACAATCAACGTTCGCCAATCACGGCCAAGAACGGTGTAGCAATCGGGGCAAAATGGGTGACCAAAAGCAACTGGCTTGGGGCAACGAACGCACTGCCAAGGCCTCCCGCTGTTATGTCCTTTAATCCATTGATCCATTGCGGGAAATGGATGTCCCCAATCAACACTTGCTGGAGAGACAATACACACTCCAGAGCAAGCGATTTTAGTGTACCCACACTTTCTGCAAGGATATGTGTGCGGGAAAAGCATTTTGGTCTAATCTCCTTGAAACAAGGAGTATTTTCTTAACCTTTTAATGTTAGGCAAATGGTAAAAAACCGTGCAAAACCCACAGCTATTTTCAGACCTCACTACGCGAGGCAGCATTGTGAAGGGTAGGGACGGCTCTCCGAGGCGTCCCTACCTCAAAGAGAACTACGGCTGCCAGCCGGAGCGGAAGCCGCCGCGGCGTTGGCGCTGATAATAGCTGCGTTTCGCGGAGCCGGGGTGCGGGCCTTGGCGGACGGGTGAATGGGCGGAAGGCCGATGTTCAGCGCGCGGGGCGTGTTCGGAGCGCGTATTGTGCTCGGTTCTGGGAGCATGAGCTTGAGAATGAGAATGCACTGGGCGCCCATGAGTCGTGGTAAACCTGGGCCGGGAAGAATCCGGGCGATGATGTGAGGTCGCGGGACGGTGATGAGAGGATTCGGCGCGATGATGAGACGGGGCTGAATGAGAGTGAGCAGACGCGGGGCGATGCGATGTCGCGGCGGGCGCGTGTTTGGCGGGAACGTTTTCCGCCGGGGTGAACTCGATGGTTTTGACGGGAATGGTTTTGCGCAGGAGGCGCTGGATGCCGCGCAGATTGTTGCGCTCACCGGCATCGCAAAAGGCAATGGCCTCACCCATGGTGCCGGCGCGCGCCGTGCGGCCGATGCGGTGGACATACGCCTCGGGCTCGTGGGGAATGTCGTAATTGACGACGAGCGCGATGCCCTTGACGTCAATGCCGCGCGCGGCGACGTCCGTGGCGACGAGGACTTGCACGCGACCCGAGCGGAAGGTCTCGAGCGCGCGCTGGCGGGCGGCCTGCGACTTGTTGCCGTGGATGGCCTCGGCGGCGAAGCCATCGCGGCACAAATTCTTGGCGAGCTTATTGGCGCTGTGCTTGGTGCGCATGAACACGAGCACGAGGCCCTTTTGCTCGGTAAGCACGTGACGCAGCAGCGGATACTTCTGCCCGGAGGGGACGTTGACGACGCTCTGGTTGATGCCCTCGGCGGAGGTTTTCTCGGGCGTCACCGCGATGCGCACGGGGTTGCGCACGACGCGGGAAGCGAGGTCGAGAATACTGGGCGGGAGGGTCGCGGAAAAGAGCAGCGACTGGCGTTCGAGCGGGAGCTTGGCGATGATGCGCTTGAGGTCGGGCGCGAAGCCCATGTCCAACATGCGGTCGGCTTCATCGAGCACGAAAATTTCTACGCGGTCGAAGCGCACATGACCCTGGCTGGCGAGGTCGAGCAGGCGGCCCGGGGTGGCAACGACGATGTCGGCGTCGTGCGCGCCGCGGACTTGCGGGTGCTGGCCGACGCCGCCGAAAATGACCACATGCCGCAGGCGCAGATGCCGGCCATAGGCGGAAAAACTGTCGCCAATTTGCACCGCGAGTTCGCGGGTAGGAGTCAAAATAAGGGCGCGGGGCGAACGCGGAAGGCGCGGAGGCGTGGTGGCCGAAAGCAACTGCAAGATGGGCAAGGCAAACGCGGCGGTCTTGCCGGTGCCGGTTTGGGCGGAGCCCATGACGTCGCGGCCCGCGAGCAGGTGCGGAATGGCCTCGGCTTGAATCGGCGAAGGATGCAGGTAATTTTTTTCGGAAAGCGCCCGCAGGAGCGGCGCGGTCAGGCCCAATTGGGCGAAAGTGACGGTGGGGGGAGTCATCAGGTTTACGCGACGCCGGCCAGTTGCTTGGCGTTGCGTTTGCGGTCTTCAGGATTAAGGAATTTTTTGCGCAGGCGCAGGCTCTTGGGCGTAGCTTCGACGTATTCGTCGGGTGCGATGTATTCGATGGAGCGTTCGAGCGTGAGGCGGATGGGGGGCGTGAGCTGGATGCCCTTGCCCTCGCCCTTGGAGCGCACGTTGCTCAGTTGTTTTTCGCGGGTGGGGTTGATGGGCAGGTCGTCAGCGCGCGGGTTTTCGCCCACGATCATGCCTTTGTAAACTTCCTCGCCGGCGGTGATGAAGAGTTTGCCGCGCTCCTGCAACTGGTCGAGCGCGTAGGAAGTGGCGACGCCGGTGTCTGTCGAAACCAACGTGCCGGTGAGGCGCGAGGTGATTTCGCCCGCGTGTGGCCGGTATTCAAGGAAGAGGTGGGACATCACGCCGCGGCCATTGGTCAGGTTCATCAGGTCGAACTCAAAGCCGATGAGCCCGCGCGTGGGGATGACGGCCTCGATGGTCACGCTGTGCGGGTGGGTTTCCATCTGTGAAATTGCGCCTTTGCGGGCGGACAACACCTTCATGACGCTGCCGATGGTTTCTTCCGGCACTTCGAGCCAGAGCGATTCAAAAGGTTCAAGGGTTTTGCCGTTTTCGCTATGGGTGATGACAACGGGTCGGGAGACGAGCACTTCATAGCCCTCGCGGCGCATTTGCTCCACCAACACGGCAATCTGCATCGCACCGCGGGCCGAGACGTAATACACGCCGGCGCGCTCGGATTCCTCGACGAAAATGCTGACATTGCCCTTTTTCTCGCGGTCGAGCCGCTCGCGAATCTGGCGGGAGGTGACGAGCTTGCCCTCGCGACCAACGAAGGGGCCGTCATTGACGGCGAATTCCATGCGGATGGTCGGCGGGTCAATTTCAACGAAGGGGAGGGCAGGTTGGTCTTCCAGGGCACAGAGGGTTTCGCCGATGTCGATATCGGTAAAGCCGGCCAGGCCGACGATGTTGCCGGCGATGCCGAGGGCGGAATCGTTGGTCTGGGTGCCGCTGTATTCGAACACCTTGGTAATCTTGCAGCGTTCGCGGGTGCCGTTTTTGAGGACGCGGAAAATCTGGTCGCCGGTCGTCACCTGGCCGCCGATGATTTTACCGATGGCAATGCGGCCCACGTAGTCATCGTACGCGATGTTCGAGATGAGCATGGTGAACGGCGCGGTTTCATCCGCCACGGGCGGCGGAATATGCGAAAGGATTGTTTCCAGCAGCGGAATCATGTCCTTGTGCGGGTCGCCGAGTTCGCGGACGGCAAAGCCATCGCGGGCGCTGCCGTAAAGGAAGGGGGCAGCGAACTGCTCTTCGGTGGCGTGCAATTCGAGGAAAAGTTCGAGCACCTGGTCGTGGACCTTCTTGGGGTTGCTATTCTCTCGGTCAATTTTGTTGATGAAGACGATGGGGCGTAGGCCACTTTGCAAGGCTTTGCGCAGGACGAAGCGCGTCTGCGCCTGCGGGCCGTCATAGGCGTCCACGACGAGCATGACGCCGTCCACCATCTTCATCACGCGTTCGACCTCGCCGCCGAAGTCCGCGTGGCCGGGGGTGTCCACGATATTGATGATTTTGTCGCGCCAGTGGACAGAAGTGTTCTTGGCCTTGATGGTGATGCCCTTTTCGCGCTCGAGGTCCATGCTGTCCATCACGCGTTCAGCGACGACTTGATTGGCGCGGAAGGCTCCGCCCTGGCGCAGAAGCTGGTCCACGAGCGTGGTTTTGCCGTGGTCGACGTGCGCGATGATGGCGATATTGCGGATGTTCTGGTTCATCGGAGGATGAAAGAGGGCGGGTTCGAAACCCGCTCAAAGGGTCAGATTGGCAGGCAATTATCCAGGAAGCGAGAGGAAAACAGCCCATTCTTGGGTTAAGTTTTGGCAAATTTTCAGTTTAAGCTTCCGGTTTGCCCGGTCTTTTTTCATCCTTTGGCCTTCATTGGCCGTTTTGTCCTTTGCCCCATGATTACCTCAACTAAATTCCACGGCTGGAACGCTCTAGCTCTGGTGACGGATCGGGTGGAACTCATTATCCCGTTGGATATAGGCCCGCGGGTGATTTCGTGCACGCTTGATGGTGGCCCGAACCTGTTTGCCACCGTGGGCACGGAACTGGGCAAAAGCGGTGAAAAGGACTGGAAAATCCGCGGCGGCCATCGCCTCTGGCATGCGCCGGAAGTGCCGCCGCGCAATTATCAGCCGGATAACGCTCCCATTGCGGTGACCAAACTGCCCGGCGGCAAGGGCCTGAGGGTCGAGCAACCCGTCGAGGAAAAAACGGGCATCCGCAAGAGTTTCACCCTCGAAGCTCTGAGTGACGTGGATTTCAAGGTTACCCACACGTTGAAGAATGAAAACATGTGGGCGGTTGAGCTTTCGCCCTGGGCGTTGACCGTCATGGGGCGCAATAGCTACACCGCGATTCCGCTCAATCCGAAAATTCCGCATGGCCAGACACTGGTGCCGGACTACGCCGTCGTACCGTGGACCTATACGGACTTTACCGATCCGGTCTGGGACTGGCACCGCGACTATATCGGCATCCGGGTGGATCGCGGCACCAGCCCGCAAAAACTCGGCCTGACCAGCTTTCCGGGCTGGGCGGCAAACTGGCAAAAAGGCGGGACGTTTGTGAAGTTCTGGGAAGTCAAAGCTGGCGCGGTGTATCCCGATTTTGGCTGCGCGTTTGAGACCTATGTGTGCGATTTTATGAACGAGCTCGAATCGCTGGGGCCGCTGGCCAAGGTCGAGCCCGGCGCAACGGCGACGCTCATTGAGTACTGGGGGCTCCTGGCGGATTTGCCCAAGCCGGACAAGGACGGCGTTTTTTCGGAAAAATTTCGCCCCGTCATCGAAGCCTGGCTCAAAAAGACAGCGGCGGAAAACCGCCGCCCGAGGTCAGTTTAAAAATTTCGACAGTCGCAGTTTCCTCCCATGCGTATCGCTTTCTTTGGTTCCGATGCCATCGCCCTGCCGGCGCTGGAGTATTTGCATTGGGCGGAAGGGGTGGAACTGGCGGCGGTCATCTCGCAACCCGACCGGCCGGCGGGCCGCGGCCGGCACTTGCATGCCAATTCCGTGTCGGCCTGGGCGGTGGCGCATGGCGTGGCGTTGCTCCAGCCGGAAAAACCCGGACCGGAGGAAGCAGCCTGGTTGCATGCGCAGCACATTGATTTGACGTTGGTGATGGCCTATGGCCACATTCTGCGACGTGAATTGCTCGACGTGTCCTTGCGCGGGACTTGGAACCTGCATGGATCGTTATTGCCGGCCTACCGCGGAGCGTCGCCCGTTGAGGCCGCATTGGTGGCAGGTGAGACGGAGACCGGCGTGTCGCTCATGGGTATGGTGAAAAAGATGGATGCCGGGCCGGTGGCGGCCACGGTACATGTTCCCATTCATAAAACGGACACTTCGCCGGTTTTGCGCGAGCGCATCGCCCACGCCTGTGTGCCGCTTTTGCAACGGCATATGACGGCATTGGGTGGCAGCACCTGCCGCACGGTGCCGCAGGACGAGTCGCAGGCGACCTATACCCGCAAGCTAATCAAGGCCGATGCCCAGGTGGATTTTTCCGCCGCGGCGGCGGAACTGGAACGTCGCGTGCGCGCGTTACAGCCCTGGCCGGGAGTGGCCATTGAACATGGTGGACAGTCGTTAAAAATTGGAGAGGCGGCGGTGTTGGCGGAAGCAGTTTCGGCCGCGCCGGGCACGGTGCTGCATGCGGGTGACACCGGCGTGGATGTGGCCACGGGCTCAGGTGTACTGCGACTGCTGACATTGCAACGCTCCGGCGGCCGGATGTTGCCGGCGACGGAGTTTTTGCGGGGTTACCCGCTTAAGGCTGGCGAATGCCTGTCCAGCCACCCGATGCGCCCGCTGGTTGCATCCAAGCCATTTCCCAAAGCTTGATTTTGACACTCGGCGGGAAAACGGGATAATGCCGTTTTAACCGACTATTCCGCCATGAACATTTCCCATAAAACAATTTGGCTGCAGGGCGCCGGCCTGGCCCTGGTGCTGGCGGCCACGCTGACCCTGCCCGGCCAGACCGCGCCGGCTTATGCCCAGCCCAGCGCACCGGCTTCCAATGGCACGCTGGCCGCCATGAGCGAGGACATTCAATCGCTCCAGCGTCTCGTCGGCCAATTGCGGCTGGATGTCTCGGCGTTGCAACAGGACAATGACAACCTGCGCAAGCAACTCATCACCCAGACGGATGTGAACGCCACGGTGCAAAATGCCCTCGCCAAAAACCGCGACGAAACGAACAAGGCCAACGCCGATTTGCGCAAGGATATCGTGGCGGAATTCACCAAACAAATTGAGGCGCTGGCCCGGGACACCAATGCCCAACTGCAAACCCTCGCCCAAGCCATGAACAAGCCTCCGCCTGCCACGGCGAGAGTGACGGCCTCCGACCCCAACAAGCAGCCGGAAAGTTTTGGACAGGGGGAAGTGTACGTGGTCAAACCGGGCGACAGTATTTCAAAAATTGCCACGCATTTCAAAGTGCCCGCAAATGAAATCATGCAGGCCAACCATCTGACGCCCGCCGACGCCAACAAGATACGTGAGGGCCAGCAGCTTTTCATCCCGCTTAAAAACGGCTCGTCAGTGGCGCCGGCTTCGACAAACTAAGTCCTGCAATCCGCGACCCATCCCATGACCACCACAAAAAACCGTCTGGGCCGCGGCCTTGGCAACCTGATCGCCGGGGGCAAAAGCACACCGGTCGTTAAGAAAGCGGAAGCTTCGACGCCCGTTGCCCCGGCGAACGCCGGATTGAAGCCCGCCGGCGGCCTGGCGGGATTCATGGAGATTGCGGTTGCCTCGGTCGAGCCCAGCAAACACCAGCCGCGGCGCAGTTTTGACGAAGCGGCCTTGCGGGAGCTGGCTGATAGCATCCGGTCCGAGGGTCTGATGCAACCCATCGTTGTCAGGACAGCGGGAGCAAAATTCCAATTGATTGCGGGGGAACGCCGTTTGCGCGCGTGCCAGTTGCTCGGGCTTAAAATCATTCCGGCGCGCGTGGTTGAGGCCGGTGATGCCTCGTCGGCCGTGATGGCGCTGATTGAAAATTTACAGCGCGCGGACTTGAACCCGATTGAGGAGGCGCTGGGTTATGCCAGCCTGCTGCAGGATTTTTCGCTGACCCAGGATGCCACCGCGGAACGCGTGGGCAAGGCGCGCACCACGGTGGCCAACGCGCTGCGATTGCTTTCCCTGGATCGTGAAGTGCAAGGCTATATCGCAAAGGGGCTTTTAAGCACTGGCCACGCGAAGGTACTGCTGGGTTTGGCGGAGGAGGCCCAGCGCACGCTCCTGGCCCGGCGGACACTCGAAGACGGCTGGAGTGTGCGCGAACTCGAACGCCAGGCGCGCAAATTGAAAGCCGGGACAACAGTTCGCGCCGGCGGACCAAAAGGGCCGGAGGCGGAAAACACCGCCATCCGCGACGTGGAAAAGCGCCTGGCGGCCAAGCTGAACACGCGAGTTTCGCTTAAACACAGCCCGAAACATGGCCGGATTGTCATCGAGTATTTTGGCAACGAAGACCTGCAGCGTATCATTGAACGGCTGGGCGTGTCGACGTGATGAAATCATTGAGGGGCTAGGGGATGATAAACGGTGAACAAGAGCTATTTTTTCATTCTCAGCGGCATTGGCGTCCTGCTTTTCGGGCTTGCCTGTGAAGCGGGAAATGCCCATTTTGGCCGATTCACACCTGACTTTTGAGGACAGTGCCATGTTTAATATTTTCATCTCCATTTCCATGTTTGTCCTGCTGCTGGTCTGCGGGTTGATGACCGTCATCATCCTGATGCAGAAGCCCAGCGCCAACGCCGGCATGGGCGCGGCCCTGGGCGGCGGCGCGGCCGAGTCCGTCTTCGGCGGCGAGACGGCCAACGTGCTGCTGAAGTATACGGTGCGCGTCTCAGTGGTGTTTTTTGTGCTTTCGTTCATACTTTATTTGGTGTGCATCGCGCATAACAACGCGGCGCCGTCTACGAGCATTGCACTGCCTTCTCTGGGTGGGGCCACATCGACCGCCCCGGCTGCCGGTGTGACTCCCGCCAAAACCACGACATCGACAGCGACGGCCACGCCAGCTACGGCTAATGGAACCGCGGCCCCGAAGGCTCCCGCGGCCAGTGCTTCAGCGGCTTCCGTGCCTGCTCCGGCTCCCAAGAATTAATTGTCGTGCTCGAGTGGCAGGGGTGATACTTTTATGAGGAACCGTGGGCTTGTGCTCGGGTTTTTATTATAATTCATGTCCTACCCCATGAAAAAAAGCCGGCGGTTTTTTGGCGAAATTTTTGCGGTCTGGCTGGCGGGCGTAACCCTGGTGATGGCGGGGCCGCGGCACAGCCCGGATATCGGTTCGTTGCCGCCGGTGCCCTACAATGCGGCGGAAGCGGCCAAATACCTGGAAAATTTTCGCTATGCCTGGCTGCTCAGTGATACGGCCATAACCTTCGACTTTGTGCACCGTCCCCGCCATGGCGAAGAGACGCGCTATTCGGGAATCGGCTGGACGTCCACCAACAGTGCAGGCCCGGTGACGCGCTTTCAATTGGCCAAGGTGCCGGCGAACAAAGCGGACAAACCTGAGGTATGGGAATGGCTGCTCCAAAACGGACCGTCGCCCCACGTGTGGGTGATTGCTCCTGGCGAAACCACCGCCCGCGAAGTTCCGGCGGAAAAATGGCGCGATCCCTTGCTGCCCGGCATGATTTACACGCCATTTGACTTGATGATGCCGTTTTTGTTTTGGGCCGATTACAAATACGAAGGCACGGCCCGGTCGGCGGGCCGCGGGCTGGATATTTACACCATGAATCCGCCTCCCGCTGAAAAAGCCGCCGGCCTGGGCCCGGTTAAGCTTTTTCTGGACCGCGAGTTGAACGCGCTGTGGCAGATGCAGCAACTCGACGCCAAAGGCGCGGTCGCGGTGCAGTTCAAGCTGGGCAGTGTGGCCAAGATTGAGGATCAGTGGATGTTCGAGGACTGCCAGTTGGAGAACATGCTGAGTCACGATTACGACAAGTTTGTGGTCAAGGCCGTCGCCCTGAAGTTGAAATTTGACCCGGCGTTCTTCGACCCGGCGAATTTGGCCAAGCCCATGCCCTTGCCGCCGGCCGACGCCTGGCACACTATGTGAGCGTTGGCAGAGAGGCTGGAGCAAAAGTTGTTGCCAAGCCGGAAGATTTGACAAGTATCGCCCCCTTACGCACTTCACGCCACACGCTCCATGTCACAAGGAACCGGGGAACCTGGGTTATCCATCTGGGCGCGCCAAATCGCGCCATCACCGACTTTGGCCGTTGACGCCAAGGCCAAGGCTTTAAAAGCCGCCGGCAAGGACGTCTGCGTCTTCGGCGCGGGCGAGCCGGATTTCGACACGCCGGACTTCATGAAGGAAGCCTGTGCGAAGGCCCTGCGCGATGGGCAGACCAAATATATTGCCACGGCGGGTTTGCCTGCCTTGCGCGCGGCCATCGCGGCGGACTACCAGGCGCGCGGTTTCGGCGAGATAAAGGACACCCAGGTCGTCGTCAGCCCCGGGGGAAAATTTTCGTGTTATTTGGCCATTTTGGCGGTGGTTTCACCTGGTGACGAGGTCGTCGTCCCCGCGCCGTATTGGGTAAGCTACCCGGAAATGGTGAAGCTGGCCGGCGGCACCCCGCGCATTGTCTTTGCCGGCGATGAAACGGGTTTTCGCCTGAAGCCAGAAAAATTGCGCGCGGCCATCACGCCCAAGACGAAGCTGGTCATTTTGAACAGCCCCTCCAACCCTACGGGCGCCGTTTATCCACGCGTGGAACTGGAGGCGTTGGTGAAGGTATGCGTCGAAAAAGGCGTTTATATTTTATCCGACGAAATTTACGAGCAACTGACTTATGACGGGGTCAAGGCCTCCAGCCCGGCGACATTTTCTCCAGAAGCTGCCAGACTGACGCTCACAGCATCGGGTTTCAGCAAGACTTACGCGATGACCGGCTGGCGGCTGGGCACACTTGTCGCCCCGCAGAAAATTGCCTCCGCTGTGGCAGATTTGCAAAGTCAGACGACTTCGAATGCAACCTCCTTTGCTCAATTCGGTGCGTTGGCGGCGTACCAGCAGCCAGACAAGGCCCGTGCGGCGGTGGCCGCGATGCTCCAGGTTTTTGACCGTCGTCGTTTATTGTTGTGGAAGGGACTTAATGCATTGCCGGGGGTCCGTTGCTTTCGCTCGGAAGGCGCGTTTTATCTTTTCCCCAACATTAGTGCGCTGGGCTTGGGCTCGGATGAATTTGCCAGCCGCCTGCTCGATGAGGAACTGGTTGCCCTGGTGCAAGGCTCGGGCTTTGGCGCGGACGATTACGTGCGCCTGAGCTACGCCACTTCGGATGAGGTCATCCAAAAGGGCCTCGAACGCCTCGGGCGTTTTTGTGCGCGCCTGGCGGAGAAACGCAAACCAGCCCCGGTTCGCGCCTAAAAACTTATTTTCGAACCATGAGCTACCAGAACGTTACCCCGCCCGCCGGCGGCCGCATCACCATCAATCAGGGCCGCTTGACTGTGCCCGACCAGCCCGTGCTGCCTTTCATCGAGGGCGATGGAACCGGGCCCGACATCTGGCGCGCCTCGCAACGCGTGTTTGACGCCGCCGTCGCCAAAGCTTATGGCGGCAAACGCAAAATTTCGTGGTTCGAAGTTTACGCCGGCCAGAAGGCCTTCGATAAATTTAAAAACTGGCTGCCGGAAGACACGCTGGCGGCGTTCCACGAATTCCTGGTCGGCATCAAGGGGCCGTTGACCACCCCGGTGGGCGGCGGCATCCGCTCGCTCAATGTGGCATTGCGGCAGGAGCTGGACTTGTTTGTCTGCCTGCGCCCGGTACGGTACTTTCAGGGCGTCGAAAGTCCGGTCAAGCGCCCGGAAGATGTAGACATGACAATTTTCCGTGAGAACACCGAGGACATTTACGCGGGCATCGAATACGCCGCCGGCACGGATGAGGCTGCCAAAATGCTGGCGTTCCTCGAAAAGGAATTTCCCAAGGGGTTTGCCAAAATTCGCTTTGGCACCGCAGCCAAAACCTCGGAGTGGCAGCGCCAGCTCGAAGCCATCGGTGCGCCCAAGCGTGAATTGCCCGTGCAGGTCGGCGTCGGCATCAAGCCGGTCAGCTACCTCGGCACGGAGCGCCTCGTCCATAGCGCCATCGGTTTTGCCATCAAGCACAAGCGCAAGAGCGTGACGCTTGTGCACAAGGGCAACATCATGAAATTCACGGAGGGCGGCTTCCGCGACTGGGGCTACCAGGTCGCCAAAAATTTCTTTGGCGCCGTGGAAGTGGACGGCGGCCCGTGGTGCAAGATTCCCGACGGCAAGCCCGGGGCGGGCCTCATCATCAAGGACGTTATTGCCGACGCCTTTTTACAGCAGATTCTCACCCGGCCCAAGGACTACGAAGTCGTGGCGACGCTCAACCTCAACGGTGATTACATTTCCGACGCGCTGGCGGCGCAGGTCGGTGGCATCGGCATCGCGCCTGGGGGCAACATCAATTACGTCACGGGCCACGCGGTCTTTGAGGCCACGCACGGCACCGCGCCGAAATACGCCAATCAGGACAAGGTCAACCCCGGCTCGGTGATTCTCTCCGGCGAAATGATGCTGCGCCACCTCGGCTGGAACGAGGCGGCGGACGCCATTGTCAAGGGCCTCGAACGCTCGATTGGCGACAAGGTTGTAACTTACGACCTCGCCCGCCTGATGCCCGGCGCGAAAGAAGTCAAATGCTCCGAATTCGGCACGGCGATCATCGAGCGGATGTAACCAGGCACAGCTAATTTTTTATTTCCAACCCGCAAAAACCGGCATGGGCCTTGCGCCATGAATTCATCCACCATTCGCAGATTTGCGCTGCCGACGATCATCGTTCTCGGCGTGCTGCTGCGGATTTATTGGTTTTGCTGCAACCCGTCGTTGTGGATTGATGAGGCGGCGGTGGCCAATAGCATTGTCAAGTACAGTGCCGGCCAGTTGTGTGTAAAACCATTGGATAACGCGCAGATGGCGCCGGTCGGGTTTTTGCTGGTGGAGAAGCTGTTTGGCTCCCTGGGCAATTATAGTGAATCGTCTTTGCGCCTGTTTTCTTTGCTCAGTGGGATTGCGGCCCTGGTGATGTTTTGGCGGCTCGCCCGCCAGTTGTGCGATGGCCTCCCGTTAGTTTTCGCGGTGGCGTTGTTTAGTTTTTCCGGCCCATTGATCTACCACTCCAGTGAAGTGAAGCAGTATGAAACGGAAGTCCTGGCGGCGGTGGTGATATTGTGGCTGGTGGTGCGTCTACGCGATGGCTTGACGGCGAAGCAGGCTCTGGCCGCGGGGGTGGCCGCTGCGATCTGTGTGTGGTTTGCCTTCAGTTCCATTTTTGTCATTGCCGGGGCCCTGGCCACGCTGTGGGTGTGTTTTCTGTCCAAAAAGGAATGGCAAAACGTGGCCCGCATCGCCGGCATCGTGGGTTTGGCGCTGGCTTCATTTGTCGCTTATTATATTTTTATTATCCGGCCCAGCGCCAACCTGGCGGTGCAGCAATCGGCTTACGAAGGGCATTTTGCACCCTGGCCGGTTTCCCTCCGGGCCTTGCTGTGGTATGCGCGCACGGGGTATCTGGCGCTGGGGGACCCTTTTGGTGTTTCCCTCGACGTAAACCTGCCTTTTTTGCCGCATTCTGCGACGCTGAAATACCTGGCGACGTTGTCTTACCCCGCCATCGCGCTCTGTGGTATTGGAGTGTACCAGTTCTGGAAGGACAATCGCACCCTGGGCTGCCTGCTGGGCTCGCCTCTGGTGCTGGCGTTGGTGGCTTCGCTGCTGGGCAAGTATCCGCTGCTAGAGCGGCATTTTCTGTTTTTTGTCCCTTCGTTTTGCCTCTTGCTGGCCAAGGCGGTTGAGGCAATGGCCGTGGAGGCCAAAGCGTGGCCTGGCAAAAGACAACTGATTTCCAGGGCGCTGGTAGTCTGGACCTTACTGTATGTGGTGGTGAATCTCGGCGCGAAAGTTGCGCGGCCGGCCTTGTTCGGCGGGATGAAGCATTCGACCATGCGCGAGGCGATTCGCTACATCAACGAGCACTACCAGAAAGGCGACGAAGTTTATATTTTATGGAACGCTGTTCCGTTTTACACGTATTACGGTTATCGTTATGACTTGAACTGGAGCCCCCAGATTAGCGGCGACCCCCGGATTGGCGCTCATTCGCTGGACGAAATCCGGGCCCGAGTAAAACACGATGTGCAGGCCGGTGTCGCGGGGCACGCCCGCACCTGGTTTTTGATGGAGGAGGTTTATTCCCTGATTAACTACACCGATGAGAAAGGCGTGACCCACGACATCGAAACGCCGACCGCCGATTTATACCAGGAAGTTTTGAGCACCGATGACAAGGGGAAAATTCCCGCCAAATTCATCGGCCACGGGGCGGCGGCGTATTTGGTGGTGAACGAGAAATGATTAAAATCCATCGGGCAGTTTCATCCCAAGTTCTTTAAGGAGGAACGCATACTGGTCGGCGGTTTCGGCGATGAGTTTATCGGTCGGTTTGCCCGCGCCGTGTCCGGCACGGGTTTCAACACGGATGAGGATGGGCGCGGTTCCGGCCTGGGCCTTTTGCAACGTGGCGGCAAACTTGAAGCTGTGCGCGGGCACCACGCGGTCGTCATGGTCGGCGGTGGTGATGAGCGTCGGCGGGTATTTCGTGCCGGGGTGGATGTTTTGCAGGGGTGAATAGGCGTAGAGCGCCTTAAACTCGGTGGCGTCTTCCGGCGAGCCGTAGTCACTCATCCAGGCCCAGCCGATGGTGAATTTGTTGAAGCGCAGCATGTCCATCACGCCGACATCGGGAAGGGCCGCGCCGAAAAGATCGGGCCGCTGGGTCAGGCACGCGCCGATGAGCAGGCCGCCGTTGCTCGCGCCGTTAATGGCCAGCCTGGGCGTCGAGGTATAGTGGTGGTCAATGAGCCATTGGGCCGCGCCGATGAAGTCATCGAAAACATTTTGTTTTTTCAATTTCATGCCGGCCTGATGCCAGTCCTCGCCGTATTCGCCGCCACCGCGCAGAGTAGCCACGGCATACACGCCGCCCATTTCCAGCCAGACGAGGTTGGCGACGCTGAACCAGGGCGTGATGTTGATATCGAACCCGCCGTAACCGTAGAGGAGGGTGGGGTTCGTGCCATTGAGTTTCAGGCCTTTCTTATAGGTGAGGAACATGGGCACGCGCGTGCCGTCCTTGCTGGTGTAGAAAACCTGGGTCGTCTCAAAGTCCGCCGGGTCGAAATCCACCTTGGGTTGGCGGAAGATGGTGCTGGTGCTCGTGGTGAGGTCGAGGCGGTAAATCGTTCGTGGTACGGTGAAACTCATGTAGGAATAAAACGTTTCGGTATCGCTGCGCTTGCCGGTGAAGCCTGCGATGTCGCCAATGCCAGGCAGCATGACTTCACGCTGGAGCTTTCCATCCAGCCCAAAGATTTTCACCTGGCTGTGCGCGTCCTTGAGGTAGGTGCAGACAAAGGAATTGTTTAGTGCGGAAACGCCTTGGAGCGTTTCCGGGGCTTCGGGGACGATTTCGTTCCAGAACGCGCGGGCGGGCTGGGTCGTGTCGATGGCGATGATGCGGCCATGCGGGGCGTTTTGGTTGGTCTGGAACCAGAACACTGGCCCGTCGTTGTCAATGAAGGCATATTGCGCGTCAAAATCGTCCAACAGCGGCGTGACTTTCGCCCCGGGCTGGGTGAGGTCGAGGTAATAGACGCGGTTGCGCTGGTCGGAGCCGGTGGAGACGTTGATGACGAGATAATGGCCGTCGTCGGTGACGATTTCGTCAAAGCCCCAGTCGTCATGGTCGGGGCGTTCGTAAACCAGCTTGTCCTCGGATTGTGCGGTGCCGAGTTTGTGGTAAAAGATTTTCTGGAATTTATTGAGGCTCGTCAGCGCATCGCCCGCCTTGGGCTCGTCAAAACGGCTGTAATAAAGGCCTGTGCCGTCGGTCGTCCAGGCGGGAGAGGCGAATTTTATCCATTGCAACTTGTCGGGCAAATCCTGACCGGTGCGGGCATTGCGGATTTTCCAAATCTGCCAGTCGGAGCCGGCCTCGGCCAGGCCGTAGGCCAGCAGGTTGCCGTCCTTGCTCACGGAAGTATCGGCGAGCGCGACCGTGCCGTCGGTGGAAAGCTTGTTCGGGTCGAGCAGCAGCGTCGGCGTCGCGTCGAACGAAGTCATCGTGTAGAGGACGCTTTGGTTTTGCAGCCCGTCGTTTTTGGAAAAGAAATAACGCCCGCCGACTTTGTAGGGCACGGCGTAGCGCTCGTAGTTCCACAATTTGGTCAACCGGTCGCGGATGGCTGCGCGTTCGGGAATCTTTTCGAGAAAGCCGAAAGTGACCTTGTTTTGTGCCTCGACCCAGGCCTTGGTCTCGGGCGAGTTATCGTCTTCCAGCCAGCGGTAGGGGTCGGCAACGGTCACTCCATTGTAATCATCCACCTGGGCAACAGTGCGGGTGGCGGGGTAGGACAAAGTTACAGGCATTGAGGAAGAGGCGCACCCGGCCAGCAAGGCCGGCATCGCCACGGCGGTTATCCAAGGCAGGGAATAGCGCATGGCACGACGATAGAGAGTCTGGTTGCGACGTCAAAACATCCGTGAAAAATAACGTTATTTTAAGCTTTAACCCACTGGGTGAAAAGCACTACCGTAGGACGATGCAGGTCTCTGTAGTTGTCCCCGTCTACAATGAAGAACGCACGGTCGTCACGCTGCTCAAGCGCGTGCTGAACGCAGGCATGAACCTGAAGGAAATCGTGGTCGTGGACGACGGATCGAAGGATTCCACGCGTGCCAAAGTCGAAGAACTGGCGGCCACGGATGCCCGGGTGCGCCTGTTGCCACCCCGGGAAAATGGCGGCAAAGGCAAGGCGCTGCGGGTGGGATTTGCCGCGGCGACGGGGGATATTGTCGTCGTCCAGGACGCCGACCTCGAGTACAACCCGGCGGAGCTGCCGCGCCTGCTCCAGCCCATTTACGATGGCCAGGCGGACGTGGTGTTTGGCTCGCGTTTTATTGGTGCCGGCCCCCACCGCGTGCACCTTTTTTGGCATATGGTCGGCAACAAAGGGCTGACGCTCCTTTCGAACATATGCACGAACCTGAACCTCACCGACATGGAGTGCTGCTACAAGGCCTTTCGCCGCGAAGTCATCCAAAGCATCGTGCTGGAGGAGAACCGTTTCGGTTTTGAGCCGGAAGTGACGGCGAAGGTGGCCAAAAAGCGCGTGCGTGTGTATGAAGTCGGCGTCTCGTATTTCGGGCGCACTTATGCCGAAGGCAAGAAAATCGGTTGGAAGGATCTCTTTCGCGCGCTTTACTGCATCGCGAAATACAGCTTTTTCCGGTGAACGATAACGCAGCTCCGCCGCCGCCGGCCGCGAGCACCCCGCGCACGCGGCAGCAACGGTTTGCCCTCGGAGTGGCCTTGGCCGTGGCGCTCTACGGGGTCGCTTATCTCATCTGGTATTTGCAGACGCCGCTGGGCCGCGCGCCGCAGTTGGACGGCGCGGAAAACATCGCTCTCGCCCGGCAGATTGCCACCGGCACGTTGCCACACGAGCCGTTTTACCGCGCCATGCTCTATCCGGCGGCATTGGCGATTCCGTTAAAACTCTGTTTACCCGCGGATGATCTGCCGGCATTCGCGGCGATTTTTGGCCTGTTTTGCCATTTCATCATCACCCTGGGCGTGGCGCGCCTGGCGGCGCGGGTTTGGGTTGGCCCCAGGGAAAAATGGGCGGCGGTGCTGGCGGCGGCGTTGTGGGGGTTGAATCCCGTGGCGCTGTTTTATGCAGTGGATGTACTCGATACGGTTCCCTCGCTGGCGCTGGCCGTGTGGGCGCTGGTTTGGTGGACGCGACCGGGTGCGCAACAGCACGACGCCTGGGTCGGCGGGGTTTTGCTGGGATTGGCGGTGGCGGCTCGACCACATTTTTTGCCACTCGTTTTTGTCGCACCGTTGGCGCGGTCCTGGCTGGCGGGTCGCTGGCGGCCGCAGTTGTCGGATGCGTTGGCCTGGGCCGGGGCGGCGGCAATTTTACTCGGAGTCGGCATGGTTAATGGCTGGTACGGCGGCGACTATGCGGTTCTTCCTGCACAAGGGCCCTACAATTTCTATGCCGCCAATCGGCCGGGAGCGAACGGGAAGTATTACGCACAGGAATTGTTTTTCTCCACTCTGGCGCCCGGAGAAAATCCGGCGCGCAAGGAAGAGGAAATGATGTTTGCTGAGGCCAAAAAAACTTTTTCCGGACCGGCCGATGTTTATTGGAACGAAAGGGCGGTGCGGGCCATCAAGCAAAATCCCCGCGCCTGGCTGAAACTGGAAATTAAAAAAGCCTATTACCTCCTCAACGACTTCGACCAGTATAACAACAAGACTTACGCCTGGCACAAGGCGGAGTCGCCATTACTGCAGTGGAACTTTTTAGGGTGGGGGATTTTATTGGTCTTTTCCGCGGGCCTGCTGGCGGTCCGAGGCCGCGGCCTGGGGTCGGTGGTGGCAGACTTCAACTGCCCGATGGTGGCAAGCATGCTGCTGGTTTTCTGCGTCTATGCCGCAGGTGATCTCATGTATTACGCGAGTGGCCGTTTTCGTCTGCCGTTAATAACCTTGCTGTGTGTTCTGGCGAGTGGCTGGACGACCTGGCCGGGTTGGGCCGCGATAAAACCAAGGCAAATTGTGCTCGGAGTTTGCGCACTGCTAATGGCGTCGTTCGTCACCTTTTCCAATTTCTTTAATGCCCATGACGAGTCCACGTTCATTCAGGATGATCTGCTCTCGGCCAACGCCGCCGCCCAAGTGGGCGACGACGCGCAGGCTTATGCACTGGCCGGGCAGGCCTTGGCGCGCGATCCACTACGTGCGGATGCCCGGCGGATTGCGGTGATGAGTTACTTCAACCTTTCGGTCGGCAACGTCGAAGGCTACGACACGCTGGCCGGCTGGAAACAGCAGTTGGGGCGCGTCAACGGCTTGGAGTCGCAGGATGCCGGATTGGCCCTGGCCGCCGGCGTCGCGTCATGGAAAACCGGCGATCAAGAGCAAGCGGAAAAAATTTGGGAGAACGGCGCTGCACGTTTCGGACCGGATTCAGCGCCGGCCAGAGCACTGGCGGCGGCGCATTTTTTGCGCGGTGAAACCGTTGCGCCATCTTCCCCGTCCGAACCAGCCCTGGTGGAATACTTGAAAAGAAACGCCAGCTAGCGCCGCGAGGCCGGCTGCTCATCCTTGCGGGCGGCGCACCAATTCGGCGGATTTTGCAGTTCAGGCTTGAGCACGCCGATGCAGGGCAGGTTGCGGTAGCGTTCGGCAAAATCCAGCCCATAGCCCACCACAAAATGGTCGGGAATTGTGAAGCCCACGAAGTCCGGCGCGACTTTATTTTCCTTGCGGCGCTTTTTATTGAGCAAAACGCAGGTGTGAAGGGAGGCCGGTTTTTGCGCGCGCAGAATGCGGGTCACCTTGTCCAGCGTGCGCCCGGTGTCGAGAATGTCATCAATGAGCAGGACGTGCTGGCCGGTGAGGTCGAGGCGAATCTGGTCAATGATTTCCGGCTCGGTGACCGGGCGGTCTTCGTCCTTGTAGGAGGAAACGCGCACGCAATCCATGCGGGCATGCAAATTAAAATGGCGTAGCAGGTCGGCTGCGAACATGATGGAGCCGTTGGTGATGCAAATAGCGCTGATCTCTTCTACTCCCTTCTTGCGATAGAGTTCAGTCAGCTGGCTGCCGAGTTCGGCAATGCGGTGTTTAATTTCGTCTTCGCTGACGACAATTTGGGCTAAATCGCTTTTCATGATGCTTTGGCCAGGGGTAGGGCGGACGGGAATTTTGCGCGGGCGGTTTTCAACAGGTCAGCTATTTTTGGGCCAAGTGTGTCCGTGTCAGGCGGCGGGATGGCTTCAGCTTGTGCAAGCAATTGAACCGCAGCGGGTTCACCATGCTCAAGCAAAAACTTGCCGTTGAAGTAATAAATCGTTCGCAACAGGTCCGGGCTGAAGTCCTTGGGGTCGCTTTGGATGCGCTTCAGCAGCCAGGCGAAATCCTCGCGGGCGAGATCTCCACGGTCAAGGAACCCGGGGACTTGTGCGGAATTGATGGCGCGGGTAACGCGAACATCAATATCATCGGGGGCGGCCTTTTCAGCGGCGTCCATGTAATTAAAGCCTTCGTGCACCCAGCTCAGTTTCGTGAAGATGGAGGAGTACTGGGCGTAGATGGTGCAGGCGTTGCCGTAGAAGGCCAGGATTTCCTCGTCCGCCGGCTGTTCCTTATGCAAGGTTTTCAGAAGCTCGACGGCGGCGTTGGAGGCGTCTTCATCACCGAACGCGCCCAAGTCGCTCAACACCCGGCTCAGTTGTTTGCGCAAAGTCACGTTCTTGGGGTCGGTGGCGAGTGCTTTTTCCAGTTTTGCGCGTGAGGCTTTTTCCGCGGCAATTTCGGCGGGGCTGGCCTTTACCACCGTATCGAGCGCGCGCAGCGCGGGTGCGGTCAGGGCCATCAGGCCCAAACCAGCCACCAGTGTCCGGACGGCGTTTTTTATGCGGTGTCGCATGGGTGGGAGACAACTCTCCCGGTGTGCAGAGTCAAGAACCTAACGTGTAAAACCCCGCGGACTATTGTAACAATTCTGCGAGGAGACTGGCGATTGGCTTTGACTCGCAGGCCGTTGCCCGCACTTTCCATGGCATGGTCGCGGTGCGCGTGGAGCAGGTAAGCAAGCGTTTCGGCGCGGTTACGGCGCTGGAGGGCGTCAGCCTGGACATTGAGTCGGGCGAGCTATTTTTTCTACTGGGCCCCAGTGGAGCGGGCAAGACCACCCTGTTGCGCTGCCTGGCGGGTCTGGAAAACCCCGATGAAGGCCGCATCACTTTCGGGGGAGAAGATGTCACGCGGGTCGAGCCGCACCTGCGGCAAACCGGCATGGTTTTCCAAAACTACGCGCTCTGGCCGCATCTGAATGTCGCCGATAATGTGGGTTTTGGCCTGAAACAACTTCGCCGGCCACGCGAAGAAATCAGCGAGCGGGTGCAGAAAGCCCTGGCGATGGTGCGGCTGGCCGGACAGGAAAACGCCCGCATCCACCAACTTTCCGGGGGGCAGCAACAGCGGGTGGCCTTGGCGAGGGCGCTGGTCATCCAACCGCGCTGTTTGCTGCTGGATGAGCCGTTATCGAACATCGATGCCCGGCTGCGCCAGGAATTGCGCGGGGAAATCCGCCGCGTGTGCAAAGAGGCCGGTTTGACGGCGATTTATGTGACCCACGACCAGAAGGAGGCGCTTTCGCTGGCCGACCGCGTCGCAGTGCTCGCGGCGGGGCGGGTTCGCCAGGTCGGGGCACCGCGCGAATTGTACCGCCGCCCGCGCGACCGATTTGTCGCCGACTTTATTGGTGAGACGAATTTTATCGAAGGCGAGGTCGTGCATGCGGAGGCCGGTGCGGCCTTGGTGCGCACTGCAGTAGGGGAGTTCCACGGCGCACTGGCCGATCCGGCGGTGTTGCCTGGGGCGGGAGCAAAAGTCGTGGTGTCGATTCGGCCGGAATGTTTGCGCCTGCTCGAAGACCCCGCGGAGGAAAATTGTGTCACGGGCCGCATCGGGCAGGTGGCCTATTTTGGAGAAGTGGCGCATTATGAATTCGAAGTGGCGGGCCAGCGTTTGCGGATTTGCGAACTCAACCCGCGTTCCTGGGAAGGCCGGCGCGAAAAAACCCACTACGCCTATGCGGATCCCGACGATGTCGTGGTGCTGCCGGCGTGACGGCATGAAAGTCTTTAGGCAATTTTTGCGGCGGGCCTCCGGGCCGGTTTTGCTGGCGGTGGCCGGAATTCTGGCGGCCTGTGGCAAACCGGCGTCATTGTCCACGGGTTCCGGGGATGCCGGCTCCATTCACACAATCACCGATGGCGCCGACCGCATCATCACACTGCCTCCTGCGCCGCAACGCATCGTGAGCCTTTCCCCCGCGGCGACGGATATTTTGGTGGCGGAGGGCGCGCATGGGCAAATTGCCGGGGCCACGCGCTACTGCAATATCCCGGTGGAGGATGAAAAACGGGTCGTGCGCATTGGCGGGGTGATGGATCCGGATTTCGAACGCATTTTGGAAAAACTGGCCGCGCTGGGGTTGCCGGTGCTGGTACTGCATCCTGAGGGTTTGCCAGGGGTGATCGACGACCTCCGTCTGGTTGGAAAAGCATCGGGCCATGAAGCCGAAGGCGAGGCGAAGGCAAAGACTATTGAAAATATTTGCGCCTTCGCCCTGAACCGCTGGAAAGATATGCCACCGGAAAAACACCCACGAGTTTTGATCGACATGGAGGGTGAAAGCCCCGCGCCCGGTTCCTATGTCGATGACTTGCTTACCGTGGCGGGCGGGCGCAATGTTTTGCCGCGCGGCAACAAGGCTTGGGTGGAAGTCTCGCCGGAGAGATCTCTCCAGCTCGCGCCGGACATGATCATCGAGATTCCATCCACTGACCAGCTGGCCAATCCTGAAGCAAAAGCAGTTGTGGCAAATTCAACACGAGTCGTGAAACTGGCGAATGGATCAATTTTTTATCACCCCGGGCCGGACTTGGGCCTCGCCCTCTGGGATTTGGCCCGGGCCATAGACCCCGCGCGGTTCCCCGAGGCAACACCTCCGCTCACGCCCCAGATTGACGGAAATGTCCGGCCTTAATTGATTTTTGCGCCGCGAGCTTTCAACTGCCGGGCGATGGCCCGCGCAACCATTTCCCGGAACCGCCCGGTGTGGGGCAGTTCCTTGGTGATTTCTTCGAGGTCAATTTCCCGGCCCTTTAAATCTGCGGGCAGGCTCAATTTCTCGAGCCAGGAGATCGCTTCGGTTTTGGCGTCTTTCCAAGACATGTTCGACAAGCAGCCGAGGGAGCTGAATGCTTGCCGAGAATCCCTGGCGCCGGGGTTGGAGGTAAATGTTGCCGATATCGACCCTGGCGCCGGGTACGCATGCAACCTACACCGCATTTGCCCAATTTGTCAAAAGCAGTTTTGGGGGGTTGACCTGATAGTTCTAACGGCGCCAAGTGCATAATCACGGCTAATCGCTCCATTTTGGGGTGCTTTTAACTCGGGGTGAACCTTGCCACTCCTGGGGGGAAGTGTTAATGCTGGCAAATGGGCCTGACGATTTTTAGTTTTGGCAGACAGGGTCTGCCGCGCCATGGCGCCACCGCGATAATTCTCGCGGTGGCGGGCGTGCTCTCCGCCTGCGGACAATCGGGGCCATCGACGGCTGCTTCGGGCGCAGCTCCAACGGGGGTCGTCACACTCACCGTCGTCTCATCCGATCCCAAAGCCTCCACCTTGACGGTCAAAGGGCCGGGGTTGCCCGCGCCGGAGAAGGATGGCTCGGAAGTTTTGCAGGTCGTGCGAGGTGACGCCTTGGTGGGCTATGCCGGCCATCAGATTCAGGGCGAATTGGGCAAAAGCGAAGGCGCCTGGCGGCTCGACAATGTCTGGCCCGCTGATTCAAGCCTTGTTACTACGACGGCGGATGCCGCCAAAGAGGTTGGCGGTGACCTCGTGGAACTCGGCCGCAAGGCCTACCGCGACGTGGGCGACACGCTGCCGGCCTTTGCGCTCTACAACCAGAACGGCGAAATCATGCGCCCCACTGCGCTGCGCGGGCGGAGGCTCGTCATCAATTTCATTTTCACCAATTGCACCAATGCCAACATGTGCCCGGCCAATTCCCAGCGCATGGTCCAGCTCGAGAAAGAGGCAAAAAAGGCCAACTTGGACAATGTAACCTTTATTACTATCTCCTTCGATCCGGAACGCGACACACCGGGCGTTCTGCGCCAATATGCGGACTCCCTTGGCATGGACCTGGCCAATTTCCAACTGCTGACCGGGCCGCCGGACGAGATGAAGGTTGTGCTCCAGGAGTTCGGCATCCTCATCAAGCAGGAAAACGGCACGCTGGTGCATTCGATGGCCACGCTCATCGTCAGCCCCGAGGGCCGCATCACCTACCGCAAGGAGGGCGAACTGTGGACGGTGCAGGAATTTCTCGACCGGCTCACCCCGTCCAAGCCCGTGGCGAAATCCTGAGCGATAAAAACCAGACTATCCAAAATGCGCACGACGTTACAGATTGGTTTGCTGACCGCCTTTTTTGCCGGGGGCTATTTCGCCCTGCGGGCGATTCCGGCTTCCAACTGCAATTTTCTCCATTATGAACAGACCCCGGTTTATGCCAACGGCATGCAGTTTTGCGGCTCGGGCGCGGCGTATTTTGTAGATTTGGACAAATTGCCGTTTCCGGTGACGGTCAAGCTCACGCCCGACCGTGCGCCGGCGCAAGGGGTCGAATCGCACTACACCCTCTCGCTGGAGCCCGTGGGTGGCGAAATTTTCCGGCCTTCGCAACTGGCTCTGACGCAGACACGCCTGCTGCATCTATTGCTCGTGGATGCGAATCTGGAGGATTACCAGCACATCCATCCCGAACCGGTCGGCGATACCGGCGAATGGACTTTTGCCTTCACCCCGCACGGCGGCGGACCTTACCGGGTTTACGCGCAATTTATCCCGTCGCTCTCGATGCGCGAGATGATTGGCGAGGCGCAACTGAGTGTGAAGGGCGAGGACGAACCCGCCGTGCACCGCGGCCTCGCGCCGTTCAAAGATGATGGCTATGTTTACAATCTCAACTCATCTTCCAAATCCATTGCTGCCGGGGCAGACGCGACGCTGACGCTTTCCGTGCAGCGGGCGGACGGCGGCAAGGTGGAGTTGCAACCGGTCATGGGCACACTCGCACACCTGGTGGCCTTTGACCCAACTCGCAATGGCGTCGCCCATTTGCACCCGACCTTGACCGGCAAGGAAACGGACCCGACGCATCCCGAGTTGTCGTTTGTCATCAACCTCGCGCAACCCGGCCGCTACCGCATCTGGGGTCAGGTAAAACTTAATGACCGCGAACGTTACGTGCCGTTCGATATTCAGGTCACGAATTAGCCTAGCGCCCATTCCTCGGCCAGCGGGATTCCGCCACCGGCGGTGGGGAAAAGTCGACGGTGACACCGCAGACGGCGGCGTGCTGGCGCAGGGCACGGTAGGAGGGTAGTTTGAGAATCGTTTTCGAAGAGGCGGGAAGTTCGAATTCCAGCAACTGGCCATCTTCCTGCTGAAAGGCCACCTGTGCGGCGGTCGAGCCGGGGTAATCGCGGATTTGCGCGGCGAGCAGGCGCAGGAATTCCTCGGCGCGCGGCTCGGGCCGTAGCACCCATTGCACGCGACGCAAGAGCGTGGGCACTTTGTCCTCAATCGTGGCGATTTCCTGCGCGGTCAGGCGGTTCTCATTGCGCAGTTCGTCGCGCCGCACCTCGCCGTGGACCAGCACGGCCACGCCGTCGCCGAGCTGCGCCTGGTATTTTTCATAAGTATCCGCAAAGACGTTGACCGGAAAATTGCCGTGGCGGGTCGCCAGGGTGAATGACGCCCAGGGCCGGTTGTCGCGCTTCGAAATGCGTTTCACGACGGCGGTGACGATGCCGCAAAGGCGGAAGGGCGTGCGGTCTTTAGTGGTCGGCAAAGCGGCTTCCGTGACCGTATCGAGAAATTCATCCAACCCGGCCAACACATTAAGCGGGTGGCCGGAGGTATAAAAGCCCAACAGTTCATGCTCGGATTTAAGACGGTCCGCCAGCGCCATCACCGGCCCTTGGGTGTTGACGCGCACGGTGTGCGAGCCGCCAGCCTGGCCATTGTCGCTTGCTCCCGCGCCACCCAACGCATCGAAGAGCGAGCCTTGCCCGGCGGCCTGGTCTTTTTGATGCGAGGCCGCGTCGCCCATGAAGGCATCCAGCGAATCGAGGAGGTGCTGGCGATCCGTCTGGGTGTAATCGAAGGCGCCGGTGCGAATAAGGCATTCCAGCACACGTTTGTTGACGGCCCGGCCGTCCACGCGGCGAATGAAATCCGCAAAATCGGCGAACGGTCCGCGGGCGTCGCGTTCTTCAAGAATTTTTTTCGCGGCCACATCACCCACGCCTTTGATGGCGCCCAAGCCGAAGCGAATAGAGCCGGGGGTGGCGGGATTCGCATTCGGCGACAGGTCGGGCAGGGGAGTGAAGTTTTCGCGCGACTGGTTCACATCCGGGCCGAGCACGGCGATGCCGAGATTCGCCGCTTCGGCAATAAAGTGCGCGACCTTGTCCGAATCGCCGAGTTCATTCGAGAGCACGGCCGCCATGAACTCGACCGGGTAATTGGCCTTCAGGTAGGCGGTGCGGTAGCTGAGAATGGCATAGGCGGCGGAGTGCGACTTGTTGAAGCCGTATTGGGCAAATTTCTCGAGGATGGCGAAAATGTCCTCGGCTTGTTTTTGCGGAATCTGGTTCGTCTTGGCCGCACCGGCGACGAACACGGCCTTTTGCTTCGCCATTTCCGCGGTGTCCTTTTTGCCCATGGCCCGGCGCAAAATGTCCGCACCGCCGAGGGAATAACCCGCGATGCGACGCGCGGCCTCCATGACCTGTTCCTGGTAGACGAGAATGCCGTAAGTCTCGCGGCAGACTTCCTCGAGCAAGGGGTGCGGGTATTTGATGGCGGCGGGATTTTTTTTGCCCGCGACGTATTCCGGGATAAATTCCATCGGGCCCGGACGATAGAGCGCAATCAAAGCAATTATTTCATCGATGTTTGAAATGGAAAATTGCCGGCAGAGGTTTTGCATCCCGCCAGATTCAAGCTGGAACACGCCGATGGTGCGCGCCTCATTCAGGAGAACGAACGTCTTGGCATCCTCAAAGCCAACGTGATCGGCATCGAAATTTGGCAGCTGGCGGGTGCGGCGGACATTGTCCTGCGCGTCGGCAATGACGGTCAGAGTTTTCAGCCCGAGAAAGTCCATCTTCAGCAGGCCGAGTTTTTCAACGGGGTCCTTGGGATATTGGGTGGTGAGCGCGCCTTCCTGGAGGGTGACGGGAATCAACTCCGTCAACGGCCGGTCGGCGATAATGATGCCGGCGGCGTGGGTGCCGGCATTGCGCGCCATGCCTTCGATGACCTGGCCCTGCTCGATGATGAGCTTCGCGATGGGGTTGACCTTCACTTCCTGCTGCAGTTCGCTCGACTTGGCGAGGGCGTCGGCCAGAGTGATGTTTAGATCGTCGGGCACCATCTTGGCAATGCGGTCCGCCTCGGCGTATTCGACGCTGTTCACGCGGGCGAGATCGCGCACAATCATCTTTGCGCCGAAAGTACCAAAGGTGATGATGTTCGCCACGCAGTCCTGGCCATATTTTTGGCGCACATATTCGATGACTTCGCCGCGCCGCCGCATGCAAAAGTCGATATCGAAGTCCGGCGGAGACACGCGCTCGGGGTTGAGAAACCGCTCGAAGAGCAAGCCAAAGCGCAGTGGGTCAATGTCGGTGATTTTCAGCAGATAAGCGACGAGGCACCCGGCGCCGGAGCCGCGGCCCGGCCCGACGGGGATGTTTTGCCGCCGCGCCCAGTCGATAAAATCCCATACGATGAGGAAGTAATCCACGAAGCCCGTCTTTTCGATGACGCTGATTTCAAAATTAATCCGGTCAACCAGTTCACGTCCAAAGCCGGGTGGACGGCCGGCAACTTGCGCATCCGGTTTATTGAAATCAACTCCGTAGCGCGCCGCCAGGCCCCTGATGCACAGTTCGCGCATGAAATCGGTGTTCTTGGCGAAGCGGGGTTTCAATTCGAAGGGCAGTTTGAAGACCGGATAGTTGTTTTTCCCGAACGGCAATTGCAGGTCGCACATTTCGGCGATGAGCATGGGCTGGAGGATGCTCTCGGGCACTTCGGCGAAGAGGCGTTCCATCTCCGCGCGCGATTTCAAATAAAACTCATGCGTGTCAAAGCGCATCCGGTTCGTCTCGATAAGCTTGGTGCCGGTCTGGATGCAGAGCAGCGAATCATGGGGCGCCCAGTCGCCCGCATTGACGTAATGCACATCGTTGGTCGCGATGGTCTTGAGGTTGAATTCCTTGGCCAGGCGCAACAGGCCGGGGAGGACGCGGCGCTGGTCGGCGATGCCGTGGTCCTGCAGTTCGATAAAAAAGTTTTCGCGACCAAAGATGTCCACCAGCTTGCCACAGGCGGCACGGGCGTCTTCATCGCGGCCTTGCTGGAGCATTTGCGGAACCCACGAAGCCAGGCAGCCGCTGAAACCGATGAGGCCTTTCGCATGGCGCGCCAGCATGTCGAGGTCCGTGCGCGGGCGGTAATAGAAGCCCTGCGTGTGGGCATCGCTGATGAGCTTCGTCAGGTTCTGGTAGCCGGGGAAGTCGCGGGCGATGAGCCCGAGGTGGTAGATGTGGTGCTTGGAACGCTCGGGCTTTTCCGTGCGGGCATGGTCAGTGACCAAGTACGCCTCACAGCCGACGATGGGTTTGAGGCCGTGTTTTTTGGCCTCAAGCATAAAATCCACCACCCCGAATAAATTGCCGTGGTCGGTGATGGCGATGGCCGGCTGGCCGAGTTCCTTGGCGCGCTGGCACAGCACGTCTATCCGGCTGCAGCCGTCGAGGAGGCTGAAGTCCGTGTGGACGTGGAGGTGGACGAAGGTGGGGTCGGCGCCGGCCATGATTTAAAGTTGTGCCTGAGGCGCGGCAGCGCAAGAAAATCCGTACGAACGGCCGTGCGCTTCAACCTTG
>JABDGR010000011.1 GCA_013285985.1 Verrucomicrobiota bacterium
CCGGAGGAAATTTTGCGCCGCATCTGGGCATCATCGCCGGAAATCTCACGGCACCGGTCGCCGGCCGCCCCGCTTTGCTCACGCACGACGAGATGACGACAATTTTTCACGAGTTTGGCCACTTGTTGCACCATTTGCTCGGCGAGGTGGAGGTCAAGTCGCTCAACGGTGTGCGGGTGACCTGGGACTTTGTCGAACTGCCGTCGCAGATCATGGAGAACTGGGCCTGGGAGCGCGCCGGGTTGGATTTTGTGGCCCGGCACTTCGAAAGCGGCGCGCCGCTGCCCGAAGATGTTTTCCGGAAAATGCGCGCGACGCGCCGCTTCATGGCCGCGACGGCGATGATGCGCCTGCTCGCCTTCAGCAAAATGGATCTCGATTTGCATTTGCACGCGGAGGCACTGGCCGCGACGCCGCCGGCGGAGCTGGACGCCTGGCTGCGGCCGCGTCTGGCCCAATACCTGCCGCGTTACCGGACGGAGCCGCCCATGTTCGCGCCGCGTTTCACCCACGTTTTTGCCGAGCCCGTGGGCTATGCCGCCGGTTATTATTCCTACAAATGGGCGGAAGTGTTCGACGCGGACGCCTTTACCCGCTTCCAGCAGGAGGGTTTGCTCAATGCGGTGACCGGTCGGGAGTTTCGGGAAAAAATCCTGGCGCGCGGCAATAGCGCCCCGCCGGAGGAATTGTTCCGCGATTTTCTCGGGCGGGCCCCCCGCCCTGATGCCGACCTCGCCCGTTGCGGATTATAACGGGAAAGAAAGTCACGCGATGGGCGCGGCTGCTTTCCCCGTGGCGGATGCTTCCGGCATTGCTGCGGACTGGGGCGTATCCAGAAGGCGTCGGACGCGTTCAAGCAGGGTGTTCAGGGAAAATGGCTTCTGTAGACGGTCAGTCCCCTCACCCATTTTTTCCCCGGCGTGGAGGTTCTCGTAGCCGGACATCAGCAGCACGCGCAAAGTCGGGTATTCTTGGCGCAGCTGGGTGGCCAGGGCGCGGCCCGAAAGCTTGGGTAATACAATATCGGCGATGAGGAGATCAAAATTCCCCTTTTTTTCCTGAAAGTGCACCAGAGCGTCCTCGCCGGTGGCGGCCAGCACCGTGGCATAGCCGTGCATATCGAGCAGGTTTTTAACGCAATCGGCGAAATTCGGGTCGTCTTCCACCAGCAGGATGCGCTCGTGGCCGCCGGGGGCTGCCACCGGAGCGTCTTCGTGGACGACCCCCGGCGTGGTTGGGGCTTCGATGGCGGGAAGGTAGATGGTGAAGACCGAGCCTTTGTCCGGCTCGCTTTGCACGTCAATTTTGCCCCGGTTTTGTTTGACCAGGCTGTAGACCATCGCGAGCCCCAGGCCCGTCCCCTTGCCAACCTCCTTTGTGGTGAAGAACGGCTCAAAAATTTTGTCGCGAATTTCATGCGGGATGCCGCAACCGGTGTCGGCCACGCTCAACAGCACGAAGGGCCCCGGCCCGTGCAAATCGAGACGGGCCGCCTCCGGCGAGTCAAATTTGCGGGCGGTTAGGCTGATGGTGATGCGTCCGGCCTCGGCGATCGCATCGCGCGCATTGAGGCAGAGGTTGACCAGCACCTGCTCAATTTGGCCGGCGTCGGTGTAAAGTTGCGGCAGGCCGGCCGGGGCATCCACGATCAATTCGATGTTTTCGCGGATGACGGGGCGCATCATTTTTTCCACTTCGCGCACCACGAACGCGGGTGAAATGGTTTGCGGCGGCGTGGCGGAGCGGCGGCTGAAGGTCATCAACCGGGCGACCAGGTCGGCGCCGCGCTGTCCGGCCGCCCGGATGTTGCGGTAATATTTTGTCAGGTGGTCGTCGGGTTTGGCTTTGAGCAGCAGCAGATCCGCGTAGGAATTGATGATCGCCAGCAGGTTGTTGAAATCGTGCGATATCCCTCCGGCGAGCCGGCCGACGGCGTCGAGCTTTTGGGTGCGGCGGATGTTTTCCTCCAGTTGATCAAGCTGGGTGACGTCGCGCAGGATGATGACCCGGCCCAGGGCGGCGCTGTCCGTTTCCGCCAGCGCGTTGGTTTGAATTTGGACGAGGCGCACTTCGCCGTGCGGGCTGACCAGCAAAAGCGGGTGTGATGGCTCGGTCCGGAATCCGGGTTGAAGCAAACGTTCGGCAATTTCCGGCAGGCGCGTGCGGGTTTCGCGTTCGCGCAGGTCAAGCAATTCGCTGATCGGGCAGTTTTGCGCGGCCCCGTGGGGCAGGCCCAGCACGCGTTCGGCGGCGGGGTTGAGGTACGTCAGCCGGCCGGCGGCGTCGGTGGTGAGCACGTAGTCTTCCAGCGCGCCGAGGGTGGCGGCCAGGCGCTGTTCGGTGGCTTTGCCGATGCAGTCCAGCCGGGCCTTGTAGAGCGCCATTTCGATCGTGATCAGCACCTCCTTCTCGCGGTAGGGCTTGAGCAGGTAGGCGAATGGGGCCGTGCGGCGGGCCCGCTCAATCGTCGCTTCGTCGGAAAAAGCCGTGAGGTAAATGAGTGGAACTTCGCGCTCCCGGCGGATTTTTACGGCCGTTTCCACGCCGTCCTGCTCGCCCGGGATATTGATGTCCATCAATATCAAATCCGGCTTGGTTTCCCGCGCCATTTGCTCGGCCTGCCCGCTGGAGGCCGCCATGCCGGCGACCTGGTAGCGGCCGCGGGAAAGTATCTTTTGCAGGATAAAGGCCGAACTCGGATCGTCCTCCACGATCAAAATACGTGGCGGTGACGCCGTGGTGCCGGCAGCGCCAGAGCTTGCGACCGTCGTAGGCTGGATCGAACTCATAAGGCGTATCCGTGTTTTAGCTCGGCACACTGCACGCCAGCCTCCGCTCGCGCAGGCCAACATGATGGGGTAAAATCATTTCTGGGGTTTGTTACCCGGGCAAGTAAATCCCTTCGGGTCAATACCCTAGTTCTTTCGGAATTTTCCATTACCGGGCTATAACCTCATGTTAATTAATTGCTTTGTCCATGCGATGCACACTATAAACAGTTATCGGTTGTCCGTGTCCATGCTCTTCCAATGGCTTTTTCGCCTGAATTATCCCAAGGTTGACACCCCATTATTATTTGATACACTCATCACCGTGCCAGTGAGTCAATTTAGACCCCGGCGGGATGGGTGCCGAGTACTTTACCTATGAAAAGAGTGGTCATCATTGAAGATGAAACAATGCTGCGCGACCTGCTCGCTGAGCTGTTGAAAAGCTTTCCCCTTTGCACTTTGGCCGGCACCTATGGCGACGGTCTTGAGGGGTGGAAGGCGCTCCAGAAAATCAAGCCCGACATGGTGCTGCTGGATATCAAACTGCCCTCGCTCAACGGGCTGGATATTCTGCGCCGGTTGCGCGAGCAGGTGCCCAATTGCAATGTGCTGCTCTTTAGCGCTTATTTCACCACCGGCATGGTTCGCCAGGCGCTGAAGGCCGGCGCCAACGGCATCATCGAAAAAACCGCCGGCTTGCCCGAGATGGAAAAAGCCATCCGCGCCGTGGTCGATGGCGGCACCTACCTTGGCCCGGGCGTGGCCGACATGGTCCGCCGCATCATGATTGACCCGGATAAGGACGACTCTCTGGAAAATCTTTCGGAACGCGAACGCGAGGTCCTGCAGTACGTGGCCGAGGGGTATAGCACCAAGGAAATTGCCGTGAAGCTTTCCATCAGCGTCAAAACTGCCGAGACCCATCGCTCCAATCTCATGACGAAGCTCAATCTGCACGGCATCGCGGGGTTGACGCGTTATGCTATTGAACACGGGCTGATCAAATCGGCCCCGCCCACTTTGTCGACCGAGGGCTAGGCGTCGGCGCGCGCGCGCGCCTCGGCCACCGCGGCGTCCATCCACGCGTCCAGTTTTGGTTTCAACAAGGCTTCGAGCGCGGGGCGGCCTTCTGGTTTGGCCAGCGGCTCTTTCGCAAAGAAATAAATTTTCAGTTTCGGCTCGGTGCCGCTGCCGCGGATGGCGCACCGCCAGCCCCCCGCGAGGTCGTACAGCAGGAAATCTTCCCGCGGAATGGTTTCGCCTTCCTCGTCATGATGTTCGAGGAGAAAGTCATTGGCTCGCTCCACCGGGCGCCCGCCGAATGTTTTTGGCGGGTTGGCGCGCAAAGAGGACAGCGCTCGCTGGATTTGGGCGACGCCCGCCGCGCCTTCAAAAGTCAGCGTCCGCAGCGATTCCTTGTGATAATCATGCCGGGCATACAGCGCATCGAGCGCGGCCGTGGCGGTTAGCTTGCGCGTGGCCAGCCACGCGGCGAGTTCGGCGCACATCGCCGCCGCCGCATTGGCATCCTTGTCCCGCACGGTGTCCCCCGCGAGGCAGCCGTAACTTTCTTCGGCGGCAAAGACCATCCACGACGAATGATTCACGTATAATGCCGCCCGTTCGGCGGGAGGCAGGGCGGCAATCTCGGCCGGCTGGCGCTGGTCCCCGGCCGCTGCCAGCGCGGTAAAAAGCTGTTGCTCGTATTTGCGCAATTTTGCGCCCATCCATTTGAATCCCGTCAACGTGTTGACGCAACTGGCGCCATGACTGCGGGCGATGACATCGAGCATCGGCGTGGTGACAAAACTTTTCAGCAGTACGGCGCGCGGGCAGCCTGCTTTTGGCAACCAGCCGAGTTCCTTGGCACGCTGCAAGCGGTAATCCGCGATCAACACGCCAAGTTCGTTGCCGGTGAGTGACCGATATGAGCCGTCCGCCTCGCGGAAGACCGTGCCGATCCGGTCGGCATCCGGGTCGGTGGCGAGGCCCGTATCGGCCTGGCTGGTGCGGGCGGTTTCCAAAACCTGTGCGAGCGCGCGGGGATCTTCCGGGTTGGGCGAGGGCACCGTGGGGAATCTCCCGTCCTGCTTCATCTGCGGGGCGACTTCGACCACTTCCGCACCGAGGCGGCGCAGCAAGCCGGGTATCACCACGCCGCCGGTGCCGTGCAGCGCCGAGTAGACAATTTTCGGGCGGCGCGCGCGAATCAAGGGCGCGTCCAAAACCACCTGGACGACGGCCTCCACATATTTTTGGTCGAGTTCCGCGGAAACGGTTTCCCAGCCCTGGCCCTTCGCCGCGGTGGCTTGTTGCAGCACCGGGCCGGTTTCCGGCAATTGGACCGCGCGGACTGCCTCCACAATCTGGTCGGCCAGCGGTGGGACGACCTGGCCGCCGTGAGCCGCATAAACCTTGTAGCCATTGTCGTACGGTGGGTTATGGCTGGCCGTGAGCACAATGCCGGTGTCGGCTCCCAGCGCCCGCACCGAAAAGCTCAATTGCGGCGTCGAACGCGGCCCGGTAAACAGCCACGCCTCGCCCCCGAGGCCCGTCCAGACGCGCGCGGCCAGTTCCGCGAAGTAACGGGAAAAATGCCGCACATCGTGCGCGATGACCAGGCGCGGGCGCGGATTTTTCCCACCGGCATTTTTCACGCTGCGAAAAAGGCCCATTGTGGCGCGCGCGACGGTGACGTCATTGAGCGTGTTTGCGCCCACCGCCGGGTGAGCGGGGTTGTCCGTCCCGCCCGGGCCGAGTTCCACGGCCGCCGGCTTGCGCCCGATGACGCGGCCCCTCATGCCGCCGGTGCCGAAACTCAATTCGCGGAAGAAGCGGTCTTCCAATTCGTCCCACGCTTTCGTGTCGACCAGTTCATCGAGCGCCGCCTGCGCCCAGGCGGGCAAAAAACCGCCCGTGCGCCAGGCGGCCAGGCGCTCATTTGCAGCCGGGGAAAGTTTTTCGGTCATGGCGGCAAATTAGTTTAAAACCAGTCCGTCGGCCAGTTTTGGTTTTTGGGTGAGGACACTCCAGCGTGCGCTGACGCTGGCGTCGTCGTCGCCAAAGAGCGGGCTGATTTCCAGGGCAAAGGCTGGCCGGCCTGTGTCATCCATGGGAACGGCCACGCCGGCGGCTTGGAGCCAGCGCGCGAACTGGCGCAATTGATCATCGCGGCAGGTTTCGACGGAATCTTCTCCTGCGGCGTTTTTCACGGGGGAAAAATCATCTGCCCGGGTGGTCTCGATAATGGTGGCCTGGCGCGCGAAGGGCAGGGCGTCGAAAACGAACATTTCGAATTTTACGCCGTTGGGTTCGTTCGGCTGCACGGATTGGCCATTCGCATCCACCGTGGTGACTTTTTTGTTGGCGCGATGAAAAGGCAGGCGCACGGCCGCGTCGCGCCCCGCACCGACGCGGGCGACAAATTCACGATCCAGCGCATGGATGCCAATCGATCCAGCCCGGAAGCGCAGCGCGCCACCCGGTTCGCGTTCTTCGCAAAGTTCTCGCGGCATGTCGCTGTATTCGACGACAACCACCCGGCCCTGCGGGTCGAGGCAGAGGTGCCCGATTTTTTCTCCCGGACCCCGCTTGGGAATCATCTTGGTCGACATCTCGGAGCCGGTTTCGAGATGGCAGCCGATGAATTCCGCATCGACGCAGCGCACGAGCGGGTTGTCCACTTGGAAATAACTCAATGTTTGCACGCCCAACTCCCGCAGAAGTTCGATGGCGCCGCCGCGCGCCAAGGCGCGCAACGCGCCGCCGTGGCCGTCGGGGCTGAGGGCGATGCGGTCGGGCGCTTCGAGTATGATTTTGCCGTCGAAGTCCACGGCTGGCATTGTCCCCTGGGGAAAGAAAAACACCCGGGCCCGGTCCAGGCCGAAAAATTGATGCTCGGCAAAAAAATCCTGGGTGGCGGCGTCGTTCGCCGGGCTGGTCAGGATGAGCCAGGGCGGCGTTTTGCCATGGCGCACACCCGCGGCCCGGATTTTTTCCGCAAAGACTTGAAAGAGGGAATGCCCGCGCACCGGGGTGACGGGGAACGCGCCTTTCGGGCCGTCGAAACCCAGGCGCGTGCCTTGGCCGCCGGCAACCGTAAAACAGGCCACGGCGCCGGCGCGCAAGGCATCCTCACCCCGGGCTTTGGCGCGCGCCCATTGGGCGGGGTCGCCGCCATTTTCCAGGCGGGCCAGGGCCGGCGCGGGCCGTAACCGGGAAAAATCAATGGTTGGCTTTGCGCCACCGCGCAGATGGGTTTCGACCAGCAGGGAAATTTCGGCGAGGTCGATCTTGGCGGCTTGTCCGCCCAACTCGGTTTTCTGGGCCGGAGTCAGCCGCTCCCAAAACTGGAAGACCCGGCCCTGCCCGGCGCGCTCAAAGGCGGCGCGCAATGTGGCGGGATTTGACGAAGACACGGACGCGGCGGAAACGGGATTCATGCAACCGGCAGACGCTGTGGGCGGTTAAGGGTGGCGGGTGGCGGGGTTCGTTGCGGCCGGAGATTGCCGGGAGGGCGGTAGGGGCGCGTTCAACGCGGAACGCGTGCCGTCAACATCGCTCACCGACGCGGCGCCGGTTACGGGATCCACATTAAAACGAAAAATGAGTTCATCCGGCCGTGCATAGTCGAGGTGGGCGCGGGCCATGCGGTCAAGAAAATCCGGGTCGGTTTGGAGCCGGTGAAGAATCTCCTGGTATTTTCCAAGTTGTACGTGCAAGGCGTCGACTTGGCTCTGGGCCGCGGCTTCTTTTTGGCGGAAATTATCCACTTCGAGCTGGGCGTCATGGATCAATTTCGCGGCGTATGCGCCGCCGAGCGCCAGCAGCAAAACGAGTGCTCCGGAAATAAACTTATAAACAGCCGTGGATCTCATGGAGATTGCTTCAACGCATATTATTGGGCGGTTCGGCGCAAGCCCAGACGGAAATCAACCCGGTTCCATGACGCGAGGCCGGTCAAAATCAGCCCGCTGCGCGGCAACTACGGCAGCAGCGTGTCACCCATGAGGAAGCGGTCGGCTTCGCGCGCCGCGCCGCGCCCTTCATTGATGGCCCAGACGACGAGGCTTTGTCCGCGCCGGCAATCTCCGGCGGCAAAGACCCCGCGCAGGTTCGTCGCATATTTGCCGTGGTCAGCCTTGGCGTTGGTGCGGGCGTCACGCTCTATTTTCAGGGCATCCAGCAAAGGCTGTTCTGGCCCAAGGAAACCCATCGCCAGCAAAACCAACTGCGCGGGAATTACGCGCTCGCTGCCTTTGACCACCTGCGGGCCGAATTGCCCGGCTTCATTCTTTTTCCATTCCACATTGACAAGTTCCAAACCGCTGATTTGGCCGTTTGCGTCACCGACAAACTTTGTTGCGGTAACCAGATACTGGCGCGGGTCGGCGCCAAATTTTGCCGCGGCTTCCTCCTGTCCGTAATCCAGTTTGTAAACCTTGGGCCATTCCGGCCACGGATTGTTCGGCGCGCGCTCCAGGGGCGGTTGCGCGAGAATTTCAAGTTGCGCGAGCGACTTGCAGCCATGGCGCATGGCCGTGCCGACGCAGTCCGTCCCCGTGTCGCCTCCGCCGATGACGACGACATGTTTGCCGCGCGCATCAATGGGCGGGCGTTGGGTGTCGGTGATGCCCTGGTCGAGGAGGAATTTTGTGTTCGTATGGAGATACTCCATCGCGAAGTGCACGCCCTTGAGTTCGCGGCCGGGAATCGGCAAGTCGCGCGGCTTGGTCGCGCCCGTGCAGAGCACCACCGCGTCGAATTCCTTCAATAATTTTTCCGCGGCATAATTCACGCCCACTTCGACATTGGTTTTAAAGACAATCCCTTCCTTCGCCATCACATCCACCCGGCGTTGGACGACCGCTTGCTTGTCGAGCTTCATGTTGGGGATGCCATACATAAGCAATCCGCCGATGCGGTCGGCGCGCTCGAAAACGGTGACGAGGTGTCCGGCGGAATTCAACTGCGCGGCGCACGCCAGGCCGGCCGGGCCGGAGCCAATGACCGCAATTTTTTTGCCCGTGCGGTGCGCGGGCGGCTGGGGGATGATCCAGCCTTCCTCCCAGCCCTTGTCGGCAATGGCGTTTTCAATGCTTTTGATGGTGACGGGTGGCTCGATGACTCCGAGCACACACGAACCTTCGCATGGCGCGGGGCAGACACTTCCGGTAAATTCGGGAAAGTTGTTGGTATGGTGCAGACGTTCCAACGCTTCCCGCCACTGTTTTTTATATACCAGGTCGTTCCATTCGGGAATGAGATTGTTAATCGGACAGCCGGAGGCCATGCCGCTGATGAGCTGGCCGGTGTGGCAGAACGGCGTGCCGCAATCCATGCAGCGGGCGCCCTGGGTTTGCAGCTCCTGGTCCTCGCGGTGGAGGTGGAACTCCTTCCAGTCCTTGATGCGTTCAGCCGGTGAGCGGTCGGGGCCGGAGTCGCGTTTAAAATCGAGAAAGCCAGTGGGTTTGCCCATGGGAAAAAGGGAGTCAGGAGACAGAAGTCAGGAGAGGGGTGATGGCGGGAGGTTGCGACTTTTGCCCAAGTGGGCAATATAGCTATGAAGCAATCGAGCCACTTCGTCGAGTTGAGTTTCCAAGGAAAGGGTTTCGGAATAATGGAGGTCGCGGGCCAGAATCAAATAATAGCGGCATTCTTCAAGAGAGCCTTGGCTAATGTTGTAGAAACGCGCTTTGTCTGCGAGGCTGTGTTTGCGGAAGCCTTCGGCGATGTTGGCGGGAATGGAAACGGCGGCGCGGCGTAATTGGCTGGTGAGTCCATAAAGTTCGTGTTTGGGAAATGTCTCAGTAATTTTATAAACTGCGAGCACAAAGGCATGGGCCTTTTGCCAAACCAGGAGGGCTTGGAATGATTGAGCCGGTGTGGGCATGGGCGTGGTGCTCCTGTCTTCTGGCTACTGTTTCCTGTCTCCTTAATTCCCACCGACCCGGGAGAGGTCTTTCGCATTGGCTTCAAACGCCGCCAGCAACGCCTGTTCGCCAGTGAAGCCCTGGGCCTCGACTTTTTTAATCTGCGTGAGCATGCGTTCGTAGTCCTTCGGGAAAACCTTGGCAAATTTCGGCAGGTATGCATCCCAGTTTTCGAGGAGGCGTTTCGCCTTCGCCGAGCCGGTCAGCCGCGCGTGTTTTTCGATGAAGGCTTTGACTTCGGCGATTTCCTCGTCGCTGCTCTCGATGAGTTTGTAAAGATTCACCATCGCCGGGTTCAGGCGCTGGCCGAACAGTCCGTCCTCGTCGAGCACGTAAGCCAGCCCACCCGACATGCCCGCAGCGAAATTGCGCCCCGTCGGCCCGAGCACGACCACCTTGCCCCCGGTCATGTATTCGCAGCCATGATCTCCGACGCTTTCGACGACCGCGTGGACACCCGAGTTGCGCACGCAGAAGCGCTCGCCCGCCATGCCCTGGATGAAGGCTTCACCGGCCGTCGCGCCGTACAACGCCACGTTGCCGATGATCATGTTGACGCCCGGTTCAAACGTGCTGGTTTTCGGCGGTGTAATGATGATGCGCCCGCCGGAAAGGCCTTTGCCGACATAGTCATTCGCGTCGCCCTCAACGCGGATGGTGATGCCCCTGGGCATAAACGCACCGAGCGATTGCCCGGCTGAGCCGTGGAAATTCAACTGGATGGTGTCGTCGGGCAGGCCGGTGGGGCCGTGCCGGCGCGTGAGTTCGCTGCCGAGGATGGTACCGACGACACGGTGCGTGTTCTTGATGGGCAGGTTGACCACCACCGGCTGTTTTTTCTCCAGCGCCGGTGCGCAGAGCTTGAGCAAGTGCGTGTTGTCGAGCGCGGCGTCGAGGCCGTGGTCCTGCGGCATCTGGCAATAGGTACCCACTTCCGGGCCGACGTCGGGCCGGTAAAGAATTTTCGAGAAATCGAGGCCCTTGGCCTTCCAGTGGTTCACCGCCTGGTGGACGGCGAGCTTGTCCACGCGCCCGACCATTTCGTTGACGGTGCGGAAGCCGAGCTTGGCCATGTATTCGCGCATCTCCTGCGCGATGAAGCGCATGAAGCGTACGGCATATTCCGGGTCGCCGTTATATTTCGCGCGCAGGCGCGGGTCCTGCGTGGCGATGCCGACCGGGCAGGTGTTGAGATGGCACACCCGCATCATCAGGCAGCCCAGGGTGACGAGCGGCGCCGTCGCAAAACCAAATTCCTCCGCGCCGAGCAGCGCGGCGATAACGACGTCGCGCCCGGTCTTGAGCTGGCCGTCCGTTTCAATCACCACGCGGCTGCGCAGATTGTTGAGCAAAAGGGTCTGGTTCGTTTCGGCCACGCCGAGTTCCCAGGGCGCGCCCGCGTGCTGGATGGACGACAGGGGCGAGGCCCCCGTGCCGCCGTCATGGCCGGAAATCAAAATCACGTCGGCTTTGCCCTTGGCCACACCCGCAGCGATGGTGCCGACGCCGATTTCGGCCACCAGCTTGACGTTGATGCGCGCCTTCGTGTTCGCGTTTTTCAAGTCGTGGATGAGCTGGGCCAGATCCTCGATGGAATAAATGTCGTGGTGCGGCGGCGGTGATATGAGGCCGACGCCCGGCGTGGTGCCGCGCACCTTGGCGATGGGCGGGTAAACCTTGGTGCCGGGCAATTCGCCGCCTTCGCCGGGTTTCGCACCCTGCGCCATTTTGATTTGGAGCTCCTGGGCATTGATCAGGTAATTGCTCGTCACGCCAAAACGTCCGCTTGCGACCTGTTTGATCGCGCTGTTTTTGCTGTCGCCGTTCGGCTCCAGCATGTAGCGCACCGGGTCTTCGCCGCCTTCGCCGGTGTTCGACTTGCCGCCGAGGCGGTTCATCGCGATGGCCAGCGCCTCGTGTGCCTCCTTGGAAATCGAACCATACGACATCGCGCCGGTCTTGAAGCGTTTGACGATGGCTTCGACCGACTCGACTTCTTCGAGGGGCACGGGTTTTTCGGCCAGTTTAAATTCAAACATCCCGCGTAGCGTGCACAGGTTGCGCGATTGCTCGTCAATCAGCTTCGAGTATTCCTTGAAGATGGCAAAATCGTTGGCGCGGGTGGCCTTTTGCAGTTTATGAATCGATTGCGGGTTCCACAGGTGGAACTCGCCGTCCGCGCGCCATTGGTAAACGCCGCCGGCTTCCAGCGCGTGCGTGTCCTCGCCGTCGTGCGCCGGGTAGGCGTGGCGGTGCCGCTGGCGCACCTCATCGGCGATGGTGTCCAGTCCGATGCCTTCGATGCGCGAGGCCGTGCGGTGGAAATATTTGTCCACCACATCGTGGTTGATGCCAATGGCTTCAAAAATCTGCGCGCCGCGGTAGCTGGCGTAGGTTGAAATGCCCATCTTCGCCATCGTCTTGATGACGCTCTTCACGCCCGCCTGGATGAAATTCTTGCACGCCTTTTCATAATCCACGCTCAATTTTCCATCGTGGATGAGGTCGTAAAGCGTTTCAAAGGCCAGGTAGGGATTCACGACATCCGCGCCAAAGCTGAACAGCAGCGCGAAATGATGCACCTCGCGCGGCTCGCCCGTTTCGAGGATGAGCGACACCAGTGTGCGCGTGCCGCGCCGGATGAGGTGGTGGTGCAGGCCGGACGTGGCGAGCAGGGCGGGAATGCCCGCGTGCTTTTGATCTAGGCCCCGGTCGCTGAGCACGAGCAGGTTCGCCCCCTTGGCGATGGCCTGGTCGGCGGCGGCGAACAATTTTTCCAGCGCGGCGGCCAGGCCCGGCCCGCCGAGGTCCGGCTCGAACAAAATCGGCAATTCCGCTGACTGGAAGCCTTCGCGCTGAATGTGGCGCAGCTTGGCCATCGTCTTATTATCAATAATCGGGTCGTGCAGCTTGATCCGGCGGCAGTTTTCCGGCAGCGACTCAACCAGATTGCGCTGCGTGCCGAGGAAGGTTTCCGACGCGGTGATGACGGCCTCGCGGATGGAGTCAATCGGCGGGTTCGTCACCTGCGCGAAGAGTTGCTTGAAGTAATTATAAAGGAGCTTGGGCTGGTTGGAAAGGACGGCCAGCGGAATGTCCGTGCCCATCGAGCCGAGCGGCTGCACTCCGTCCCGGCCCATCGGGGTGAGCAGGAAACGCAGGTCTTCATAAGTGTAGCCAAAGGCCTTCTGACGCAGGAAAACGGTGGCGTGGTCCACACCGTGGGCCTCGCGGTCGGGCAGTTCCTCGATCTTGACGCGGTATTTCGCCAGCCACTCGCCGTAGGGCTGGGCTTTGGCGAAAGTGTCTTTGATTTCCGTGTCGTCCACGATGCGGCCCTGCTGGGTGTCCACAAAGAACATCCTTCCGGGTTGCAGCCGGCCTTTGAACGCCACGTTCGCCGGGTCCACATCCACCACGCCGACTTCCGACGCCATGATCACGCGGTCGTCCTTGGTGACATAATAGCGCGAAGGCCGCAGACCGTTGCGGTCGAGCACCGCGCCGACGCAGATGCCGTCAGTAAAGGAAATCGAGGCCGGTCCGTCCCACGGCTCCATCAGGCACGCATGGTATTCGTAGAATGCGCGTTTCTCCGCGCTCATGCTCTCGTGGTTTTCCCACGGCTCGGGAATCATCATCATCACCGCGTGCGGCAGCGACCGGCCGGCCAGCACGAGGAATTCGAGGCAGTTGTCAAACATGCCCGAGTCGGACCCGTCTTCCTGGATAATCGGAAGGACTTTCTTCAGGTCATCGCCAAACAGCGCGCTGGCGATTTGCGCCTGGCGCGCGTGCATCCAGTTCACATTGCCGCGCAGCGTGTTGATTTCGCCGTTGTGCGACATGTAGCGGTTCGGGTGCGCGCGGAACCACGCCGGGAACGTGTTGGTCGAAAAACGCGAGTGCACTTGCGCCAGTGCGGACTCGAAGTCCGGGTCGTTCAAGTCGGGGAAATATTTCTCAAGTTGCGTCGAGGTCAGCATGCCCTTGTAGATGAACGTGCGGGCCGACAGGCTGGTGATGAAGAACAGCGTGTTGCGCGCGTCGTGGTTGGGCAGGGTGTAGCGCAGCTTGTTTGACGCCACGTGGCGGATGACGAAAAGTTTCCGCTCGAAGCTCAAATCATCCTTCAGCGCCGGGTTGCGCCCGATGAAGAGTTGTTTGATGACCGGCTCAACCGCCAGGGCCGTGGGCCCCACATCCGCGCCTTTGCTGTCCACGGGCACGGTTCGCCAGCCGAGCACTGTCTGGCCCTCGGCGCGCACGGCGTCTTCCAGGCCGCGTTCGCATTCGGCGCGCTCTTTCGCATCGCGGGGCAAAAAGACTCCCGCCACGCCATATTGTCCCGCCGGGGGCAGCTTGACGCCCTGCTTCGCCAGCTCGCGGCGCAGAAATTTGTCCGGAACCTGCACGAGGATGCCTGCGCCGTCGCCCGTGTTCGTCTCGCAGCCACAGGCCCCGCGGTGCTCCATGCTTTCGAGCATCGTCAGCGCGTCCCGCACAATCTGGTGCGACTTGCGTCCCTTGATATGGACGATAAAGCCGACGCCGCACGAGTCATGCTCAAACGCCGGGTCGTAGAGCCCCTGGGCGGGGGGCTCTCCGGCGGCGTTGCGTGGAGGAAGTGCACTCATGGAATTTCGAAGGAAAATCCGGCGGACGCGGAGCGGTGGCGGCTCGGAGGAGCTTCTGCCGCCCGCGCGGCCAGTTAGACAAAGGCAGATTTATTTTTCACGCAACTAAAAATCGCAGCATTTTCCGCGCCGGGCTGGCTTGTTCAACTGCCTTGCAATTACGGGTCAATTTTTGCCAACGCCGCTTGCCCTCAACGTCCGGCCCGTTAAACTGGAACGCTTCATGCCCGCCGCCGCGCCCAAGCCCGCTGCCGCCGCGCCCGATTATTCGAATGGCGCGCTCACGTTGCGCCTGCTCAAGCTGACCTGGCATTACAAATATCTCTGCCTCCAGGTGCTCGCGCTGCAGTTGGTGTTGCTCACGCTGGGTTTGCTCGGCCTCAACCTCACCGGCACCGGCATTGACTACGTGCGCCATGCCGTGGACGCGAGCGTCCCCGCGCCGAATTGGCCGGTGTGGCTGCCCGCGCCCGCCGCCGGTGCGCCGGTGCTGCACGGGCTATGGATTATCGCGGGCGCAATTCTCCTTTTTGCTTTGCTGCGTTCGGTGCTCAATTACGCCTACACCGTCGGCATCGGCCTGCTGACGCAGCACCGCCTGGTGGTGGACATGCGCACGCAGGTTTATGACAAGCTCCAGCGCCTGTCCTTCCGCTTTTTCGACGAAAACGCCAGTGGTTCCATCATCAACCGCTGCACGAGCGACGTGCAGAACGTCCGCGCGTTCGTGGACCAGGTGGTCATTCAAATTTTCATTATGCTGATTTCGCTGACCATCTATGTCATCTACATGGTCAACATCAGTCCGCGGCTCGCGCTGGCCTGCCTGGCCACCATGCCGCTGTTATGGATTCGCTCGGTGTTCTTCGCCCGGGAAATTCGCCCCGCCTACGTCGAAAGCCGCGAATTGATGGACAATCTCGTGCTCTCCTTCGCCGAGTGCGTCCAGGGCATCGGCACCATCAAGGGTTTCGCCCTCGAGGATCAGGCCATCGCGCGTTTCAGCGCCGACAACCAGCGCGTCGCCACGCAGCGCTACGGCATTTTCCGCGCCGTCAGCCTGTACTCGCCCACGATGGACATGCTGACGCAGATTGGAATGATTGTCCTGCTCGGTTATGGCGGCGTCATGGTGGTGCGCGGCGAAATCCAGCTTGGCGCGGGCCTGGTTGTGTTCGCCGGCCTGCTCCAGCAATTTTCCGGTCAAGTCAACACCATGGCCTCGGTGGCGGATTCCATCCAGCTGGCGTTGACGAGCGCGCGCCGTGTCTTCGAAGTGCTCGACGCTCCCGTCGAAGTGCAGTCGCCAGCGAATCCCCAGCCGCTGGGCAAAGTGCGGGGTGAAATTATTTTCGAGAAGGTCAGCTTTAGTTACAACGCCGAACACGCCGCCCTCACGGAGATTTCTTTTGCCGTCAAACCCGGCGAGCTGATCGCCATCGCGGGCGCCACCGGCTCCGGCAAAAGCGTGCTCATGTCGCTCATCCCGCGCTTCTACGACCCCGCGGCCGGGCGCATTTTGATCGACGGACATGACCTGCGCGATTTGTCCCTCGATGAATTGCGCCGCGCCATCGGCCTGGTTTTTCAGGAGAATTTTCTGTTTTCCGACACGGTTGCGTCCAACATCGCCTTTGGCAATCCCGGCGCCACCCGCGCGCAAATCGAGCGCGCCGCCCAAATCGCCGCCGCCGATAAATTTATCCGCGAGCAACCCCAGGGCTACGAAACGCTCCTCGGCGAACTGGGCACGAACCTTTCCGGTGGCCAGCGTCAGCGTCTCGCCATTGCGCGCGCGTTGTTGCACGACCCACCCATTCTTTTGCTCGACGATCCCACCGCTGCGGTTGACCCCGGCACTGAGCACGAAATCATCGAGGCGCTCGAAAACGCCGTCCAGGGCCGCACCACCTTCATTGTCGCGCACCGCCTGAGCACCCTGCGCCGGGCCGACCGCATTCTCGTGCTCGAGCAGGGCCGCTTGGTGCAGCAGGGCACGCACGCCGAACTGATGAAGGAAGCCGGCCCCTACCGTCGCTCCGTGAGCATCCAGGGCGTTGATTTCGAAAGTCTCCAAGTGCTCCAAAACACCCGCGCGCCCTGGGGGCCGCGCCCGGCTGTGCCGCCGCCTTCCATCGAATTGCGCGCTCCGCCGGAAGGAGATGTGCCATGAGCTTCGACCTCGGCTGGCTGCGCGAGCTTTTCCAGCGCCCGCCCATGCCGCACCCGACCGTGCGGCACGAATTCTCGCTGGCCCGCGGCGCCCCGCGCGATGACGAGGATGACCAGCGCGAACTCCCGCGCACGCTCGACCTGCGCATCCTGCGCCGGCTGTTCAGTTACACGCATCCGTACGCGAAGATGCGCAACCGGCTCTTCGTGCTGGTCACCATTCGCTCGGCGCAGCTCCCGCTGCTTGCCTACTCGGTTGGCGTGATCATCCAGGGGCCGATCGCCCATCATGACTTGCCAAAGCTTTGGTGGGCGCTGGCGGCCTATTTCGCGCTGGTCTGCTTTACGGATTGGACGCTCTACTACCGCCAATTTTACGCGCTCAGACTCGGCGAGGACGTCGTGCGTGATTTGCGGCTGTTTTTGCTGCGGCATCTGTTCACCTTGCCGATGGCGTTCTTCAACCGTACGAAGCTCGGCCGCGTCATCAGCCGCATGACGAGCGACATCGAAGCCGTGCGCCTCGGCGTGCAAAATTTCCTCTTTGTCGGCCTGGTGCAGTGCGGCCAGATGTTTTGGGCCTGCTTGCTGATGGCGCATAATAACTGGCGGCTCTTTCTCGTCGTCTTGCTGACCGTTCCGCCGGCCTGGGCGCTCGACCGTTACTTCCGCAAACGGCTCAGCCACTCCACGCGCATGATGCAGGAAAGCTTTTCCCGCGTGACGGCCTCGCTGGCTGAGACGGTCGCTGGCATTCGCGTGACGCAGAGCTTCGGCCGCGAGGCCGTGAACGCTGGCATCTTCAAACGCCTCGCGCACGACCATTCGCTCTACACCCTGAATTTCGCGCGTTACAGTGGCATGTTTATCCCGCTGCTCGAAGTGAACTCGCAGTTCTTCATCGCCACGATCCTCATTGCCGGCGGCTATGGCGCGCTCCACCCCGGCTGGAACATGCCCGCCGGCGACCTCATCATGTTTTTCTTCCTCGCCAACCAGTTCTTCGGCCCCATCACCGTTTTGGGCAACCAGTTCGCGCAGATGATGACCGCTCTCGCCGGCGCCGAGCGCCTCTTCCGCATGTTAGACACGCCGCCCGAGTGGCAGGATTCACCCGGGACTCAACCTGTGCCGCCACTGCAAGGCCGCGTCGAATTTCGCCATGTCACCTTCGGCTACGACCCCGCTCGGCCCGTCCTGCACGACATCTCCTTCACCGCCGAGCCGGGGCAGACCATTGCGCTCGTTGGCCACACCGGCAGCGGCAAGACGAGCATCATCAACCTTCTCTCGAAATTTTATCTCGCCCAAACGGGCGAAATCCTCCTCGACGGCCACGAAATCAAAAGCGTCACCAGTACGTCCCTGCGCCGGCAGATGGGCCTCGTGCTCCAGCACAGCTTTTTATTCACTGGCACCGTGGCCGATAACATCCGCCTGCCGCGTCCCGAAGCCACCGATGAGGAAGTCACCGCCGTGCTCCGCAAGCTCGATTGCCTGGATTTGATTGAATCGTTGCCGCAGGGCCTCGCCACCAAGGTTGGCGAAAAAGGCCGCGGGCTTTCTGTTGGGCAGCAGCAACTGGTCTGCTTCGCGCGCGCCATGCTCGCCGACCCGCGCATCCTTATCCTCGACGAAGCCACCAGTGCGATTGACACCATCACCGAGGCGCGTTTGCAGGCGGCTTTGGCGAAGTTGCTCGAAGGGCGCACCAGCTTCGTTGTCGCGCACCGGCTGAGCACCATCCGCAACGCCAGCGTCGTGCTCGTCCTCGACCACGGCCACCTCATCGAGCGCGGCACGCACACGCAACTCCTCACGCAGGGCGGCGTTTACGCGCGTTTGTATTTCCAATTCGCCAGCGCCGGGGAGGGGAGTGCAACAGCTCCGACCTGAATAAAAATTGCCTTCGCGGGCTGATGCGGATAAACGTCGTGCCCCAGACGCCGCTCATGCCCCCGCCTCCTTATCCCCAGACTGTCCGCACCGCCGCCCGCGCGGTGGTCGTGCGCGATGGCCGTCTGCTCGCCATCGCCATGCGCGATAACGAAGGCGAGTTTTTCATCCTGCCGGGCGGCGGGCAGCGCCACGGCGAAACCCTGGCGGAGACTTTGCGCCGCGAGACCGGCGAGGAAATCGGTATCGCGCTCGAGCCGGGGCCGTTGCTGTATGTCCGCGAATATATAGGCAAAAACCACACTTTTGCCACCGAGCACAAAAACTTCCACCAGGTCGAGGTGGTGTTTCGCTGCGTGCTGCCCGCGGGCGCGGAGCCCAAGGCCGGGGCGCAGCGTGACCGGCGGCAGGTCGGCGTCGCCTGGCTCGAATTGGCCAAACTTGGCGATTGCCGTTTCTTCCCGGCCTTCTTAAAAAAATGCGTGCGCGATGGCGACCTCGCCGTCGAACCGCTCTATTGGGGGGACTTAAACTAGCCCATGAAAATTGCCACCACCGCCCTGGCCAAATACGCCTTTGTGGACGTCGTCGACTACACGAAGAACCGCAGCGTCGAGGCGCAGTCGGACATCATCGACCTGCTCAACACGATGGTCGCGCGGGTGTTTGAGGATTTAAAAATCCCGAAAGAGGAGCGCATCCTGTTGCCGACGGGCGATGGCATGTGCGTCGCCTTCCTCAATTACAATTTTTTCGACATCAACATGATTTTCTCCTTCAAGCTCCTCGAGGCCATCCAGGCGCACAACAAGAAGGAGCAGGACGAGGCCCGGCGGTTCAAAGTCCGCATCGGCATCAACGAGAATCAGGACAACCTCATCCTCGACATCAACGGCGTCAGCAACCTCGCCGGCAGCGGCATCAACCGCGCCCAGCGCGTCATGGATCTCGGCGACGAATCCCAAATCCTCCTCGGCCACGCCTCTTACGAAGTCCTGCGCTTCCGCGAGTTGTATATGAAGCATTTTCGCGAGTTCACCGCGCCGGACAAGCATGGCGAGGTCTTTTATGTTTACCAATTCGTCGACGAGGAGTTGAGTTATTTAAACTCCGCCACGCCGGAGGCCTTCATGCGCCACGAAACGGCCGACCTCGGCAAACGCCCGCTCACCGAGCTCTGCGCGTGGACCATCGCCATCGCCCACAAACGCCGCGATTTTTTTGCCGCAAAAAAGGACGACGCCCGTTTCACCCAGGTCGCGAACACGCTGCTCTACCACCTCGCGCTCGACGAGGTTTCGCGCAAAAAATCCACGCCGTTCAAGAAGCACACCTTCAAGACCCACAAGGCCGGCTTCGCGCCCATGGAGGAGCAGTTCAATTACTACAAGGCCCAGGATTTCAATCTGATAGCCGCGCTCGCCGAGTTCATTGACGACAAGCACTACCGGCCCTTTTACCCCTGCTTCGAGGGCGAATCCGGCCAGAAGAACTACGCCTTCCCCACCGCCGAGGGCCTCAAGCGCCTCCGCGAGGAATTCCCCGAGCTCGAAGACGACCCCGTTATCTTGAAAATCTCCGGCTAGACCATAGTCGTGTTTGTTTACACCGCCAGCTTCAGCAATTCCTTCGTCGCGGGTACATCGCGAATGACCTGGTCCGGGTCCGGCCCGGTGCCGATGTAGCGCAGGTTCGGCAGCGGAATTTTTTTGCCTCCGCGGGCCGCGACGTCAATCACGCTTTTGACGAGAAAAGCCGTGTAGCGTTGGGCGTTCTTTGGCAATTGGGCAAATTCTCTCACACCGGCGATGTCTTCATTCCAGCCGGGTAGGTGGGCATAGACCGGTTGCAGCGATTGCCGCGCGCGGTCTTCTCTCGGCACTCCGGCGGTGAGCGCGCCGTCCTTGGCGCGATAGCCGGTGCACACTTGCAGTTCGCCGTGCCAGTGGCCGCGGTGGGTCAGCGCATCGAGCTTGTTGATGACGATGTCCTGAAAGCCCCCGTAGCGCAGGGCATCGCCTTTTTCCACGGCGTCAAACCAGCCGACCATCCGCTGGCGGCCGGTGCTCGTGCCGTATTCCAACTCGCGCAAAAGCTTACCCAGCGGGTGGGCGTCTTCCATCTGCGTCAGAAAAACGTGGGTGCCGACCTTGGTGTCGTAGGCCTTGCAGCAGCCGATGGTGTGTACCGCTTGGCAGGGAATCCCCGCGCTCAGGAAAAATTCCGGTGTGTAAGTGTGCGAGGCCGTGACGTTCGGCGGGAAACCATGCCGCTTGTCCAGCCAGTAGCTCTGGCCGAACTCGCCGATGACGTGCTGCCCCCCGGCCAGTGCCGTGAGTACGGCCTCGCGTACATCGCCAATGCGCGGGCGCAGTCGCTGCCCGGCCTGCCAGTAGGCTTCCAGGAGTTCGTCCGTCTTGAACGAGAATGGCTCTTCGCCCCGGAATTTTTCAAAATCAAATTCCTCCTTGGCAAAGATGCCCGCCTCGATGCTGGCGTGGTTGGCGCGTGCTTCGGCCAGCGAAAGCCGCTCAAAAAAGTGCTTCCAGTGCACCGGCGCCACGAGGCAGATTTCCTTGATGACCCGCAGAGCCCGGTTGACGCGGGTGCGGAATTTTCGCGCGAAGTCTTCGCGCCCGCCGAGGAAGTCGCCGTAGTAAATCGGCCAGTGGCTCGCTTCATCCGTGTAGGCCGGGCTGATGCCGCGGCCCGTCGATCCCCGTTGCGGTTCGCCGAGGACGTGCGTGCGGTAATCCTCCCAGGCCAGGTCGAGCAGCCGGTGCGAAAGGTCGGAAACCATGGTGCGCTCGTCAATCAGCAGGCGCTCGAAGACACGGAAACCGCGGCGCTCCAGCGGGTCGATCTCCCAGAGGAATTTTCGCGGGTCGGCCACCACGCCCGCCCCGATGGCCAGGGTGGGCACATCGGCGTCAATCACGCCCGCCGGGAGCAGGTTGAGCTTCAGGCCGCCCGCCGTATGGCCCGAATTCGCGCCGCCGTTGACCTTGAGCACCACGCCCACCGCATCGCTCCGCTTTGTGCTCGCGCGCAGCTCGGAGGCGATTTCATAGACGAGACGCCCCTTGCCTTCATCGCCCATGCTGATGCCCACGTCGGCGATTAACTGGCTGGTAAAGGGTGGCAGGGCCATGGCAACGTAAAATAAAAAACGAAATAAACTGAAACAGCAAAAGTTTTTTGGAAATCTCAGAGCCAGTTTTCATGTCCGCCGCAATAGACCGGGCGCAACGAGAGCGGGCGGTCGAGTATTTCCCGCAACACAAACGCTTGCCGGGCGGACGACGGCGAGGCCAGCAAAGGTTTGAGATTTGCCACTGGGGCTGGACCATAGCTGTATTTAACGGGTGATTCATCCGGCGTGCTTTCCGGCAGCGCATAGGCCGCGGCTTCCGTGGCGGCGGCTTCCATGGTTGCGGCATCCGTATTGGGGGAAATTGTAGCCACCGGCATGACCATTGGCGCTGGTATGGCCGGTTGCGGTGCCGGGGTGAGGCGCTGGTAAGTGGAAATCGGTTTCGGCGCAGGCCTTGGCGGGACGCCCATATTGGGCACGGTCCGCGGGCGCCGGGGCGCCGGCGCTGCTGGTGCAGGCGAAGTTTGCATTGGCTGCTGCTGCCGCTGCACGACGCGCCGGCGGATTTCCTCCTGAATTTCCCGGTAACGCTTGTCCGCCTCCGTCAACTGCGGTTCGGCCGGAGGCAAGTTGTTATTCGTTGTCGGCCGCTCGCTTGGGGAATCCTTCTGCGCCCCTTTGGATTTTTCCAGCATCGCGCGCAGCCCGACGAATACGGCGACGATGAGGACGATGATGGCATGATCCATGGCGCTGGAAAATTAAGGATGAAAAATAGCGGCGTAATTTGTGGTGCGGAATCTATGGCTTCGCCGGCTGGTCGCCCGGCTGGCCGATGGTCTGCCTCATGCCGGTGTCGGCCGTCAGGTTCTGCATCTTGTAGTAATCCATGAAGCCCATGCGGCCATTGCGCATCGCGTCCGCCAGCGCCTGCGGCACCTGCGCCTCGGCCTCGACGACCTTCGCGCGCATCTCCTGCACCCGCGCCTTCATTTCCTGTTCGACGGCGACGGCCGCCGCGCGGCGGATTTCCGCCTGCGCCTGCGCCATGTTCTTGTTCGCCATGGCCTGCGCTTCTTGCAATTTCGCGCCGATGTTTTCGCCCACGTCCACGTCCGCGATGTCGATCGAAATGATTTCAAACGCCGTGCCCACGTCCAGTCCGCGCGCCAGCACGGTCTTGGAGATGCGGTCCGGGTTTTCGAGCACAAATTTGTACGTGTCCGCCGAGCCGATGGTGGTGACGATGCCTTCGCCCACGCGCGCAATGATCGTTTCCTCCAGCGCATTGCCGACGTACCGTTCCAGGTTTGAGCGCACCGTCACCCGCGCCTTCACCTTGACCTGGATGCCGTCCTTCGCCACGCCGTCAATCGTCAGGCGGCCCGATTGTGGATTCGGGCAGTCAATGACCTTCGGGTTGATGGAAGTCTTGACGGCTTCGAGCACGCTCTTGTTCGTGCCCTTCGTCGAAAGGTCAATCGCGCACGCCCGCCCCCAGTCGAGGTTGATGTTCGCCTTCTGCGCCATGATCAGCGCCTGCACCGTCTGGATCAGGTTGCCGTCGGCCAAATAATGCGCTTCGAGCAAATCCACCTCAATCGGAATGCCAGCTTTCGAAGCCGTGATGCGCGCATCCGTCACTAATACATAAGGCACGCCGCGCAGGCGCATCGCCAGCAGGGTCAGCCCGGAAATCGGCGCTCCGGCCAGCCGCGCCTTCAGCCAGGTAAAGAAAAACGTGATGAACAGCACCCCACCCACGACGACCATGACGGCGATCACGACATAGACGATGGTGAGCAGATTGACGGGAATTTGGGCAAGGAGGGTGGTCATGGGGGAAATCAGGGTTGGGATTGAAGGAACGCTGGCGGGCCGGCCCGGTTGGGCCAAGCCACTGCCCATCATTCTTTCCTTCGCCCGCCGTATCGCAAGGCGAAACGGTCGGGGGTGCCGCGCCTCGTTTTCGGCCTAATGCTTGCCCGGGCCCGAAGACACTACCACGCTCGCCGCCCGCAGCAGGCGGTCATTGAGCAAATACCCCGGTCGCAACACTTGCAGCACGTGGCCGTCAGCGACCTCCGCGCTCGGCTGCTGGGCGACGGATTCGTGAAATTTCGCGTCAAACGGCTGGCCCGTAGGGTCAATCTCCTTGAGCCCATGCTGCGCGAGCACCCCGCGCAGTTGGTCGGAAATCAGTTTGATGCCGTCAATCACCGCCTTGGCCTCGGGGTGGGCCTGGAGGGACGCTTGCAAGCCAAGGCGCAGGTTATCCAGCGCGGGCAAAAGGTCTTCGAGCAGCGCGGCGGCGGCGGTGCGGCGGGTGTCCTCCTTCTCGCGCGCGGCGCGGCGGCGGAAGTTGTCGAGGTCGGCCATCGCCCGCACGTAGTGGTCCTTGAATTTCGCGGTCTCGGCCTGGGCGGCATCGAGCTGCGCCAGCAGCGCCGTGGCGTCCGCCGGCGGCGTGGCTTCTGGCTGGTCGTCGAAAGATGATGGCTCAGGCGCTTTGCTCATGAATAAAACAAATAAAAATACGCCCAAGATGCCAATGGCGCAAGGAGAACTTGGGGCGCAATCACAATTCGGCCGCCGCTGCTTCATCCACCAGCCAGGTCACGCGGCTCGCGTACGCTTTGTGGATTTGCGACGGCAATATTTTCGGATCATACGGCCCGCGCAGCACCGCCTTGAGCACCGCCGCTTTGTTCGCGCCGTTCGCCACTATAACTACGCGGGCGCACCGCGCCAGCCCGGCTTGTGTAATGGTCAACCGCCAGCCGCGCCCCGGCCATTCAACCGCCGCAAAATTGTCTGCCAGGCTGGAGCCAATGAGCGTGCAGCCGGGAAAGAGCGACGCCGTGTGCCCGTCGTCCCCCATGCCGAGGAAGCACACATCAAAACAATTTTTCGCGCCAAAACGGGAGTTCCACGTTCGATTAAACGCTTCTGCGCAAAACAGGGGCGGCAAATCAACCGGCCAGGGAATTTTCGCTTCCGCCGGCACACCCAGCGGCGTCAGCATCAGTCGGTCGGCATTGCCGAAATTCGAATCGTCCGACTCCAGCGGCGCGCTGCGCTCGTCGCTTGTCAGCCAGAGGCAGTTTTTCCACACCGTTTTCGGCAGCTTCTTTTTCCCCGCCGCCCACAAGTAAAAAGCCTTCGGCGTCGAACCGCCGGACAACCCCACGGTAATCGGCGCGTTTTTTTCGGTCTCTGCCTTGCGCAATATATCCACCATCCCGCGAAAGGTCTCGTCGAGTGTGCCCACCCGCAAAGTGCCGTAATCGCTTTTGATTTCGCGCATACTCAGGGCATTTTCATTTCGCGCGCTCGAAAGACAATCCCAAATCCTGCCGGGGTTTTGCTCTTCCGGCAGGCTCATATTTGCCCTTGTCTATCGCACTCGTGTGTAAAAAATCAGCACGACCCCCCGGGAAGGAAAAACCACCATGCGTACCCCATTGTTAGCTTTCGCCTTAGTGTTGTCCATCTACCCGTGCGTTTCCGCGCAAACTGCGCGATATGACGACCATCAGAACATGATGGACCAGCTGGGCATCACCCAATTGCGTCCAGGGAAAAACGGCAATCCTGGGACCGGCCCGGGCTTTGAAGAGGCCACGGCCAACCCATGGAAAGACTCCATGCCCGACCCGCTGAAAATGAAAGACGGCACCCCGGTAACCCGTCCCGACCAATGGCCCGCGCGCCGCGCCGAAATTTTGGAAGATTTCGAACGAGAGGTTTATGGCCGCGTCCCCGCCAACGTGCCCAAGGTCACTTGGGAAATCACTGCCACCACCACCGGCGCCAGCGGCGGCATCTCCACTGTGACCAAGTACCTGACGGGCCATGTGGACAACCGCGCCTACCCGCAAATCACGGTGAATATTCGCGCCAGCTTTACCGTGCCGGCCAACGCCACCGGCCTGGTGCCGGTGATGTTTAACTTCGGTCCGGTTGCGGGCCCGCCTCCAGATACTTTAACCGCCGCGCAAGCCGCCCAAGTGGACAAGCTCTTAAAGACCCTCATCATCGACGAAGACCCCGCCGCGAAAGACATTTTTGACCGCCATCCCACCTACAAAGTTATTTCCGGGCCGCCGGGCGCACCCGCCACTGCCGGCGGGGCGGTTCCCTGGACGCAGTTGGCCATAGCCAAAGGCTGGGGTTACGGCTCCATCGACCCCACCAGCGTCCAGCCCGACAACAATAGTTTGACCACCGCGGGCATCATCGGCCTGACCAACCAGGGTCAGCCCCGCAAACCGGACGACTGGGGCGCGCTGCGCGCGTGGGGCTGGGGCGTCAGCCAACTCATTGACTATTTCGCCGCTCATCCCGACTCGAAAGTGAATCCTAAGAAAATCGGCATCGACGGCGTCTCCCGCTACGGCAAGGCGTCTCTCGTCACGGAGGCGTTCGACCCGCGTGTGGCCGTTGCGCTCGTGGCGTCTTCCGGCGAAGGCGGCGCGAAGCTGCATCGCCACGATTTTGGCGAGGCGGTGGAAAACCTCACTGGTGGCGAATATTACTGGATGGCCGGAAATTTCCTCAAGTATGGCGCGGCCGAACCCTTCGTGAAGACGGCGGCGGATTTGCCCGTGGACTCGCACGAGCTTATCGCCCTGTGCGCACCGCGCCCAGTATTCATCAGTTACGGGGTCGAGTCCGCGGGTGACCCCAAATGGGTGGACGCCCACGGCAGTTTCATGGCAGGCGTGCTCGCGGGGCCGGTTTATCGTCTCTTGGGCAAAAAAGATTTCGGCACGCCCGGTGATTATTTGACGGATGCAATGCCCCCGGTCGGGCAGTTGATTGGCGGCGAACTCGCCTGGCGGCAGCACGAAGGCGGGCACACCGAGGTGCCCAACTGGCCCTCGTTCTTCGAGTGGGTGGGGCGGTATATTCAAGCTCCAACGTCAATATTGTCTGCTACCTGGGTCAACTAAACCGGCCATGACCCTCGCCCGAAAATTATTTCCGGCACTGGCGGTGTTCGTGTGCCTGGCCGGTTTGGCTCACGCGCAAATCCCGCCTGCCGACCAGCCCTCACCCCGAGCCGACGCCAATTCGCAACTCGCCCACCAGCAGTTGCTCGAGAAGGCAAAAAAGGGAGGCATCGACATTTATTTCGAGGGCGATTCCATCACCCGCCGTTGGGGCGCCACGGATTACCCGGACTTTCTCGCCAACTGGAAACAAAATTTCTACGGTTGGAACGCCGCCGATTTCGGCTGGGGCGGTGACCGGGTTGAAAACATCCTCTGGCGGCTCGAAAATGGCGAGTTAGACGGCGTGAACCCCAAGGTCATTGTCCTTTTGGCCGGCACCAACAACGTCGGCGCGCGCCTCCCGGATGTCGCCCGCATTGCCGGCATCACCAAGGGAATCAAGGCCATCCTCGATGCCTGCCGGCAGAAGGCGCCTAAGGCTGTCATCATTCTCACCGCCATTTTCCCGCGCAACGACAACCCGGCCGTCATCCCCGCCATTAACCAAATCAACGCGAACATCGCCCAATTCGCCGACGGGAAAACCATCCGTTTTCTCAACGTCAATGACCGGCTGGCGGACAAGGACGGCAAGTTGCTCGACGGCATGATGAACCCCGGCGACAAATTGCATCCCACGCTGAAGGGCTACCAAGTCTGGGCCGACGGGCTGAAGTCGATACTCACCGAATTACTTGGGCCGCCCGCCAAAGAGGACCACGCCCCGCCGCCCACCGGCGACCCCAGCGCAGCAAACCGCGGTACTTCACGCGCCTCTGCCACTGCTCCGGCGACTGCGTCGTCATCCGCCAAGTGATTCGTCCGCCTAAAAAAACAACGCCTCGGCCAGTTCCTTCACCCGTTCGATGGGTTTGACGTGCTGCGGGAAATCCACCGCGCCTTTGCCGAAGTCGGCCTTGATGCGCACACCGTCGCAATCTTTCGCGTGCGCCCAGAGGAAATTTTTCTTTCCGCCGTCGTATTGCCATTCGACTTCGAGTTCGTTGGTCGAGGCGGCCGCGAGCGGCTTCGCGAGGAAAGTCACCTCATCCGGGTGCTCGCCGGGCTTTTCACAATGGTCGAGGCAGGTTTCCTGCCAGCGCAAAAGGTTGGCCGCTTCGCCATCCGCGCCGGGCGCATAGCGGCATTCAACGCGCGCCAGGCCCGCGATGAGCGCGTCGGGTTCGTAGCTGCTCAAAAATTGCCCGATGGACTGGCGTACCGGCAGCAGCCGCGCATACGCGAGGTCCATCACCGTTTCCGGCTTCGGCCAGTGCGTCTTGGCATAGTCCGCCCCTTCAATGCACGAATCAAAGACGATGCGCGTGCACAGTTTGAGGTAGGGGAGATATAATTCCTCAATGCGGCGCGCCGGCACGCGGTGCAGCCAATGATACACTGGCAAATCGCTTTCCAGCCAGACGCTCACCTGGTTTTCCAAAAATCCCGCGGCGTTGACCGGGTAGCCGAGAATCAGCGCCTCGCAGCAGCACATTTGCCGCGTGCTTGGGCCGATGTAGCACTGTGAAAAAAGTTTCGCCTGCACGAACAGACTCTCGTTCGCGTCCTTCACCGGGCACAGCGCCACGATGCGGCATGGGTACACTTGCGCGAATTCAATGGCTTGGTCGAACACGCGCTGCGCCTCATCGGGTGGTGTCGCCAGCCCAAATTGCAGCACCAGGTTCATCTGCGACGCGCGAAACGCGGAGGGTTCCGCGCTGCCGTGCGGCGCGTCGCTCTGCCACATGCGCGAAAGTGTCTTGGACACGTCGGACAACCGCAGCGCCATCCCGGGCAAAACATCGAGCAGGGTGGTCATGATTTTTACGGCCCGGCCCGGCGCCATTCATGATGTTGATCCCACAGCAGACGGTCGCCCGCCAGCGGCCCCCACGAGCCGGCCGCGTAATTTTCCAGGCCGCGTTTGCCGCCTTCCTGCCAGAAATCGAGAATCGGCGTGTACAGCCTCCACGAGGTCTCCGTCTCGTCGCCGCGGATGAAGAGCGTCGAGTCGGACACGATGCAATCGAGGATGAGGCGCTCGTACGCTTCGGGCGTGTTCGAGCCGAATGTCGTCGCGTAGCGGAAGTGCATCTTCACCGGTTGCGTGCGGGTTTCGAGGCCCGGCACCTTCGAGTTCATCAGCAAAGTAGTCCCTTCATCCGGCTGAATTTGGATGACGAGCGTGTTGGCCGCGAGGTTGAAGCGCTCGTGGTCGGCGAACAAAATCCCCGCCGGGCGCTTGAACTGCACCGCGATTTCCGATACCCGCCGCGCCAGCCGCTTGCCCGACCGCAGGTAGAATGGCACGCCCTGCCAGCGCCAGTTTTCGATGGATAGGCGCACCGCCGCGTAAGTCTCGGTGATGGAATCGGCCGGCACGCCCGCTTCCTGCATATAACCCGGCACCTTCTGGCCCTGGATGAGTCCTTCCGTGTATTGTGCGCGCACCACGTCGCCGCCTTCCGCTTTCAGGTTGGCCGGCTGGATGCCTTTGAGCAGCTTCACTTTTTCATCGCGGATATCCTCCGCGCTCAATGACACCGGCGGCTCCATCGCCACCAGCGAAAGCAGCTGCATCGTGTGGTTTTGAATCATGTCGCGCAGCGCCCCCGACTGGTCGTAGTAGCCCGCGCGCTCGCCGACGCCGAGGTCCTCCGCCACGGTGATTTGCACGCAATCCACATAGCGCCGGTTCCAAATCGGCTCAAAAATCGTGTTGGCAAAACGCAGCACCAGCAAATCCTGCACCGTCTCCTTGCCCAGGTAATGGTCAATGCGGTAGACCTGCGATTCCTCAAACTGGTTGCGGATGATGCGGTTCAAATCCTGCGCCGAGGCCAGGTCGCGCCCAAACGGCTTTTCGATAATCATCTTCGAGGCCAGCGGCGTGCCCGCGTGCCGCCGCGCCAGTCCGCTGACGCCGAGGTTTTCCAGCACCGGCTTGAAGACGTTCGGCGGTGTCGAGATGTAAAACACGCACTGCAAATCGCGTCCCAGCTGTTTTTCGATGGCGTCAATTTTCCCGCCCAGGGTCTTGAAGGCGTTGACGTCATCATAGCTGCCCGGAATGTAAAAAGTGTTGGCCTGCACGCGCGCCCACACGTCGTCCATCAGCGGCCGTCGGGAAAACTGCTTGATGTCCTTCGCCGTCTCCGCCCGAAAATCATTGTCCGGAATCGGTTTGCGCCCGAAGCCGATGAGGTAGAAGTCGGGCGACAGCAGGTTGTCCACCGCCAGGTTGAAAATGGCTGGCACCAGCTTGCGCGCGCACAAGTCGCCGGACGCCCCGAAGATGACCAGGATCGTCGGCGGTGCACCGCGATGTTTGCTCAGGCCTTGGAGGAAGGGATGGCGGGAAGGTTCAACCATGGGAAATTAGGGCCGGCGCCCGTCGTTGCGGATGGGTGGAAGGTGGTTGGGAAGCAAGGGAATGCCGGCATGGAGCATCACCTCCGGCACCGCCCCATCAGAAACTCTCACCTCCACGATGTCGAAGCGAAAATGCGCCGGCCTTTGCTCCAGACCCCGCAGGTAGGCGCGCACCGCCCGGGCCAGGGCGTGCTTTTTACGCCGCGTCACCGAATGATACCCCGTCACGGGGGCATGGGCCGCCCGGGTTCTGACCTCTCCGAAGACTAGCACTTCGCCGTCCCAGGCCACCAGGTCCAGCTCGTCCCGCCCATGCCGCCAGTTGCGGGCGACGATTTTCCAGCCCTTCTCCCGGAGGAACGTTGCGGCGGCCTCCTCACCAAGCCGTCCGCGCTCGCTGGCCGCTGTGTCGGGGCCCGGATTGCGCGTGCCCCAAAACCAGCGCCAGCGCGCGGCGATTATTCCCCCGGCCCGTTGCAACCAGCCAGTCATCAACCCAGCTTGCACGGCGCCGCCACCCGAGGCAATCCTACGCAAAACTATTTTACCAGACGCCCGAAAACATCCGCCAAATCAACGTGGAATTGCCGCAGCGCCAGCCAGAGGAAAAGAAAGAAACCGAAGAAGCACACAATTTTCAATTTGCGCACGCGCCCGGGCAGATGCCGGAAGTGGCGGTCCTTGAACGCCCGATGCGGGCTGCGGCTGACGCGGAAGTTCTGCCACGAGGCGCAGATCTGATGCGTGGGTCGAAAGGCAATGTAGGCGCAAACGATGAGTGGCACACCAATGCTGGCGGAAATGGTGAGCCAGTAAAGTAGGTCTTCGACAGTCTGGAGGAGGTTGTTCATTGCGCGGGCGCGTAAATCCCCTTCACCTGGCCGGTCGGCTGGGCGGTCTCGCCGGGCCGGGTGGTGCGCCGGCCTCGTCCGGCAGTTTGGCCTCGAGGGCGGCGATGGCCTCGTGTGTTTGCGCCAGGCCTTCGCCTTTGTTCAGGCGGGCCGGGTCGCTCAACTCCGCTTGCTGTACCTCCAGGCGCTGGCGTACCGTGGCCGGGTCGGTGCTGCGCGTCGGGATTTTTCCGCGATGCACCGCACCGCGGTGCATGCGCTTCAACAGTGGTGGCAGCATCCCGGCGAAAACGCTGTAACACGTCGGGCAGCCGTAGCGGCCCCGGTGTTCGAAGTCGCGCTGGCTGCAATCGCAGGCCGGGCAGCGCGCCGTCGGCTCCCGCGTGCGGCGTGCCGTGGCGCCCGCCCGCTCAAGCAGTGCGTAAGTGTCCGCGTCGAACACCCCGTTTTCTGCCGCGTGTTTTTCGCACCAGGCGCGGGAAACATTTTTGCCGTCCTTGGCAAAAGTGATGAAGACCGTCGCGGTCGCTCCGCAACTGGCGCAGGCAGGCTTGGGTGTATGCCCCATGTTTTTATTATCGGAAAAATTGTTCCAAAAGGCAATTGAGAACTGAGTTGGCTTGACGCTGGAACCCAAAGCGTTAATCCTGATTTTGGACGCCGGACTCCTGGTCGTTCGCTCCTGTCTTATCACCATGGAACTGTTTTTTTCACCGCGGGGCCGCATCAAGCGGCTCACTTTTTGGGAGGGCCTTACGGCCTGGTTCCTCCTGCATTCCTTGCTGCTGATCATCATCATCATGGCCATGATGTATGCCCGGAACGGTTTTGTCTGGATGCTCGCGGATACCGATTTGTCCATTTTCGCCAATTTTTTCACCGCGCTATTCTTTGCCGAGTGGGTTTTCGCCATTTGGACCCTCGCGGCCATTTGCGCCAAACGCTGGCACGATTTGAATTTTTCCGGCTGGCTGGCGGCGCTTAACACCGTGCCGGTGGTCGTGGCGGGCCAGGCGCTCTTGGCTTTCTTTGGCGGGCTCGAACGCGATTTGGTTTACCGCTATGTCACTGACCCGAAGGCCATGGGCGAGGGCCAAAATCTCTTTGAAGTCATTACTCGGGCGAAAATCATGTTTTACAAAGACTATGTCGAGCCTTCGCCCATGTACGTGACGTTTGCCGTGCTGGTCGTGGCCGGGGTCTTCCTTTTCCCCTGCGTTTTGAAGGGCACGTCGGGTGCGAACGTCCATGGCAAAGCTGGGGCTTGAGGCCGCGTCAATTCAGGGAGCGCACATAAGCCAGTAATTCGGCTATTTCCGCCTCCGAATGTTTTTTGGCGAAAGAAGGCATTTCGCCTTGGATGCCGTTCTTGATGACATTCACGATGCGGCGGTCGCTCACTTGCACGCCGTGCAAGTCCGGCCCTTCATCGCCGTGGGCGTCGGCCCCGTGGCAGTGCGCGCAACTGTTCAGGAATAATTTTTGTCCCGCCACGGCCATTTCCGGTGAGGGTGCCGGGGGCGAGAACAGCCAGGTCTCGGCGACGGCCGGTTGCTGGTGTGAATCGGCCCGGGCTTGTTGCTGCAAGGTCTTGCCGAAAACAAAGGCCCCGCCCAATGCCAGCCCGCTGGCCAGGATGGCCGCCCCCAATGCTTTCTTTTCGCGAGTCATCGTCCGTCAGGTTTCAATGGCCCAAAAGCATTTCCCCGCCAAAATAGCCCGCGCCGGCCACCAAGGCCGCCGCCGTAAAACCCACGGCCAGATAACAGCCGAACACCCCGCGCCGGGTCATGGTGCCGACCATCGCCCGCCACGTGGCCAGCCCCACCAGCAGGCCAAACGCCGGCCAGACAAACAGGTGATGAAAACGCACCAGGTCGTGGCCCAGCATCTGGCCCTTGGTCATGAGTAATCCGGAGGCTACGGCGGGAAAAGTCCCCAGCCCGGCAAGTAACATCGTCCAGTATCCGGCGATGTTCAACTGCGGCCCCGCCGGTCGGCGCGCCAGCGCCAAACCCGCCGCATCGAAGAGCCACGAACACCCCGCCAGTGCCAGGGGCAGATGCGTGCTCGCGCCATGAATTTTTGCCCAAAATTCGCTGTCCATGGTTTGGCGTCCGGTTTATCCGGCTTTGTCGGCGAGGGTTGAATCCACCACCGCCAGCGTGTGGTCGTGTTCGATGTATTTCACGCTGGTGAGCCCGAGGTAGGAGCGCAGTTTCGGCGCATCCACGAGCATCGGGCCGGGCTTGGGCGCGGTACCCGGTTCGGGTTGCGGGAAAGCCGTCGAGCGCGCGGTGTGGAACATCATGTTGCCCTCCACCTTTTGCAGCGCCTGGTGGATATGCCCGTTCAATACCGTGACCGAGCCAAACCGCTTGAGCAGGTCCAGCGCCTTTGCGCCATCGTCCATGCCCCAACCCCATTTCGGATAAACCGCCCACAGCGGAATGTGCGCGAAGACGACGATGGGGGTTTCCGCCGACAGGCTCGCCAGGTCTTTTTCCAGCCACGCCAGCTGCTCGGCGCCGATGGTGCCCAGGCCGCCTTGGGCCAAATTCATGACATTGTTCAGGCCGATGAAATGCACGCCCTTTTGGTCAAAGCTGTACCAGCCGGCGCCCATTGTGCCCTTGCCGAAGCGTTTCAGGTATTCCGCTCCGTTGTCGCTGCCCACGTCATGTTCGCCGGGCACGTAGAAAACCTGCTTCGTTTTGCAGTCCTTGGTCATTTGATCCAGCAAGTCAAATTGACCGGGATCGGACAAGTGGGTGAGGTCGCCCGTGTGCAAAATGAATTCCGGCGTGGTCGGGAGCGCGTTGATGCGATTGACGGTTTCGCGGAAGGTCGCGGCCACGTCGGGGTTCGCGGGCATTTTGAAGCCGATGTGGCTGTCGCTGATTTGGACAAAGTTCAGCAAACCGGTGCTGGTCGTAGGCATGGCCGGCGTCGCGGGCATGGCCGCACCGGCACCGTAGCTCGCGCCGAGTACGCGCGAACTGAGTGTGCCGCTGCCGACGACCCAGACCAGGCCGGTGCCGGCCCAGGCCATGCATTTTAAGAAACCGCGACGGTCTACGCCGTCGTGGTTGTGGTTGTCGAGGATGAGGTCGGCGGAGCCGGCGGGATGTTCGTGGTCGTGGTGCATGGATGGATGTGAGGGTGATTGCCGTTGAATACGTGCCGGGAACCCGTTTTATTCCCGAAATCTTCGCAAAAAACTTTTTGTTTTTTTGCGGGAATAAAACCGCCGGTTTTGACGTATAATTCTTTATGGACGAATCCGCGTTCCCGTCTGCGGTGGCCCCCGCCACCTTTGAGCAGGCCCTGTTGCCGCACCAGGACGCCGCTTACAACCTCGCCCGCTGGCTTATGCGCCACGACCACGATGCCGAAGATTGCGTGCAGGAAGCCTTCCTGCGCGCCTACCGGGCTTTCGACCGCTTTCGCGGCGGGGACGGGCGCACGTGGCTGCTCGCCATCGTGCGCAACGTCTGTTACTCCCGCCTCCGCCAAAAGCGCCTGGTCGAGCCGCCCATCTCTTTCGACGAAATCGAGCACAGCTCCAGCGTCGCCACCGTCGAATCGCCCTGGGCGCACGCCGCCGCCCGCGAATTGCTCCCCCAGGCCATGGATAAACTGCCGGACGAAGCGCGCGAAATCCTCGTGCTCCATGAAATCGAGGGCTGCGCCTACAAGGAAATCGCCGCTATTTTGGAAGTGCCCATCGGCACCGTCATGTCGCGCCTCGCGCGCGCCCGGCTGAAACTCCTCGGCGAACTGCAACTGCTTTTGCGAAAGGATCTTTCCCATGGACTGTGACCAGCCCCAGGCCTTCCGGCAGGCTTATGCCGATGGTGAACTCGAACTCGGCCGTCTGATTGAGTTCGAGGCCCACTTGCAAAAATGCCCCGCGTGCCGCGCCGACGTGGAGAAAATCCGCGCCGGCCGCGCTGCTCTGCGCGCCAGTCTGCCGCGCTATGCCGCCCCGGCGCGTCTGACGGAGAAAATCCGCGCCGCTTTGCCCATCACGGCTCAACCCCGTCGCAATGTGACCATTAAATTTTGGCCGTATCTCGGTTGGGCGACGTCGCTGGCCGCCGCGGTTTTATTTGGCCTGTTCATCGGTCTGCAACGCGGGCAAACGTCGGGCTTGCTCGACGAAGCGCTCGCCAGCCACGCCCGCTCGCTCATGGCCACGCATCTGATGGACGTGGTCTCCACTGACCAGCACACCGTCAAACCGTGGTTTGCGGGCAAAACCAATTTTGCTCCACCCGTGGTGGACTTATCCGCCGAAGGCTTTCCGCTGGCTGGTGGCCGGCTCGACCAGCTTGGGCCACAACCCGTGGCCGCGCTCGTGTATGCCCGGCGCAAACATTTTATCAACTTGTTTGTCTGGCCCTCGACCTCCGGCCCGCTGCCTGAGCAGTCCGCCGAGACCCGGGGCTATCACACGCTATCCTGGTCGCAGGATGGTCTGAACTTCATTGCCGTGTCCGAAATTCCCGCGGACGAACTGACCGCTTTCGTGAAAGCCTACCGCGCCCAAGCCCACTGATTTTTATTTCGCCGCAATTTTCTTGAGCGCTTTCGTCACCGCCGCCAGCGGTCGCGTGTTGAATACTTGCTCCTTCGCCAGCCCGCCTTTGCGCGCAATCAGCACGCCGAGGCGCACGTAGCGCAATCCCGCGGTGTCATGGGCATCGGGATTGATCACGCACATCACGCCCTTGTCTGCCGCCTGGCGCCAATACCGCCAATCGAGGTCGAGGCGCTGCGGCTGCGCGTTTAATTCGATCATTTTGCCATTGGCCGCCGCCGCGGCGATAATCTTGGCGATGTTCACCGCATAGCCCTCGCGCTGTAGCAGCAGTCGCCCCGTCGCGTGGCCCAGCATCGTCACGTGCGGGTGTTCGAGCACGCGCACCATCCGCTTGGTCATCGCCGCCTCATCCTCGCCCTGTCCGTAACGATTATGCACTGACGCAACCACGTAGTCCAGTTGCGCCAGCACGCTGTCCTCGTAATCAAGCTGGCCGTCCTTGAGGATGTCGCACTCCGTTCCCGCAAAAAGATGCACGCGGAATTTCTTGGACGCGTTGAGCGCGCGGATTTTTTCCACCTGCGCCAGCAGTCGTTCCTCGCTGAGCCCATGCGCTTGGAAGGACGACTTTGAATGGTCGGCAATGCCGAGATACTCCCAGCCGAGTTCATCGGCGGCGGCCGCCATCTCTTCGAGCGTCGCGTGGCCGTCGGAGGCGTTCGTGTGGTTGTGGAAGGCCCCGCGCAGGTCGCCTTCCTCAATCAGCCGCGGCAGCGGCCCTTTTTCCGCCCGTTCGATTTCATCCAGCCCTTCGCGCAATTCCGGTGGGATGGGGTGGAGCCCGAGTTTTTCAAAAATATCGTCTTCGCTCCGCGCGGTAATGACGCTTTTCGCCCCCGGCCCGCCCGCGGTCGGGTCGTCCTTTTTCGTCAGGCCCCATTCGCTCAGGCTCAAGTCGCGGGCCAGCGCGCGTGAACGCATCTTCACATTATGGTCCTTCGAGCCGGTGAAGTGGTGCAGCGCAAAATAAAATTGTTTCAACGGCACCACGCGCAAGTCCGCCTGCATCCCGTCTTTGAGCCGCACGCTCGCCTTGGTGCCGCCGCGCCCCGTCACTTCCGCCACACCGGGCTGGGTGGTGAACCACTTCATTGCCGGATCGGGGTCTTCCGCCGCCACGAGAAAGTCCAAATCGCCGATCGTCTCCAGCCCGCGCCGCAAACTGCCCGCGTGCGAGACGCGTTCGACCCCCTTGATTTTTTTCAACCCTTCCACAATCGGCGCGGCCGCCTGCCAGGCGTCCCACCACAAATGCCGGCGACCGTACGCCTCCCGGTTTTTGATGCCGGTCAAAATATTCTCCTGCGTCTTTTCGCCAAAGCCCGGCAGCCCCGCCACTTTCCCCGCCGCGCACGCCTCGGCCAGCTTCGCCAGCGAATCCACGCCGAGTTCCTTGTGCAGCGCCATGATTTTTTTTGGCCCCAGCCCCGGCACGCCCAGCATTTCCACCAGCCCCGGCTCCACACTCGCCTTCAGCTTGTCGTAATAGGGCAATTTCCCGGTGTTATACAGCGTCGTGATTTTTTCTACCAGTGCCTCGCCCAGTCCCGGCACCTCGCCCAGCGTGTCTGCCTTGATGCGCGCGCCGAGGTCATCCTCCAACGCTGTCAGCGCCCGCGCCCCGTTGTGGTACGCCCGCACCTTGAAAGGGTTTTCCCCGGTCAGTTCCAGCAACGTCCCGATTTCCTCCAGCACCTCCGCGATTTCGGCTTTGTCCATGGGGCTTAGGATTTGCGGAGCACGTCCGGCGCGCGCGGGTCCTTGCCGGCGGTTTTGTGGTACGCGCCGGTCTGCTTGTCGCGCACGTATTTGGTGAAGCCTTTTTTCTCCACGTTTTGTTCGGCCAGCAGGCTTTTGGTGCGGCCCGGCGTGTATTTCGTCGTCAGCGCCGGCGGCAGATAAACCCGCCGCACCGGCCGGCCTGTAACCGGGTGTCGCTCCAGTGCCTTCGCACTCATCGACTGCTCGACCTCGAGCAATTCGCCCTCGGAGCCATCGTCGAGGATTTCCCGGTAAACGTAAATGGGCATGTCGCCACTTTAGGCGATTTTTCGCAATTGCGCAAGACTCGGCGCGAACTCCGGCCGCCCGAAATTGCTACCGTTTCAGCTTTGCGAAGAACGTCGAGTAATTCCCCCCGCCCGGCGGCGGCTCGTTCATTTTCAAGTCGTAGAACGGGCTCAGGGTATCAATGACGATTTTCTTCACGTGCGACTGGTGCCATTCGCCGGTGATGATTTCGAAGCGGACCTTGGAATACTCCATCAGCCGCGGCAGAATGGACCCTTCTGCGCCTTCGCAGTCGATTTTGAGCAGCGTGTGCGCGTTGGGATAATTCTTCAGCAGGTCGGCGAGCCACGCGGCGTCAAAAAAATATTCCCCCACGTCGAAGTACCGCTTCCCGTCAATGTTCATCTGCGCGTCCTGGTCCCCGAGCACCGGCAGGTTGATCGCCCGGCACCTCGGCGTGCAGTTGGCCGCCAGCCCGCGGAAGTGCTGGTGCATCGCTTCAAAGGAATAAATTTTCGCCTGCGGCCACAAATTCGCCGCCAGCGTGGTAAAGGCGCCAATCTGCGCGCCGATGTCCACCACCAGCGCCGGGACAAACCCCTCCGCCGCCAGCCGTTGCACCTGGTAATCATCATGGGCGTAAATCTCCGTGATCGACCCTTTGTACGAGGCGAGTTCGACCGGGTCATCCGCCGGCAGGATCAATCGTGGAAAGGCCCGGC
>JABDGR010000012.1:0-18229 GCA_013285985.1 Verrucomicrobiota bacterium
TGACCTTCAACCGAAAATCTTGGCAAAATCTGCGCGTTGGGGGTTGTGCGCCGGACAATTCTGGACGATATTGTACGTTTTTGTTTATGAGCCTGGACGCCGCCATTGCCGAAGCCTCCGCCCCGCCGACCTGCATCCACATCAAGGGCGCGCGGGAACACAACCTGCGCAACCTTGAACTGCGTTTGCCGCGCCAAAAACTCATTGTTGTCACCGGGGTGAGCGGTTCAGGCAAATCATCCCTGGCCTTCGATACGATTTACGCGGAAGGCTGCCGGAAATACATGGAAAGCCTCTCGGTACGGGCGCGGCAGTTGCTCGACCAATTGAAACGGCCCGACGTGGACTTCATCAATGGCTTGCCACCTGTCCTTGCCATCGAGCAGCGCACCGGCGCCGGAGCCAACCCGCGCAGCACCGTGGCGACGGTGACGGAAATCGCCGATTACGCGCGACTGGCGTGGACGATGGCCGGCGAACAGCGCTGCCCGCTCGACGGCGGGGCGATTGAGCGTCGCTCACTCGATGATTGTGTGACACGGATTTTCCAGGAACCGGCGGGCGCCAAACTGGTGCTGCTGGCCCCGGGCGAGACCGCCAAGCCCGCCTTCTGGCGTGAAGAAATCCCGCGTCTGCGCCAGCGCGGCTTCACCCGGGCGCGAGTCAACGGCGTCTTGCGCGAATTGAACGAGACGGACTTGATCGATAGTCGGGCCCGCGAAATCACGCTCGACTTGGTGGTGGACCGTCTGGCCGTCGAGCCGGCGCAGCGCAGCCGTTTGGCCGATTCGCTGGAACTCGCTTTTCGCGAGGGACGTGATCGCGCTTTGGCGCTGGTGCAAAATCCCACCGGCGGGGCCTGGCGGGAAATTCCGCTGAGCCAGCGGCTCGCCTGCGCTGTTTGCGGCACGGTGTATGAGCCGCTGACGCCGCGGCATTTTTCCTACAATCACCCCGAAGGCGCCTGCCCGGAATGTGGCGGACTGGGGCGCACGCTGCAATTCCGGCCGGACCTCGTGGTGCCTGACCCGGAAAAATCCGTGCGCCATGGCGCCATCAAGCCGTGGCGGTTTGGGTCGAAGGCGATGATCATCAAACGCAACGCCATCTTGCGGCAGCTTTCCACGCAGTTGCCCTTTGATCCGGAAACACCGTGGAAAGAGCTTGCGGACGAGACGCGACAGACAATTTTATTCGGAGCAGGCGAGCGCTTGTTCTCCTTCAAGCTGCGCTCCGGCAACCACAAACCGGAAATGTTGCCTTTTGCCGGGGTGTTGGCGGATTTGGAAGAATCGCGCCGGCATACTACGAGCGACGGGCTGCGGGCGCGCCTGCTCGCGTTCCAGGTGGGGACGCTGTGCCAGGCCTGCCAAGGTCGGCGGCTCAATCCGCGTTCGCGGGCGGTGCGCGTGCAGGGTAAAAGCTTTGACGATTTCATGGCGATGACCGTGGCCGAAGCGCGGGAATTCGCGCGCGGTTTGCGCGCGGCGGCGGCGGGTTTGACCGCGGCGGTGGATGAAGCCTGGCGTGGGTTGGAACACCGGCTGCATTTCCTCAACGAAGTAGGTTTGGGCTACCTCACCCTTGAACGCGAATACGGCATGCTTAGTGGTGGCGAAACTCAGCGCGCGCGTCTGGCCACCCAATTGGGGACTGGTCTCGTCGGCGTCGCCTATGTGCTGGATGAGCCGAGCATCGGCCTGCACCCGCGCGACAACCGCGCCCTTGTGCGCATGTTGCTCGGCCTGCGCGATCGCGGCAACGGCGTCATTGTCGTCGAGCACGATGCCGACATGATCCGCGCCGCCGACCACCTCGTCGAACTCGGCCCGGGCGCGGGCACGCAGGGCGGGCGCCTGCTCTTCGAAGGCACGCCGGCCGAATGCGCCCGGGCTCCAGCCTCGCGCACCGGCCCGTATCTGTCCGGGCAGGCCAAGTTGGAGAAAACCGCTCCCGCGACCATGCCGGATGGCAGCTGGCTCACGGTGCGCGGCGCGAGCGAACATAATCTGCGCAACCTCGATGTGGCGTTCCCGATAAAATCATTCACCGTGGTGTGCGGTGTGTCGGGTTCAGGCAAGAGCACGCTCGTGAACGAAATTCTGGGCCACGCCGCAGCGTGGAAGCTGCATGGGGCCAAGACTGTTCCCGGCCGTCATCGTGCTCTCGAAGGCTTGGAAAACTTCCAGTCCGTGGTGCGCGTGGATCAGGATCCCATCGGGCGCAGCGCGCGCTCGAACCCCGCGACCTACACGAAAATTTTTGATTTGTTGCGAGAATTGTTTGCCCAGTGCGCGCTGGCCAGGGTGCGCGGCTACCGGGCCAACCGTTTTTCCTTCAATGTGCGGGGCGGCCGGTGCGAGCGTTGTCAGGGCGACGGCGTCATCAAACTCGACATGCAGTTTTTGGAGGATGTGCGCGTCGAATGCCCGGGCTGCCGCGGGCGGCGCTACAATCGTGAAACACTCGAAGTGCGTTTCAAGGGCCTGAACATTGCCGATTGCCTTGACCTGACTGTGGCCGAGGCGCTGGCTTTTTTCCGGGCGCAGCCGAGGCTGGTGGCCCGTTTGCAAACACTCGACGCAGTGGGGTTGGGTTACCTCAAACTGGGCCAGCCGGCGGACACACTTTCCGGTGGCGAGGCGCAACGGCTCAAGCTGGCCCTCGAACTCAGCAAGCGGCAGCAGGGTGGTACGCTCTACCTGCTCGATGAGCCAACGACCGGCCTGCATTGGGAAGACATTCAACGGCTGCTCGATTTGTTGTTCGAGTTGCGCGCCGCGGGCAACACGATCGTGGTCATCGAACACCATCTCGACGTCGTTCGACTGGCCGATTGGGTGATTGAGCTCGGCCCTGACGGCGGCGCCGCGGGTGGGCGATTGATTTATGCCGGCACTCCGGCTGGCCTCGCCAAGGCGGATACGCCGACGGGTGTATGCCTGAGGATGCCGTGAAGGCTTGATTTACTGCTGCGGGACGATGCCGGTGGCGGGCGCGGGGGTAATGGCCGAGAGGCGGTGTATATGGATCACGAGGTAATTATACATGGTCAACGGACGCGCGGTGCTGCCGGGATGAAGCTCGCCGATGCGCTGATTGATATAGAGGAAAACGTAGCTTTCCGCGGGGGCGGCCAAATCCTGGGTGACTGATACGGGCAGGATCCGCGGGATGTAGGCATCATTATTTTCCGGATTGGGAACCCAGATCAGGTCTTTTCCGGAATCGTAATAATGGATGGAATAAGTGATGCCTTGCGCGCTCTCCCCGCGGGCGAGAAAATAAATCGTTTGCCCCAGCGCTACCGTGTAGCCGAGTGGATGGCTCGCTTTATCGAGATTGATGAGGGTTATATTTTCGTAGCGGGACTTGGCGCCCATCAGGCACGAGAATTCGACCGGGTGGTAATTCGCCTGCAAATCAGGACGGGTAATCCAGGTGGCCTCTTCGAGCACAAAGGCATTTTTGTTGGCGGGCGGGGCGTAATTGGTTTCCAAAGTCCCCACCTGCACGTTCAGCCACGGCGGGCTGATGGCTTCGGCATGGTAATCGGGCGCAAATGCGGCAAAATCAAGCGGCAGGACGGGCTGCAGCGACGCGGCCGAGGGCCGGGCGTTGGCCGGTGCGGCGGGCGCGGTTGCGGAGGTGGCCGCGGGTGCGGCGAGCGCGGTGGCGGCCAGTAGAACGCTCAATGGGAAAAGCATTTTCATCACCTGGGCGGGCATGGGCTGGTAGTTTTTGGTCGTCATAAAGCCTCCAGGCAGGGTGCGGCATCCGCGACTTCAGTTTTTTACCGTAAAATTTTTGCTGATGTAATCAAGGTCGGCCTGCAAATCCTTCAACTCCGAGGAAAAGTAATATTCGATGACGAGGACGTTGTGTTTGTCGCTGTTGAAAACGAATAGTTTGATGCCCCCAGGGGCGACGTCGAGGATTTTACCCTTGAGGTGGATCCCTATGCCCTTGTGGTCGCCCCATTCGGTGAGTTTGGAGGACGAAAGCGTGGTGATGGCTGGGCCGTCGAGATCGGCGCGGAAACTATCGAGCAATTTCTGGGTGTCCGCCGCTTTGTCCGCGATGTTGAATTGGACATAGGTTTCCTTTTTTTCCGGGCCTTTGATCGAGAAATTAGTATCAGCCTTGTAATCGCCATCCTCGGTGCCTTCGTGCCAGGCGGCGGGGTATTTGAGGGTGAAATTCGTCCGGTCAATGGTTTTGGAATCGGTCGCGTCGGGGGCGTCGGCCGCCCGGGCCAAGGCGAACCAGAGGAGCGCGGCAAAAATCCAGGTCGGCGCGGCGCAGCGCCGGCGGGTAAAGCAAGGGGTGGTAATCATGGGGTGGACGGCTCGTTCAACAAGTCTCGCATCATTACGCAACGCGGGCTGCTGGCAATCCTGATTTTCAACCGGCGTTTGCCACCAACATCCCGCCGTTAGCTCATACTTTACACACTTCCCCTGGCACGGGGTCAATTACGCGTGGGGCCTTCGGCATCTTGGCCAAGGCTTCCGCGAACCACGCTCGGGCATCCGGGTCGCCATGCGTGAGCACTACATTGCGCGGATGGCGGGCCTGGACAAAGGCGAGTAGTTCTTCGCGCTCGGCATGGGCACTGAGGTCAAAGCGCTCGACGCGCGCCTTCATCGGTGCCACGTATTGCAGCGCATTAAAGGTGAATTTTTCACCGGGTTTGGTGGCGAGCAGTTTGCCGCCGGGGGTTTCCGGGTCGCAATATCCGGCAAAGAGAATCGCGTTGTGCGGCTGGGCCAGTAAACCAGCGGCGAGGACATACGACGGCGTGTTTTCGACCATCATGCCGCTGCTGAGAATATAAAGACCGCGCTGGCCGGGTTCGCGCCCGGGCTTCAATGTCTGCCGCAAGGGCTGCACGTTGAGGTCCTGCAGCACGCGGCGGCGAAATCGAATCGAGGGATGCTGCTGTGAGAGCGTGTCGAAATAATCCACCAGGTCCAATCCGAGGCCGGTCGCGAAAATAAGCGATTCGGGCAGTTGCCGCGCGCGACGCGCTTCGCGCACAAGGGAGAGAACTTCCTGGAGGCGTCCGAGGGCGAACACCGGCACCAGCACCGAGCCGCCGCCATCTAACGTCTGCGCAATCGCAGCGATGAACCGATCCGTCTCTGTCTTCCGCGTATGGCCCGGTGGCCGCCCGCGCGCACCACGCGTGGTTTCCGTGACTACTGTGTCAAAATCCTCCTCCGGGTAACGCGCACCGACGAGCGTCAACAGATCCGCAAAGAGCGTGTCGCCGGTGAAAAATACCCGCTCGTTTTTGTGCACAACGCGCACTCCCGCCGCGCCGGCGACGTGGCCCGCCGGAAAAAAAGTGATTTCCAAGCGGTCGCCATTTTTTTCAAAAACATAAGGGCGGCCAAAGGACATGGGCCGCAGGCGGTCTTCCACGCGCTCGACTTCGCCGTAGGTGAAGAGTGGCAGCTCGCTCAGCCCCAGTTCGTCGCGCTGGCGGAGCATCACGCCGACGGAGTTGCGCAACATCCGCGGCAAGAGGAGCTGCGTCGGCGCCGAAACTAGAATCGGGCAATCGCGCTGGTAGCGTGCGGCGACGGTCAACCCGCCAATGTGATCGAGGTGTGCATGCGTGATGAGGATGAAGTCCACCGAGTCATCGGCGAGCTTCGACAGCATCGGCAATGAGCCCAGGCCGGCCTTTTTCGGGTGCATCCCGCAATCGAAAATAAAACGAAACGGGCCGAGTTCGACGAGCAGGCAGTTGGAGCCGATATCACGCGAGGGATTAAGGTCAGTCAGTTGCATGGGCCGTGGTCAATCCGCGGTGGCCGTCGGATTTTCGGGAATAATCATCTCAAAGGGCGGGATCTTAACATAGACCAGTTTGTCAAATTCGTCCACCCCATGGAACGAACCGCGCGCGATCGTATTAATCGCCGTCACGTGGTAGCTGTTATAGGAAAATTCCTCGCCGGGGGCGAGAGTGGGGGTCTCCCCGACGATTTTGTCGCCTTCGATGACTTCCGTTTTCCCGTCGGCGTAATCCAGAATCCACTTGCGGCCGAGCAGGGTGAAGCGTCGGTCGGAAAGGTTGCGAATGGTCAGAAAATAAATGAAGGCGTGCGGGCGGTCGGGCGGCAGGTTGCCGGCGTCGCGCTGGTAGATGAGCTTGTCGAGCACGACCTGCGCATTTTTGAGTTCCTCGCTTTTGGCGGAGTCCATGAAAGCAAGCATTGCACCGCAAAAGGGCGCACAACGCGAAGAAAAAATAACCCTCAACCTCCTGGCACGAGGCGGACGATTTCCAGCTTGTCGCCGTCGGCCAATACCGTGGTGCGGGCCTCCGTGGGTGTCAGCGCCGCGCCGTTGCGTTCGACGACCACGCGTTCCGGCGCCAGCCGCAGCCCGGCGAGTAACTCCGGCAGTGTGCAGCCCACGCGGACTGTACGCGCCTGGCCGTTCGCAGTTATCGTGATTGTGGAATCCATGATGGCGCCGCCGATTCATCGCTCGTGGCCGTAATCGTTTCAAATAGAGGGGGCTGGCGGGTTCCGGAAAGCGCGCGGTCGTGGTCCTTCCACACGGGGTCGAGGCCCTTTTGCCGGAGCATCGCGGCCACAGCCTGTGGCGGGCGCTCGTCGGCGATGTGGAATTGCTCGCCGGGCTGGGTGCGCGTGGGCGTCCAGAGCGATTCGTCAAAATGGCTGTAGCCGCCCGGCTCGGTGCTCGAGCCCGCGCTCATGTGGGTGACACCGAGCGTGCAAAGCCCGTCGCGCAAATTTGCCGGCTCGCGCGTGGAGAGCACGATGCCCGCCGTCGGCAACAGCAGGCGCAAGGCGGACATCAACTGCACCAATTCACGATCCTCCAAAACATTTTCCGGCGCAACGGCGAAGCCCCCCGCCGCCGGGCGCAGGCGCGGCAGGGAAACGGTGAGGTAGCTGCTCCAGCAATGCTTCAGCAAATGGCGTGCGTGCGCCGCGAGCGAGACGGCCTCCAACCGCCAGTCATGCAGGCCAAAGAGCGCGCCGATGCCCAGGCGGCGGAAGCCCGCGGCGTGCCCGCGCTCGGCGGTGTCGAGCCGCCACCCGTAATGCTTTTTCGGCCCGGCGGTGTGCAGGTCGTGGTACGTCGGCACGTGGTAGGTCTCCTGGTAAACGACGAGGCCCTCCGCCCCGGCGGCCACGAGCGGCGCGTAATCCGCTGTTTCGAGCGGGCCGAGTTCGAGCGCGATTTGCGGCGTCAGCGGCAGGCAGCGGCGGATGCATTCCGCCACATAGCCGTTGGCCACGTATTTCGGATGCTCGCCAGCGACGAGCAGCAGCGAGCGGAACCCCTGCTTTGCGAGCAGCCGCGTCTCGTCTTCCACCTTCGCCGCCGGCAGCGTGATGCGCGGGATGGCGTTGTGGCGCGAGAAGCCGCAATACTTGCACACGTTCACGCATTCGTTCGAAAGATACAGCGGCGCGAACAGGCGGATGGTGTTACCGAAAAAATGGCGCGTGAGCTTTTGCGACTGCGCAGCCAGCTCTTCCAAATGCGGCGCGGCGGCGGGCGAAAGCAGCGCGGCAAAGTCCTCCATCGTCCGTGCCCGGCCATTTTTTAACACCGCCATGGCCTCGTCCTCGCGCGCGCCCCGTGCCCGTTCAATCCAGCGATTGAGCGGGAGGGTGGGCAGGATTTCCGAAAAAGCCATGACTTCAAATGTAAATCGAAAAACGCAAAAAGCAAAACGAATAGAAAAAGTCGGCTGTAATTCGAGGTAGGGCGCGCTGCCGTCAGCGCGCCGTAGAGGCGTCGCTTGCGACGGCCCATTTTTATGTGTCCAAAAACGCCGTGAGCGGGCTGGTGGCCGAGGCGCGGTTGTTTTCATTCGGCAGGCCGATTTCATACGCGGCGCGGCTGGCTTCGACGGCGAAGGCAAAGGCCTTCGCGGCGCGCACCGGGTCGGGCGAGACGGCGATGGCCGTGTTCACGAGCACGGCGTCCGCGCCCATTTCCATCGCCTCGGCGGCGTGCGACGGACGGCCGATGCCAGCGTCCACCACCACGGGCACGCGGGCCTGTTCGATGATGATGGCGATTTGTGCGCGGGTTTCGAGGCCGCGGTTCGAGCCGATGGGCGCGCCGAGCGGCATCACCGCCGCGCAGCCTACGTCCTGCAGGCGCAGGGCGAGCACCGGGTCCGCATTGATGTAGGGCAGGACGACAAAGCCCTCGCGCGCGAGGATCTCCGCGGCGCGCAACGTCTCGATGGGGTCGGGGAGCAGGTAATTCGGGTCGGGGTGGATTTCGAGCTTCACCCACTTGGGCAGGCCGGCGGCCGCGCCGAGGCGCGCGAGGCGCACGGCCTCGTCCGCGTTCATCGCGCCGGCGGTGTTGGGCAGCACGAGGTATTTGTCCGGCTCCAGGAAGTCGAGGATATCGGCAAAGGGGTCGTGCGCGCCGGAGAGGTCGGCGCGCTTGAGCGCGACGGTCGCCAGCGCGGGCCGGCAGGCGGCGAGCGTCTCCTTCATCAGCGCGGGCGAGGAGAATTTCCCCGTGCCGACAAACAGCCGCGAGGCAAACGTGCGCCCGCCCAGCACGAGCGGTTGATTGGAGAGGGACATTGGAAGGAGTTGGAAGCCGAAATGTAGAAGCTTGAAGTGAAGAGTGCAAACCAAGTCTGTAGGGTAGGGACGGCTCTCCGAGCCGTCCGCGGACGTTTCGGAGAAACGTCCCTACCTTTTAAAAACGCATTCTCCAGTTCGCATATCGTCTGGTGATAAGCGGGGTCTTGTTTCGAAGTTTTCTCGATACCTTTCTCGTGGCCATTTCCACGCTTCTAGCAGCTCAAATTTCTGATTATACAAAATCCATATAAGTACATCCCAATCGTAGTTCTTTGCTTTGCCAACCAAGGTAACATGGCTGCCTGGTTTACCGCTCGGGCGATTTGCTTTTATTTGGTATCGTTGATTTTTCCAGAGAAAATCTGCACCTCTTGAGACGGCTGTTTGCCCTACCATAATTCGTTTATATTCTTCTTCGCTACAACCGAGCAAGCGAGCGGCATCGTATTCTGATAAAGTAGATGTAATTGCTGGGGCAACGGTAAATTCTCGTTCCCATTCGAGAGCGATTGCTACCAGTTGGTCTCGAATACTCATTGCTGAATTTTATTTTCTCACTACCCCTGCCAACCCCAGCTCCGCAAACAAATCGTTCGGAGCTAAAACCGTTTTGCCGTTGTCGTTAAAGCCCATCGCGAGCGCGGGGTCTTTTTGGCGGACTTCCGCGGCGAGTTTTTTGTAAAAATCGGATGCCGGGGTCAATTCGGCGAAGAAGGTCGAGATAACGATGCCGGAGTATTTCTGCATCATCTGCGTGTGGAATTCGCGCAGCAGGCCGGTCAGCTCGATGATGCCCTTGGCGGGGACAAGCTTCGAGCGCGGCCAGTCCTTCGTCGTGTTCAGCAACTCGGCGGCGTTGAGCGTGAGTTCGAGGCTGACGGCCGTGGGCGCGACCTTGCGTTTGAAAAAGCCGAGGCCGAGGCCCTGGTGTCGCAGGTAATTGCCAAAATCCAGAAAAAATGAAAACGGCCACGACGCCTGGCACAGGCCGTCGAGGAGCATCTTGTATTTCTTCTGCTCCGAGCTGTCGGTGCGGAAGCGCTGCTGGAACGACGCCTCGAAATGCGCGCGGACGTGGTGTGCGCAGGTGAGGTAATTGAGCAGCAAACGGTCGAGCTTGAGCGCCACGGCGGCCTCATCCACCGGCCCGGGATGGAGCAGCGACTGGAGGTAATCGGCCCATTCGCGGTAATTTTCGTCGAGCACGCGGAAGAGCGCGAGGCGGTTCCGCGCCTCGGCGACGACCGGCTTGTACAGCGCGTGTTGCTTGACTTCCTCCGCACTCAAGTCGCGGAAATCCTGCGCGTTTTCAACGACCGCGCCGTTGGGGATGTAACCAGCCAATTTCATAGGGAGGGGAATGGGGAAGGGCGCGAACTGCTCCTTCCCTAACTAAATCAAACCGATTTCGCGGAAAAGGTCGAGCTTTGCCGCCCGTGCGTCACTTCTGATTAATGGCTTAGGGAACCGGGGGCAGATTGGTGATAATGTTGATATGGGATTCCACCGTGACAATGGCCTTTAGCTCTGGAAAATCCCGGTAATGCAATTTGGTGTATCGTTGGGTGCCATTCGTGCCTAAATTAGGAAATAACGTGCGCAACTGGTTGCTGGCGTGGTCGTTTATCCACACCCAAGTCCCGGTTCGTTCACGCATGACACCGTTAAAGTCAGAATGATCCCACAAGCGTTGCCCATTGGGAATGCAGGGATGGTAGATGAACACCCGGTCGTAATTGATGGCGTGCAACGTAAAATCCCACGGCAAAGTGGTTGCGGCGCCGAAGTACACGCCGCGTTTCATCTCGTCAAATTTTATGGCCAAATAATTCTGGAGGTCTTTCTGGGTTTTGATGTTCCCGAGCTTTAACTGCTCTTTGATGTCATCGAATAATTTGTTGATGTCATTTTCCCGGTTTGCCCAGGTTCTTTCCAGCAAGTTCTTTACGTCGGAGGTAATTCGGTCAAGGATTATGCTTCCCAGGATTTCATCATGCCGTTCCTGGTCTTTATCCTCTTTCGCGCTGGAATAAGTGAGTAGCATGCCGAGAAGCAAAAGATTCATGGCAAGCAAATGAGACTTAAACCATCCATCTTTATCCAGCAAACTGAGCGCATCTAAAAACGCAATAAAGGCGGCCGCGATGCCGATGAGGACGAGCAGGACATTTTGCGCTTTTTGATGGAAGCTGGGGTTTTTCATGGGGGCGGCCATATAATTGATTGGCGGTAAAAGAAGCAAGCATGCAAAGCGACTTATTGAGTGAAACCACCAAATCACCCGGACGACCTTCCTCTTTGGGAGTGCAGACGCCCCGGGAAACCTAATCAGGCCGGGCAGGAAGTCTGGCCAAGCTTGCAGGCCATCTTCCATCGCCGCAGCACTTTTTCCTCAATTTCCTCGGGCGACAATCCATTCTGCGCGCGGAGTTCGGCGACGCTGCTGCCGTGGCCGACAAAATTGTCCGGCCAGCCAATGCGTTCGACGGGCGTGCTCAGGCCGGCCTGGTTGAGTGCTTCCAACACCGCGGAGCCAAAGCCACCCATCATCACGTGGTCTTCCATGGTCACGATCAGTTTTGCGCTGCGGGCGTGTTGATACAAAAGTTCGGTGTCGAGCGGCTTCGCAAAGCGCGCGTTGACGATGCCGACGGAGACGCCCTGCTCGGCGGCGAGTTTGTCCGCAAGCTTGGCGGCGTCCTGCAGCATCGGGCCGAGCGCCCAGATGACGATGTCGCGCCCTTCGCGCAAAACTTCGGCCTGACCAATGGGTATGGCGGTAGGCTGATCCTTGATTTTCACGCCCATCGCCGGGCCGCGCGGGTAGCGCATGAACGCCGGGCCTTGGTGCTGGAGCGCGGTGTGGAGCATGTCCACCATCTCGTCTTCGTCCTTGGGCTGCATGATGACGGCGCGGGGGACGGTGCGCAGGTAGGCGATGTCGAAGAGGCCGTGGTGCGTCGGACCGTCATTGGGCGAAAGGCCCGCGCGGTCCATGCAAAATGCGACGGGGAGATTCTGCAGCGCGACGTCGTGGATGATGGGGTCGTAGGCGCGCTGGAGGAAGGTCGAGTAAATCGCGCAGAGGGGGTGGAGGCCGCTGGTGGCGAGGCCGGCGGCGAAGAGCACGGCGTGCTCCTCGGCGATGCCGACATCGAAAAATTGCTTGGGCACTTCCTTGGCGAGGTGCGAGAGGCTGGTGCCCGAGGGCATCGCGGCGGTGATGCCGACGATTTTCGGATTAGCCTTCGCGAACTTGGCGAGCGTCTTGCCGAAGACATCCTGCCAGTTCGGCGGCGTGCCAGGCTTGACGGGCGTGGACTGGCCGGTGGCGATGTCGAAGGGGCTGGTGCCGTGGAATTTTTCCGGATTGTTGATCGCGACGTCGTAGCCCTTGCCTTTTTTAGTCAGCACGTGAAGCAGCACCGGGCGGTCGGATTTTTTGCAAAATTCGAGATACTGGATGAGCAGCGGGAGGTCGTGGCCGTCAATTGGGCCGAGGTAACGCAGGTCAAATTTCTCAAAGAGGGACGACGGGACGATGAAGTCCTTGGCTTCCTTCTTCGCGCGGGAGCCCAGCTCAATCAACGAATCGCCGCCGGGGATGCCCTTCAGGAAGCTTTCGAGGTCGTGGTGTTTGCGGTTGTAAGTAGGGCTCGTGATGAGCTTGTTCAGATAAGTGGAAATGGCGCCGACGTTCTTGGCGATGGACCATTCGTTATCATTGAGCACGACGATGAGGCGCTTGGTCGAAGTGGCGACGTTGTTGAGCGCCTCCATCGTGATGCCGCAGGTCAGCGCAGCGTCGCCGAGAAGGGCAACCACGTGTTCGTTGGTACCGTTGAGGTCGCGTGCCGCGGCCATGCCGAGCGCAGCGGAGAGGGCGGTGCCCGCGTGGCCCGCGCCGTAGCAATCGTGCTCGCTTTCCTCGCGCATTAAGAAGCCGGAAAGCCCGCCGCCCTGGCGGATTTTCTTGAACTTCGGCCCGGCGCGGCCGGTCAGCAGCTTGTGGACATAGCCCTGGTGGGCGACGTCCATGACAAAGCGGTCGCGCGGGGTCTCGAACACCCGGTGTAGCGCGAGGGTCAGCTCGACGACGCCGAGGTTCGGCCCGATGTGGCCCCCGTTTTTGGAGGTCACTTCGATGATTTCACGCCGGATTTCTCCGGCGAGGGCGGCCAGTTCGGCGTTGGTGAGCGCCTTGACGTCGGACGAGCCTTTGATGCGGTCGAGTAGAGCCATCTAATATAAAACGGACAAGTCAAACGCAGGGGAGGGGGCGGGTCAAGACTCGCTTTCCTCATCCAGCGGTTCGAAGGCGGGCTGCCCAACGTCGTCGAGCTTGAGCTTTTCGATTTTCAACTCGGCCGTCCGAAGGTGTTCCTGGCAAATTTTGAGGAGCTGGTGGCCTTCCTCGAACTTGGCGACCATGTCGGCCAGCGAGACTTTGCCGCTTTCGAGCGAATCCACCAGGGTCTTGAGGCGCGCAAAGGCGGCCTCATAAGTCAGGGTGGCATCGGCGGATGCGGCGGATTTTTTCGGCGCAGGCATTGCAGAGATTGAGTAACGCAAGAACCGCGGCAAGGCCAGCCCGGATTTTCACATGGCGCAATTCACGTTTGACTGGATGGGCCGGGAACGTGATTAATCTTAATCCATGCTCGACCCCGTGCAGGTGCTTTCCGATTACGTGCGCTTTCCCAGCGTGTCCGCCGACCCCGCGTTTCACGAGGGCTTAAACGGCGCCCGGCAATACGCCTGCGGTGTGCTTGAACAACTCGGCTTCAAGGTCGAGGTCGTACCCACTGGCCTGCACCCGATTATTTTGGCCGAACGCGGCGGCGACCGTGCGTGGCCGCATGTCATCATCTACGGCCACTACGACGTGCAACCGCCCGATCCATTGAATAAGTGGACGACGCCTCCCTTTGAGCCGGTTATCCGTGGGCGGCGGCTTTATGGCCGTGGCACGGCGGACAATAAAGGGCCGCAGGCGGTGCAGTTCGGCGCGCTCGCGAAAGTTTTTGCCGAAAATCCCAACCTGCCGTTGCGCATCACGTTTCTCATCGAAGGTGAGGAAGAAATCGGCAGTCCGAGTTTCGCGGATTTTCTGAAGAAGCACCGCGACCGTTTGCGCGAAGCCAACTTAGTTTTGTTGTCTGACACTGGCAGCCCCAACCCGGAGCAAATCGTCATCACCACCGGTTTGCGAGGGCTGACGGGCCTCGAAGTCACCCTCACCGGGCCGCGGACGGACTTGCACTCCGGCATCCATGGCGGCGCGCTGCTCAACCCAATCCAGGCCATTAGCGAACTCTGCGCGTCACTGCACGCGCCTGATGGCCGCGTCAACATCCCCGGTTTCTATGACGACGTGCGCGAGCCAGCGCAGTGGGAACGCGATGAATTGGCGAAATACCCGCGCACGTTGGAAGATTATAAGCAATTTCTCGGCGTTTCCCAATTTTACACCGCGCCGGGCTATACTGCGCTCGAGGCGGTGCGCTTTGGGCCGACGCTGGATTTCAATGGCATTGGCGGTGGCTACCAGGGCGAAGGTTCGAAGACCGTCATCCCCAGCAAGGCGTTTGTGAAAATCACCATGCGCCTCGTGCCCGACCAAAAAGCGGAAGTGATTCGCGAACTTCTGGAGAAAACCCTGCGCCACCGCTGCCCACCGGGCATCAAAATGGAATTCAGCCTCAAGGAAGGCGGCTCGCCCTATGCGGTCGTGCCACCAGGCCATCCGAACACTCCCGCGGATCAATCACCTGTCCTGGCGCGGGCGTTTCAATCGGCGGACGCCGCCATCACGGAATGTTTTGGCAAAAAGCCCCTCTACTTGCGCGAAGGCGGCAGCGTGCCCATTATCGGTCAAATTCGTCAACAGACCGGCCTCGATTCAGTCATGATCGGTCTCTTCACACCGGAGGATAATCTCCACGCCCCCGACGAAAGTTTCTCGCTGGATATTCTGGAACGCGGCGTGGCGGCGTACGCGAAATTAATCAAGGGATTGGCCGCAGGGTGAGAATTTGATTTGCAGGAAACGGAAAAAACAGAGGCACGGCGTCTAGGGTGAAACACCTAATCGCAAACGCCACAATTTTTATTGCCAATACCGACAGGGTTGAGATACTTCGCGCCGGATGCGGAGAAACCCGGTACTTGCCGTTGGTAAATTGTCAGTTGATCCAAAGTCAGGGACAGTTTGAAATCCGATGGACGGAAACAATGCGAGCGCCGATTCCCGCCAAGCTCAGAAGTCAATGGAAAACAAGATGTTCGTAGGCAACCTCTCGTGGGATGCCGTGGAAGATGATCTGCAGGAACTGTTCAGCAAAGCCGGCACTGTCACTGAAGTGGCCGTTATGCGCGACCGCTTTACGGGCCGTGCGCGCGGTTTTGCTTTTGTGACGATGTCAACAGCCGAGGAAGCCCAGGAAGCCATCCGTCAGTTGGAGAATCAGGAATTCATGGGCCGTCCTCTCAAAGTCAATATCGCCCGCCCGAAGGAAGAGCGCGCGCCGTACAGCGGCGGCGGTGGTGGTGGTGGCGGTTACGGTGGCGGCCATGGCGGTGGTCATGGTGGTCACGGTGGCGGTGGTGGTGGTTATCGCAAGTCGTTTGGCGGCGGTGATCGTCGTCGTTCGTTCAACCGCGGTGGCGGTGGCGGCGGTGGCTATGATCGCGGCGGCGGCGGCGGTGGCGGCTACGACCGCGGTGGCGGCGAAGGCGGCGGTGGCGAACAGTACTAGTCTGCCCCAATTCTACCCCCTCGCGCGGAGCCCGCTCAGGCCTCGCGCATGTCCAGCGCAATGACGGTTGCCATTGTGCGGAGTAGGATGTTTTCCACAACAAGCCGGACCGGGCCTCGTGCCCGGCCCGGCTTTGTGTTTTCTGCCAGCAGCATGTCTAACTAGCGGGGAAGTTTTCTTCGAACCGTTCTGCTTTTGCCGCGAGTCCGGTCGTAGTTTCGATTTCTACCACACAGCCGCATAGACGCACATCGCCCTCCGCAACTTCGCTTTTTCGCGGCATCCCGTCGAGAAACCGGGCGATGGCCGTCTGCACGTTGCGGCCAATGACTGACGCATACGGCCCGCTCATGCCGAGGTCGGTTTGGTAGGCGGTGCCGCGCGGGCGCAACGAGACGTCGGCGGTGGGGATGTGCGTGTGGGAGCCGAGCACCGCCGCACAACGCCCGTCGAGATACCAGCCCAGGGCGACTTTTTCCGAGGTAGCTTCCATGTGGGCCTCGACAATCCACGCATCGGCTTCTTTGCCGTGCTCCCGCAGCATTTTGTCCGCTGCCGCAAACGGGCACTCGCCCTTCATGTTCATAAAATTGCGCCCCAGCACCGTAAACAAGCCGAGCCGAAAGCCACCCGGCGCCGTGACGACGAGATAGGTGCGCCCCGGGCATTGTGCCGGCAGGTTCGCCGGCCGGCACACGCGCTCCAGCGCCCCGATTTCAGTGTCGAAATTGCGCTGATCCCAAACATGGTCGCCCAGCGTCAGCGCGTCGAGGCCGGCCTCGAGCAATTCGTGGGCGATGACGGCGGTCAATCCCGCGCCCGCGGCGGCATTTTCGGCATTGGCGATGATGAGGTCGAAGCTTTGTTCGGCCCGCAAAGCCTTGACGCGCGCCCGCACGGCGTCGCGCCCTGGCCGGCCAACGATATCGCCAAGAAAGAGAATTTTAGGCATAATAAAAAAACCTTGGTGTTCTAGTGCTTAGTGCATCGCTGGCCGCAAGCAACCCGAAAGGGTGGGGCAGTTCTCCGGTCCGCATGGCAGATAAACCAAGCGCCGGAACGCCAAGCACTAAGGCACTTCTTTCTAAGGGCTTGCCTTTTCCTCACCGTCTGATTTCTTTGACCGTTTTGACCCATCCTTCCATGACCTTGCTTGTTGATTTGGCCGGCGGCTCGTCCCATACCCTGGCTGCACCACTTTTCCTGGCCCAGACCGGGACTCCCGCGCCGACGCCAGCCGTTGCCACGTCCGCGTCCACGTCGCCTTTGCCGGCCGATGCCCAGTCCAGCGGATTGGCGAACCTGATCATGCCGTTGTTTATTGTGGGGGTGTTTCTGCTGTTTTTCGCCCCGCAAATCAAACGCAACAAGGACCACCAGAAACTCATTGCCGGCCTGCAGCCCGGGGACGAGGTCATCACTTCCGGCGGTGTGTTCGGGGTCGTCACCCAAGTGAAGCCGGACCGTTTCGTGGTCGAAATCTCCAAAGGAGTCCGAATTGAAATCAACCGCGCCAACGTCGAAGCGCGCGTCTCCAGCCCCGCCAAAGCGGACGGCGACAAAGACAAATAAGTCAAGCAGCCCCCTTATGAAAAGTGGCATTTATTGGAAAATCGCTTTTTCCGTCCTCCTGCTCGGCTGGTCGCTCTGGAACTTGTATCCGGTTTCGGACACACCGTTCGACGAATACCTGCTCAAGCGGGCGACCGCGCATCAAAGCGATTTGAAGGACATCATTGCCAAGGCCAAGGCCCTGACGAAGGACGCCGCCGTCCAGGCCGAGGAAATGAAAAAGGCCCAGCAAGCCGCCAAGGATGCCTACCTGCCGGACGTCGACAAGGAAGAGTTTGTCCGCACCCACCGCACCTTTTACCTCTCGTTCCAAAACTATTGCGACAGCAGCGGCCCGCAGGACAGCAAACAGCCGGTTGACTTGTGGAAGGAATTTTTCTCCGACCTCAACGCCGGTGCGACCAAAAACATCAAGCGCCGCAACGACCTCGTCCTGTCGTCGCTGTTGCTGCACAGCAAGGGCCACATCAAATATGGCCTGGATTTAAATGGCGGCCTGGGCTTCACCCTTTCGCTCGATGACGCTTCGCTCAAGGACGCCACTTCCACCGTGCGGCAACTGAGTTTGGACAAGGCCATTGAAATCATCAACAAACGCATCAACGGCCTCGGCGTATCTGAAACGGTCGTGCGCCCGATTGGCGACAGTTCGGTGGAAATCCAGATGCCCGGTGTTTCCTTGAAAGACAATCCGGATGCGATTGAGGTGATTAAGAAGCCCGCGAAATTGGAATTTCACATTGCCACGCTGGTCAACGGCCCAGTGCCGCCGTCCAATCAGGTGCCCCTCGGCATGCAACTGATGAATTCAGAGGATGAAAACCCCGATACCGGGGAAATCGAGGAGATTCCCTATCTGGTTCAATCCAGCGCGGTTGCTTCAGGCAACATCATCAAAGACGCTTTTGTAACGACTGACCAAACCACGGGCGCATTCCTGGTCGGGGTTGAGTTCACCGCCGACGGAGCGAACTTGATGGGGAATTTGACCGCCAAGCTGGTCGGCCAGCCCGAACTTCTCGGCATTGTGCTCGACGGAAAGCTCAATTCCGCCCCTCGGGTCAAGGAACCGTTTAGCAGTCGTTGTGTCATCGAAGGCGGTTCCGGCGGTTTCACCCAGAAGCAGGCTTTTGACCTGGCCAACGTCCTCAATAACCCGCTCGACAAGGAATTGCGCTTGGACGAGTTGACGGAAGTCGGCCCGTCGCTGGCGCAGGAGGCGCGGACGAGTTCCATCAAGGCCGGCCTGCTCGGCACGGCGCTCGTGGTGCTGTTTATGTGTGGGATTTACTC
>JABDGR010000012.1:18239-25348 GCA_013285985.1 Verrucomicrobiota bacterium
TTTACTCGCTCGCCGGGTTCCTCTCGGTGGTCACTTTGATTTTGAACGTCGGCATGATTCTCGGCGTGCAGGCCAGCATTGGCGCGGCGCTGACGCTGCCGGGCGTGGCGGCGTTGGTGCTCACCATCGGCATGGCGGTGGACGCCAACATTCTGATTTACGAGCGCATGCGGGAGGAAAAATCCAAGGGCAAAAACCTCTTCAATTCCCTGGAGGCCGGCCATGACCGCGCCCTCGCTTCGATTCTCGACTCGCACGTCACCTCTATCATTACGGCAGTCATACTCATGTGGCTGGGCACGGGGCCAATCAAAGGCTTCGGCGTCATTTTGGCCATCGGCCTAGCGGCGAACCTCTTCTGCGTGCTCGTGTTCAACCATGCGCTGCTTGAGTTGGTCACTGGCAACAACTGGCTCACGGACATAAAATTCCGCCGGCTTATTCCCGAGGTCAACCTGCCTTTTTACAGCTACCGCAAAATCGCCATTGGCTGCTCGCTGCTGGTCATCGCCATTGGCCTGGGCGCGGTTTTTTACCAGGGCCAGAATGCGCTCGGCACCGACTTTCGGGGTGGCGACGAGGTCAGCGTTCACTTCGGCCAGGCCGTTTCGCAGGCCAATATCGAAACGGTGGCTAAAAGCCTTGGCATCAAGGAAGTTTCATCCACTTACGAAACCGAGCTGGGCACCGGCATTCAGACGTTGAAAATTCAAACCGAAAAAGATCAGGGCAAAAATCTCCTGGCGGAACTCGATAAAAAATACCCTTCGGCCCACTTACAGGTTGCTGATGCCAGCGTGAAGCAGATCGGTGCAACCGTCAGCAAAAACCTCCAGACGAACGCTCTCCTCGCGGTCGCTCTGTCGCTGCTCGGCGTGATGATCTACGTCGCCTTCCGTTTTGAGGTTGGCTACGCCGTTGGCGCGATTGTCGCCACGTTGCACGACATCATCATTACCGTGGGCGTGTATGTGCTCTTTGGGGGGCAATTCACCTCGCCGATGGTCGCGGCGGTGCTGATGATCATTGGCTACTCGCTGAACGACACCGTCATCGTCTTCGACCGCGTGCGCGAGGAACTCAAACTCAACCCGCATCTCAAGCTCGTGCAGGTGCTCGACCTTGCCGTGAACAAGACCTTCGCGCGCACGACGATGACCAGCATGACCACTTTCCTGGCTGCGTTCGCCCTGTTTGTCTTCGGCGCCGGCGTGGTGCACGAATTCGCCCTCGTGTTCATGATCGGCATCGCGACAGGCACGGCTTCGTCCATCTTTATCGCCAACCCGGTGTTCTGCTGGTGGCACAAGGGCGACCGCCACCACGTCGAGGCCCGCGAACTGGCTCCCAAATATGATTGGGACAGCTCAACGCGCAGTCCAGCCCCCTAGGCGGGATATTCTCGGAGAGACCGGTCCAGTGTCGTCCGCTAAAGTAATTTCGTTGTGATCCGCTGGAACTGTCCAACCCCGCCCGCTGTCGTCAGCACCCTGGCCGAAGCCTTGTCCCTGAGCCCGGTTTTTGCGGGGCTGTTGGCGAACCGTGGTTTTGTCGATCCGGCTCTCGCCGAAATTTTCCTGCGTCCCCGCCTCGCGGCGCTCGATGACCCATTCCGGGTGCAAAACCTGGAGGCCGCGGCGAAACTGCTGGACGAAATCATCGCCGCCGGGCGCGATATCGTGGTTTTTGGCGATTACGACGTGGATGGAGTCACCAGCACGGCCCTGCTCGTCAATGTTCTGCGGGCCTTTGGCGCGCAACCACGCTTCGCCGTGCCGCGTCGGTTGGAGGAAGGCTACGGCCTTTCCCGTGCCGCCATTGAACGTGTGCTTGCCGGTGGGGTGCCTGGCCTCTTTATCGCCCTCGACTGCGGAACCAACGCCGCCGAGGAAGTGGCCCTGCTGCGTGAGCGGGGCTGTGCCGTCATCATCGTTGATCACCATCGCTCGAAGGCCGGGTTGCCGGAGGGCTGTGTGTTGGTCAACCCGCACGTCTACGAGCAACCCGGTGCGGCATGGATTCAACTCTGCACCGTGGGCTTGGTCTTTAAGCTTGCCCATGGCTTTGTAAAATTGCGCCGCGCTGCCGGTGATCCTCGTGCCGCAGCCCTCAAATTGGTGGACGCCCTTGACCTCGTTGCCATGGGCACCGTTGCCGACCTCGTGCCGCTTGAGGGCGAAAACCGCATCCTTGCCCGCCATGGCATGCGGGTTTTGGAAAAATGTAATCGTCCCGGTCTGCGCGCGCTCTTTGCCGTCAGCGGGCTCCAACCCGGCCAGTCCCTGGCCGCGTCCGATATTTCCTACCGTCTGGGCCCGCGCATTAATGCTTCCGGCCGCTTGGGCGATGCCGCGCTGCCCGTCGAGCTTTTGTTGGGCGACGACCCTGAAGCCTGCCGCAGCGCCGCCGTCACGCTCGACACGCTCAACCGCGAGCGCCAGAGCATTGAGCGCCAGGTCACGGCCGAGGCCGAACACCAGGTCGAGCAGACGCAGCTCGACGCCTCCGCCCTGGTCGTCTTTGACGAGCGTTGGCACCCCGGCGTCGTTGGCATCGTCGCGGGTAAATTATGCCGCCAGTACGCGCGCCCGTGCATCGTGCTGGGTCGCGAAGGCGCGCTCGCCAAAGGCTCGGGCCGCAGCATCCCCGGCCTGAACCTCGTTGATGTCCTCCAGCCCTGCGCGGAATTCCTGGCCCACTGGGGCGGGCACCCGATGGCCGTCGGCATCTCGCTCGACGCCTCCCGCCTCACCGATTTCCACGCGGCGTTTTCCGCCTCGGTCAAGACGCGCCGGGCTTTGCTGGTCGAGGACGCGGAAGGCCTCGAACTCGCCGCCTGGCTCCAACCCGCCGATTTGCAAGAGGACTTTTTGCGCGAGTTGGAGTTGCTCCATCCCTACGGCGAGGGCAATCCGGAGCCGGTCTTTGGCGTGCGCGACGCGCGGCTGAGCCAGCCGGAAATTTTCAGTGGCGACAGCTACCGTTGCTGGGTCTCCAATGGCAAAGGCCGCGTGGCCGCTGTGGCGTGGAAAAAGGCCGCGAATATGCCGCCCGCCCAAACGCCTCTCGACCTCGCCGCCAAATTCGCTTGGAACTTCTGGAACGGCCGCCAATACCCTCAACTGGAAATTTTGGACTGGCGCAAGGCGGAGTGAGATTTAGCTGAAGTCTAGGTTTCGCGTCTGCCGTCTCTTTGCGCGGCGTTTAAGGAAGTCATATAGGAAAGAGGCCGGAAAATAGAACATGACGAACGCCGGCATGATTATGGCCTTACCCGCGCCGACCCAGGTGAACCAGATGCGGCTGCCCGTGATCGACCCTATCGTGGAGATGGTTGGATCTTCTGGCAAGTAGGTCACAAATTGTTCCTTTGGATTGGCCTGAATTTCCTTGCCTGTTCCTTTGAAAACCAGCGCATCGCCGCGATACCACCCCGTCGGCATCTTTCCCGCAATTTCCTCGTCAACATATTGCTTCACCGCATCCAGCGATTCTTGAAATTTTGGCGAACCAATGTCGGGTATCTTGGGTGGAGTCAGCGCGGCCGCTTTTGTTTTGTCCGGCGCATAGAGATAGGTGATTTCCGAGACGAAAACATTACTGTTGGTGGACTCTTGTAGTTTGACCCCCTGGACCAAATCCGCCTTTGCTCCGTGATTACGCAACTGGGCCAATCGCCATTCTTCGCGGGCGAACACCGGCCCGATTTTGAACAGCGACCACGATAATAATGCGGCGATTAATAGCAAAAGTCCCCAATTCCGCAGCCAGGTCAGTTTCGGGCGCACCACCAGTTCCTTGAACGCCGTCTGGGGATTCAAACGCAACCCGTCTATTTCCGCCCGAAATTTTTCCACCGCCGCCTTTTCTTCGGCGGTAAGCTTGGCGCGATTGACCGGGTAATCGATCAGCAATTGTTGCGCTGCCTCTAATTTTTTTTGACGCACCAGATATCCGGCATAATATTGCACCAGCCCCGGAAACGATGTCGGGTCGCGCGCCAGCACGCCGTCGGCCAGGCCCGCGCCCCGTTCATCATTTGACCGCAACAGGTAAATCGCCACTTGTGAACGCTCTGTCATATTTTCCGGATGTTTGCCCAGCAGCCCTTGCAAAGTCAGGAGAGCGTCATCCGGGTCGCTGTCGGACAGCTCTGCTTGGATTTTCCGGCGCGCCGCCTCCGCTTCGCAAGCTGCGCCGCGTTCAATGAGTGCTGCAAAATCCGCTCTAGCGGACTTGAATAAGAGCGCCGCCATGCGCAATCTTCCCCGGTTCAACAATTCTTTGTCGGATAACTCCCGGGCCTTGGCCGATGAATCTTCAAATCTCGCCACGTCGAGAATGTCCTGCACCTCAATTTCCGGCCAGCCTTTGACCTCCGGTTGGGCGGATTTGGCCAGTCGGACTACCTGCGCAATCTTGCGGAAGTTTTTTATGCCTCGCTTCTGCCGGAGTTCCAGCGGCTTGCGCGCAATTTCGTCAAAATGAAGCTTGAGCACAAACATCGGCCCGTGACCAAAATTAACTGTGCCATATTCCCAGTGCGTCAGATTTGCCCACAATCGGTGGTGTGAGCTAAAGGGCCAGATGCGGATGCCGGTCTGGTCAAAGACATAACCGAATATTCCCACGCTGGCTGTTGGCGCAAGAACAGTGTCAGGCATGGCTCATGAGCATTCGTATCCGCCGCTCGTTCGTCAATCATTCTTGCTATTCCCTCCGCATCAACAACACCACCGCATGTGCCGCGATGGCCTTGCCCGCGCCGATGGAGTCGCAGTTTTCATTCGTTGTGGCTTTCAGGCCGATGTCCTCGACCGCGACGCCGAGAGTCTGTGCGAGGCGTTCCTTCATCTTCGGAATATGAGGTGCCAGCTTCGGTTTTTCCGCGAGCACCGCGATGTCCACGTTCCCAATTTTATAACCACGCTGTTTCGCCTCCGCCACGGCGCGGCGCAGAATGTCCTGCGAATCCATGCCGAGGTTGTGTGGGTCGGTGTTCGGGAAAAAATGGCCGATGTCGGCCAGGCCGAGCGCGCCGAGGATGGCGTCAGCCAGCGCATGGGTCAGCGCGTCCGCGTCGGAATGGCCGTCGAGGCCAAGCTCGCTGGGAATTTCCACGCCGCCGAGAATGAGCTTTCGCCCCGGCACGAGGCGGTGGATGTCATAGCCGAGGCCGACGCGGAAAGGGGAAGGCATGAATAGAAAAATGAAATTATGCCCCGACTTTTTCGGGTTTGCCGGATTTTTGCGCGAGCGCCGCCTTCACGAGGCTTGAGCCAAACTGCCACAGCGGCCCGGTGACGGAACCGGATTCGCCGATGACTTCGTCGAGCCCGTTCACGAAGCGCGCGATTTCCTTGTCGCCGATGACGAGCGGCGGCAGCGCCTTCACCACGTCCAGCCCGTGCGCCGCGACGTGCGTGAGCACGCGGTGCTTCTGCATCAGCGTCGTCACAATCATTTGCGCATAGAGGCCGTGGTCCACGGTGTGCAGGGTCTTCCACGCCATTTTCGACATCAGCGACTTCGGCTCTTGGAATTCAATCGCGAACATCAGCCCCTTCCCGCGCACTTCCTTGACCCATTCGTGCTTGGTCTGCAGCACACGCGCCGCGGCCAGCAACTGCTCACCGCGCTTGGCGCAATTTTCGACAAGATTTTCCTTCTCCAGCACATGCAGCGTCGCTAGCCCGCACGCCATGGCGAGGTTATTGCGCCCAAAAGTGCTCGAGTGCACGACGCAGCGGTCCATGCGCGAGAACACGCTCTGGTAAATCTCGCGCCGGGTGCAAATCGCCGCCGCCGGCACGTAGCCGCCGCTCAAAGTCTTGGCGAGGGTGATGATGTCCGGGTCGAGGCCCCAATGCTGGAAGGCGAACATCTTCCCCGTGCGGCCCAGCCCCGTTTGCACCTCATCCATGATGAACAGCGTGCCGTATTTGCGGCAGAGCGCCTGAGCCTGCGGGAAATAGTCGTCGCTCGGGATGAACACGCCCTTGCCCTGCACCGGCTCGGCGATGAACGCCGCCACGTCGCCCCCGCGCAATTTGACCTCCAGCTCATTGAGGTCGTTGAAGCGCACACTTTCCGCGCCGGGCAGGAACGGCCCGAAGCCTTCCTGAAAATGCTTGTTGTGCGTGATGGAGAGCGAGCCGTAGCTCAGCCCGTGGTACGCTTGTTCGAGCGACAAGATTTTCGCCCGGCCGGTGTGCGCTCGCGCGAACTTGAGTGCGCCTTCGACGGCTTCCGTGCCGCTGTTGCAGAAGAAGAACGCATCGCGCCCGGGGCCGGTGTGCTTCGACAGCGCCTCGCCGAGCAAGCCGCTCAGCAGCGCGCAATCCATCTGCACCATGTTGGGCAGGTCGAGGTCGAGCACGTCCTTGATAGCCTGCTTGACGGTCGGGTGGTTGCGCCCGATGTTGTAAACGCCGTAACCGCTCAGGAAATCGAGGTAGTCCTGCCCGTCCATGTCGTAGAGGTACGCGCCCTCGGCCCGGGCATAAATCTTGTCGAAGCCGATGGTGCGCAGCACCTTGACGAGCGTGCGATTGACGTGCCGCTCGTGCAGGTCGTAGTTTTCCCCCAAGCGGGTGTGGACGAGGTCTTTGAGGTCGAAATCCATGGGAATGGCGAAGCGTAAGGCGTTCGCACCCATGGGGCAAGCCGGGAGTGCTCAGTTTGCCCCAGTCCAACAAAATCGCGCTGTGTCGCACTGGAAGCCCTTGCTGTGGCTATTGGGATTTAAGATACCACTGACCCTCGACTTTCTGAAACATCACGGTCTGCGTTTGCGCCGGCACGTTCTGGCCATTCGGCATGGTCAATGCGGGCATCGCCATGTGGTAGGTCGCCTGGTCGCCGGCGGCATTCAGTTCCGGCGCTTGGTCTTTCAGGGATTGCATCGCCTGGGCCTCGGCGGCGAATACCGTCTGCATCGCCGGGTCGGCCAGCATCTGCTGCATCGACTGTTGCAGGGCCGCTCTTTGTTCAGGCGAACGAGTGGAGACCCTGTTCTTATCCGCCGGCGAAGCGTACTTTTCCATCATCCCCATCATGTCGCCGGTCTGCACCATCGTGGCCATGTCATCAATCATGACATTCAATTC
>JABDGR010000013.1 GCA_013285985.1 Verrucomicrobiota bacterium
ATTTTTTCAGCGGCAAGGGGATTTTTTTCTGTTCTGGTGGCTTGGGTTCGGGTGGTGCAGATGGAGTCGGTGTGGTTGGCTCAGCCACTTTGGCCTCAGCGGTCGGTGCGGCTGCGGCAGGCGCTTTCGGCGCTTTGGATTTCTTTTTCGCGGACCGGATGCGCAAGAACACCAAAGCACCCAAAATGACCAGCACAACCACCACTCCAGCCGCAATAGCCATGATGGGAAAACCGGATTCTGGCGGGGGGGATTGAGGGTTGCTGGCTGAAAACACCGGCTTGTTGGCCGTTGCTGCGGAGCCTGCCGGCTTTGCCGTGGTTGCTACCGGGGCGCTGGCCGCGGCTTTTTCCGTGTCAGTGGCAGCAGTTGCGGCAGCCACTGAAGGGGTCGGTTCGGGTTGGGGAGAAACCACCGTGGCTGGGGCGGCGGAATTGGCCGCCGGCACCGGCGCGGGTGTACGAACCGGGGTGGGTGCAGGAGCCGGAGCCCGCAAAGTGGCGGGAATGTCTGTGGCATGGTCGTTCGTCAGCACGATCCGCCCCTCGGGGTAGTTCAAAAAGGTCTGGGTGTCGGTGCCCAATACGTCGCGGGGCCGGCCAAGTTTTCTTTCGATATCCGCTTCAGTGTCGCCGACTTGCACGACGGCGCGGTTGGTGGAAGCCGGTACGGCGGTTGCCACGGAAGTCGCCGCGGCGGCCGCGCCCCAGGTGGAACTTGGCCAGGCAAGTGCCACGACCAAGCCGGTCAGCAAGGCGTTACGGGATATTCCAAACCTGGCCCATGGCAAGGAGCGTGGAGCAACCATGCCTCAAGGTTGTCCAACCGCCGTCCTGCTGTCAATGTTGTCGGAATCTTGTCGCAAAAAATTCCCCGACTCGTTTTTAATCAAAACCTCTCCATGACGAACAAGAGCAAACTCCTTATTGTAGTCATCGTCCTCATCACGGCGGCGATTTCTGCCTACCACTTCCTGGTCCCTGCGGGCGGTTCCTCTCCGGAAGTGTCTGCTCAAAAAATCGGGGCATCGGCTGCCACCCCGGCTTCTGCGGCGGCCAATGGAGTTCCACCTGTCCTTGCCCCCGCGATGAGCAACATCTCGGTACCGTCAGCCACACCATCCATCGCTTTGCCATCCGTAAAAATCTCTTCGGTGCCGGTCGCGGCTCCCGATGCGGCCACCTTGGCTGCCCTCAAAGTCGGCCTGATTGCCTGGAAGCGCAGTGCTGATTTGGATAAACTGGACCCGGTCGGTGCAAAAGAGTTGAAAGCTTGGGCGCTCAGCGACCCTCAAGCCATCATCACCTGGCTAAGTGATGTTACTGAGGATGGAAAGAGCCACGAACACGCGATGGAGGCCATGACCAGTCTACTCATCGATGACAGCCCGCAAACCGCCCTGGTGATGGCTGAGTCCATCAATGACCCCGTCGTACACGACAATCGCGTTTCTTCTGCGCTGTTAGCCCTCGCCCTGCAGAATCCTTCCGAGGCCGCCAATGCCATTAACTCATCCGGCCTTTCGGATGAAGGCAAATTGCGCTCCAATATCTCGGCGTTAATCGATAAAATCCGAACCGGGGAGCTTACGGATGAACAACGCACGAAAATCATGGATGAAATCCACCGATAATTAACTAGCCCACCTGGGCTGGTGACCAGGGTGGGGGCTAGATCAAAATTTTTATGTCCGCTTTTGACCAGGCCGGGTATCCTTAGGCAAATGGACCCGGTGAACGACCGCGAACTTCTGTGCCGCTATGTCGAAAATGGCGATGAACAGGCTTTTGCCGAAGTCGTGCGCCGTCATGTGAATTTGGTCTATTCCACGGCCCGGCGCCTGGCCGCCGGGGACACCCATCTGGCCGAAGACGCTTCCCAGCAGGTCTTCGCCACGTTGGCTCAGCGCGCCCGGTTTCTCTGCGGCCACGCCACCCTCGCTGGGTGGTTGCACATCACCACCCGCAATATTGTCTGCAAAGCCATCCGGCGGGAAAATCGCCGCCGGGTGCGTGAACAGGAGCTCGTCGCCATGCAAAACAACTTCACCGAACTTGAAATTCACTGGGATAAGCTGCAGCCCGTGCTGGATGAGGCTGTCAACAGTCTCGGCGGCAAGGAACGCGACGTCCTGGTGTTGCGCTATTTCGAAGGCCAGAGTCATCGTGAAATCGGCCACACCATCGGTTTGAACGAGGATGCCGCCCGCAAGCGCGTCGAACGCGCCTTGGAAAAACTCCGCATCTATTTCACCCGACGTGGTATAATTGTGTCCTCGGGTCTCCTGGCTGAAGCCATTGGCGCCAATTCCACTCAGGCTGCGCCCGCCGGTTTGGTTGACGCTGTGACGGTGTCTGCTCTGGCCAGTACCACGGGCGGTTCCGGCCTGATTTATTTCCTGCTTAAACCTTTCCTCATTATGACCACCACCACCAAAACAATCCTCGCCGCTGCCGTCGTCATCCTCGCGGTGGCTTCCTATAACTATGCCATCCACGCCACCGGCAGCGCTCCAGCCAAAACTGCCGACCAAGCCGCCGGGCCAAACCCGGCCTCTTCGGCCAAGGCCCAGGTGGTCATGCCGGTAATGGCTCCCGCGCCGGCAACCCCGGTGATTGCGGGGAAAGTATCTTCGGCAGCTTCTGCGTCCACTATCCCTTCCAGCAACCCGGCGCCGGCCGCCAGTACCATTCCCGCGAACCTCGATCCTAACATGAAGGACGCCATGGCCATGATGCAGCCGATGAAGGCGCTCTATGGCGAAATTTACGCCTCATTAATGCAAACGAACGACCCCGACACCGCCTTGCAAAAATTGCAGGAATTGCAGCCGCAAATAGACGTTTTGAACGCGAAAGTGAAAGGCACGCCTTTGGAAAATATTGTGGCGGCGCCGCTGGCCCAGCTCACTGCGGTCAAAACAGCCTTGCAGCATGGTGACATCGCGGGCGCGCAAAAAATTATCGGGTCGCTCAACAAAATCGGCCAGAACGTCCAAAACAATGTTGAGCAAACCGCCGGCGTCTCCATCGACCAGGCCGCCCAACAGAGTCAGCCCGTGCTCCCGAACACCCCGCTGGTCGGCATCGGCGTACGGCTCGGATCCGATCAGGCGAGCAGGATGCCACTCATTGATGGTGTTCTGCCGAACACCCCCGCCGCTCAGGCCGGGCTGACGTCTGGCCTCATTGTACAAAAGATCGACGGCGTTTCCACTGCGGGCAAAAGCCTGGCCGAATGCGTCGCTCTCATCCGTGGAGCTGCCGGCACCACGGTGCAGTTGGAATTGCTGGATCCGCAAAAAAACGAGCCCAAAACGGTTGTATTGACGAGACAATCATTCACGACGGAAAATTAGAGGGAGTCTCTCTCATTGCAAATTTCTTGAGCGGAATTATTTCCGCTTTGCCGCCGAAGTCTTTCACTCCTCGCGATAGTCCTCACCCGTCAGTTGCCGGCTTTGCGGGGTATATTCCTGCAATTCAATTAGATTCCCATCCGGGTCGCGCACCCAGGCCTGTTTTGAGTTGTCATTGCCGGTCTTGCGCCCGGTGACAGTCACGCCGCGCTTTTCCAGCAGGGCAGTGTATTCATCGAGACCTTCGACTTGCAGACAAAAATGGTTGAAGCGCGCCAGCCACGGGTCAAGCGGGTCTTCCAAGGGCTCCAGCGGCTTCTTTGAGCCACTGCGCCGGTGCGCATCCGCATGGTCAAAAACCTCGATGAAGGTCATTTCGCCAAAAGCGAAGTAATAACCAATGGGTGTGCCGTCCTTGCGACGGTAGCGGAACTTCACCGTCGCACCCAATTGGTCGCGGTAGAATCCGGCCATTTCCTCCAGCCGGCTGGTTTTGAGGCACAAATGGGCAAGGCGTTTGAGCATGGATGAAAGCGACTGAGGAACTGAAGTGGCTGAAAGATGGAAATGGTATCGAAGGGACAACGAGTATGGATTATCTTAAACTAGCCACTCGATTATTGCGTGTAAACACCCTAAGTCACCTCGGTTGCTTCAGTCGCCCGGCCTCCGCTTCAACCCTTGACTTGCCCGGGAAAATCGCCAAAATTTCTATCTTAATCTTTAATCTGTTTTTCTGAAATGCTGTGCCATCCAAGCACGGCATTTTTGCTTTCCGTAGAAATACTATTTCATCCCACGCCACGGTACGCCGCCTATGCAACTGAAGGACACGCTTAACTTGCCGCAGACGGACTTTCCCATGCGGGCAAGCCTGACGACGCGGGAGCCGGCCCGTCTCGCGCATTGGGAAAAGACCACGCTTTACCGCCGCATTCAGGAAAAGAACGCGGACAAGCCGTCCTTCATCCTCCACGATGGCCCGCCCTTCACCAATGGTGACGTGCACATCGGCACCGCCCTTAATAAGTTACTCAAGGACATCGTGCTGCGGCACAAAACCATGCGCGGCCACCGCACGCCCTACGTCCCCGGCTGGGATTGCCATGGCCTGCCCATCGAGCACAAAGTTTCCAAGGAACTCCGCGAAAAAAAGCAGGAATTGAGCGCCGCCGAACTGCGCGCCGAATGCGCCACGTTTTCCTCGCGCTTCATGGACAAGCAGCGCACCCAGTTCCAGCGTCTCGGCGTTCTGGCGGATTGGGCGCGGGAATACAAAACGATGGATCCCGCCTATGAGGCCGCCGAGTTGCGCGCCTTTGCCCAATTTGTCGAGCGCGGCCTCGTGTACCGCAGCAAAAAACCCGTCTACTGGTCCATCCCCTGTGAGACGGCCCTCGCCGAGGCGGAAATCGAATACAAAGACCACGTCAGCCCTTCAATTTACGTCAAGTTCCCCGTTCCGGCTGCCGAGGCCAAAAAGTTCGGCCTGCCCACGGACAAACCATTGAGCATCGTCATCTGGACGACCACCCCCTGGACGCTTCCGGCCAACCTGGCCATCGCCGTGCATCCCAACGTGCTGTATCGCGTCCTGCTGGGCGAAAAGGAAAATCTGCTCGTGGCCGAAGCCTTGGCGGGTGCAACGCTGACGGCTTGCAACTTTGTCGCCACGCCGGGCGGTGAATCTTTTTCCGGACGGAAACTCGAACACCTTCAGGCCCGCCATCCGTTTATTGACCGCGCTTCTCCGGTAGTGCTCGCGGAATACGTCACCACCGACACCGGCACCGGCGCGGTACACACCGCCCCCGGCCACGGTCTGGAAGACTACCAAACCGGCCTGGCCTACAAGCTGGAGATTTATTGCCCGCTTGATGACCACGGCCGCTACGTCAATGACGGTAAAATTCCCGCAGAGCTCGTCGGGGTGACCGTTTTGGAGTCCAAGGGCAAATGCCCGGCGAACGACAAAGTATTGGAGCTTTTGACCGCCCGAGGCGCTCTGCTGGCGAACCATCCTTATCCCCATCAGTATCCGCATTGCTGGCGTTCGAAAACCCCGGTTGTCTTTCGTGCCATGGACCAGTGGTTCATCGGGCTCGACAAGTCATTCGCCGACCAGAAGGGCCATCCGCAAAAATCCCTGCGTGCGCTGGCCCAACAATCAATCGGTGCAGTGAAGTGGATTCCCGCCGGCGGTGAAAACCGCATCCGCGGAGCGGTGGAAAGCCGGCCCGATTGGTGCATCTCCCGCCAACGCGCCTGGGGCGTGCCCATCCCCGCTTTCTTCGGCGCGGACAACGAAGCCCACCTGGACGCGGGCGTCATTCGCGCTTTGGCCGACAAGTTTGAAAAACACGGTAGTAATATTTGGTTTGAGCAGGACGCCGAAAAGTTACTTGAGGGCATCGATCAAGCAAAACACTGGCCGCGCCCGCTCAAGAAAAGCGGCGATACCCTTGATGTGTGGATTGATTCCGGGTGTTCGCATGCCGCCGTGCTCAAGCGCGACCCGCAGCTGAGCTGGCCCGCCGACCTTTACCTTGAAGGCTCCGACCAGCATCGCGGCTGGTTTCAAAGTTCGCTGTGGACGGCGCTGGCCACTGATGCCGCCCCGCCGTATCGCGGCGTGCTCACCCATGGCTTTGTCGTGGATGAAAGCGGCCGCAAACTCTCCAAAAGCGACGGCAAACCGCAGACCGCCGATGATTATGTCAAAAAATATGGCGCGGACCTCATTCGTCTTTGGGTCGCTTCCGAGGACTTCCGCCATGATATCACTCTTTCGGAAAACATTTTCACGCAGATTTCCAATACCTACCGCAGCTTGCGCAACACGCTGATGTACCTGCTTGGCAACCTCGCGGATTTCGACCCCGCGCGCGATGCCGTGGGCCCCGAGCATTTCACGCCGCTCGATAAATGGGCGCTGCATAATTTGCATTCGCTCACGAGCGAAGTCACTGCCGCCTTTGACGCTTACGAGTACCACCTCGGCGTCAAAGCCATCGACCATTTCGTCTCGGTTACCCTTTCCCGCCAGTATCACGACATTCTCAAAGACCGTCTTTACACCTTCGCGCCCGACTGGCCGGAACGCCGGGCCGCGCAAACGGCCATGCACGCCATTCTGCGCTCGCTGCTCGGCCTGCTTGCGCCCGTCTTGTCGTTTACCACCGACGAAGCCTGGGCTCATTTCACCACCCGCAGTGAATTTTCGGAGGACTCCATCCACCTCCAACCCTGGCCCAAGCCGGACCCGGCCTGGGCCGCGCACGATTTCAGGCAGGCAGCGGGGGAAATTGAGGCCATCTTGAAGTTCCGCGAACGGGTCAACGAAAAGCTCGAGGCCTTGCGCCAGGAAAAGAAAATCGGCAAGTCCCTCGACGCGCAAGTGACCATCACCGGCGCCGATTCCATTGAGCCGATGTCCGTCCTGCGCCGTTACGCGGGCGATTTGCCGGAATTATTCATCGTCTCCCAGGTTCATCTGGTGGCGGGGTCGGGGAGTGCGCTCGAAATCTCCGCCTCGCCGGCCGCGGGCGTGCGCTGCCCACGTAGCTGGCGCTGGGTGCCTGAGTTGGTTGCGGTGGACGGCTTTGAGGAAAAAGTTTCCCCGCGCGACCGCGCCGCCCTTCTCGCCAAATACACCGCGCAAAAAACCTAACCTGCATTTTTCTACCATGACCAAATCCAAAAAATCCTCCTCGAAACCGGCCGCCAAACACAAACCCGCGCCGGCCGCCAAGGCTTCGGCCAAATCGGCCCCCGCCCCGGTTGCGAAAAACCCCGTGTCCGCCAAACCCGCCTTGCCCAAATCGCCGGCCAAGTCCGCGGCCCAACATCCGCCCGTGGTTCACCTGCGGCCCGTGGTCGAGCCCGATCCCGCCGCCAAAGCCATTATGCTTAATGCCCGCAAACGCAAGAGCACCCCGGCGATTTTTAAAATCCGCTCGCGTAAAAACACCCCCATAGTCTTCACGCTCGACGATGTGCGCGAACTCATCAAGACGCGCAAACAGGAAAAGGAAAAGACCGGGCGCAAGAGTGACTCCAAGGCGGGTTTGCCCCTGCCGCGCCTCAGCGAAAAGCCGGTTCCGGTCCGGGGCAAAACCCCGGCGCATATGGTTCTCAAACCCCATAAGTCCAAGGTTCTGGGCGCCGCCTCGCTGGCGGACATTTTGGGTGTGGCGGTTCCGCCGAAGACGCAAAAACCCGTCTCCGTCACCCAATTGATGGAGCAGGAAAACATCCCGCAAAAATACCGGCGCTTTTACCGCCAGCTCGTTGAATTGCGGGAGGAAATCCGCCAGGGTCTCGACCTGCACACCCAGGAAACCCTCAAGCGCTCCGCCAAGGAGGACTCCGGTGACTTGTCCGGCTACAGCCAGCACATGGCCGACGCCGGCACCGACACCTTCGATCGGGACTTCGCCCTCAGCCTCGTTTCCAGCGAACAGGAATTGCTTTTTGAAATCGAGGAGGCGCTCAAACGCATTCGCAACGGCACCTATGGCATCTGTGAAATCACCAACCAGCAGATTTCTGCCGACCGTCTTTCCGCCGTTCCCTTCACGCGCTATTCCCTCGATGGGCAGAAGGAGCTGGAAAAACAGCGCCGTTATGGAGTCCAGCGCGGCGCCGCCGCCGGAGTCTTCGCCGAGGCCACTGGAGAAGATGCTGCCGCTCTGGCCGAAGACGATGCGGAATCCACATGACCGGCTCTTTGCAGAACCTTTCCGCCCGGCCTGTGCTTGGACCGCGGGCCTGGCTGCGCTTTTGGGCGACCCTGGTCGCCGTGCTCGCCGCCGACCAGGCCAGCAAGGCGTGGATTGTGCGCCACATCCCCGCGGGCACCTATTTCAATCCTCCGCCCATTCCGGTCATTAATGGGTTTTTCTATTTCGTCAACGTCTCGAACAGTGGTGCGGCCTGGGGTCTGTTTGCGAGCCACACCCTGTTGCTGGCATTGCTCGGCCTCGTCGCGCTCTCGGCCATTTTCATTTTTCGCCGGCAACTGGAGCTGGACAAACCGCTCCTTCAATACACTTTTGGGATGCTTTGTGGCGGCATCGTCGGCAATTTGCTCGACCGGGAAATCCACGGCCAGGTCGTGGATTTTTGGGATTTCCACTTTTTCGGTGAACAGGGCTATCGCTTCCCTGCCTTTAACGTGGCCGATTCCTTCATCACCATCGGCGTCGCGATTTACCTGTTCTATTCGTTTCGCGATTACCTCCCTCGCCGCCACTCCGCCGCGCCCCCGCCAAATTCCTCCGTTGGCACCGCAACAAAATCAGAAACGGGCGGATAATTTCGCCGGGGTTTCGCGAACAACTAATTCGAAATCTTGGGCAGATTCAACGGCTGAAATTGGGGCTCTCCCGTCGAGGCAGCGGGTGCCGCGGTCGCTGCCGGCGGTTTCACCGCGGCGGTGCTGGCCGCAGGCGTCGCGGATACAGGCTTCGTCGTCATCGCCGGAATCGGGCCTAGGCTGCTTTCGATGGGTGTTGCCTTGGGTGAAGTTGTGGCGGCCGCGCCGGGCATGAGCTTCATGTCCGACAGGATGGGAATCATTTCTGCGAGCGCGGCGGCCTGGCGGTTCCAAAGGGTGTCGTTTTTGTATTGCTTGACTTCATCAATCCATTTCGTCGCGTTGTCCTTGTCGCCCGCCTGGGCGAAAGACACCGCCGTGTAAAAGGCGGCCTCGGCGCGAAAATTTTCCAGCACGGAGCTGTCCTGCGCCAGGGCGATCAAATGCTCTTGGGCCGATTGGGCGTCGCCACCCTGGAGCAGCGAGAGCGCCCAGCCGATGCGCGCGCGCTGGCCCTTTTCATCAATGCCCCAGATGGAGATGGCTTTCTCATAAGCCGCGGAGGCTTCCTTAAATTTGCCACCCTTATAATAAGCGTCCGCCGCTTCGAGCACCGCCAGCTTGCCCAGGACCGCATTGGGATGCGCATCAGCAAAGGCCAGCAACCCCTCGGCGCCCTTGTCCGCCGCAGTCTGGTTTTCGGCCTGGAGCGAGCTGATGACGTGCGCTTGATACAGGTTCCATCCTTCCCAGAGGAGAATGGCCATGGCGATCGCGGCGACCAGGCGGGTGAGGTTCTTTCCCTGCCGGCGCCACAGGAGCCACAAGCGGTCTTCAAAATCGCCGCCGGAATAGCTCTCATCCACGGCCACGAGGTTGCGATCGTCATCCGGCAGGCCCGCCGCCAGATCATCCACGGGGTTGGTGGCGCCGGAGAGCGGGTCGGAAGAAGGCCGGTTGGCGCCGGGGCGGGAGGAGCCAAAGCCTCCTCCTCCGGCGAGCTTGTGTTTGGGTGGACGGTAAACCATGCGCGAACGGGGTAAAACGTGGCATAGCACCCGAAATGCCCCGCCTAGTCAAGCCCCGGTGGAGCGGGGGTGACGGCCTTTTTCAAACCCATTCAAAACGCCACGCCGAGTTCGAGGCCGAGGCCCCAGGCGGAGGAGACGCCAAAGCTGTTGGCGGAGTTGCCGTTGACGTGGAATTGATATTCGCGGGAGAAGACGTATTCGACGTAGCCGCGGACGAAGACGCTTTCGTTGATGGCCTGGCGCAGGCCGACTTTGAAGGTGCCGTCGCTTTCGTTGACGGCTTGCTTCGCGCCGGGCAGGTCGCGCAGGCGGAACCAGCGGGAGTTGTATTCGAGGGAGGCGTCGGCGACGGTGGCGCGATTGTTAAAGACGTCGTAGGAGACGGTGGCGCCGTTGTCGATGCCGGCATAGGCGCGGAGTTCCCATTGGGGGAGGAAGAGCCACTTGGCCTGGGCCATGAGGGTCCAGGTGTTCGAGTCTTCCATGCGGGTATAGAACATCGGGCCGGCCGAGAGCGTAAGCACCTTGCTGTAATTATAGGTCGGGCCGGCGGCGAAGGCGTGCTGGTCACCCTTGTCGAGGTCGGTGGCCGTTTCGGCGGAATCGCCCGTGCTGATAAAGCCGAAGGCGCCCCAGTCGGGGTTGAAATCATGCGAGTAGAGCAAATTAACGCCAAGTTTTTGCACGTTGCCGAAGGGCGACTGCGTGCCGCTGAAGTCGTAATTAATATAAGCGTAGGCGAGGCTGATGGACAGGTGGTCCTCCGTCCAGTCCTGGCTGCTCTGCAGGCCAAGGGCGAGGCGATCCGTCCTCAGGCTGCCGGAAGCGCCATCATTAAGGTTGGCGGAGAAGAGATGGTCGTAGAGGCCCACGGCCACAAATTGGGGCGTGCCGGCGGGCGCGGTGGCGGCTGGCGCCGGCGCGGTCGTATTCGCTGAGGCCGGCGCGGTTTGCGCGCGGAGCGGGGCGAGGGTGGCGGCCAGAAGCGCGAACGACAACGCGCGCGGGAGGAAGACAGAGGGGGACGGGGAGCATGCGATGGACATGGCTGACCTTAGTAAAGGCCGGGGTCTTTCATGGCAACCTTGTTTCCCAAACCACCACAAATTTATGCGGACAAGGAATGCATGCATTTTTTGCCGCGTGGACAATGGCGGCGATTTATTGCCGTACGGCCATCAACCCCTCGAGGTTGGCGAACTTGGCCTGCAGGGTGATTTCCTCGTCGAGGGATTTTTGCAGGATTTCCGCCACCGGCCCGAGGCCGAGCAATTGCGCGAAGTCGCGGGCGCTGCAATACGCGGCCATTTCGAAATGCTTGATTTTCTGCGCCACGACAATCAACGCCCGGTCGCGGGAACTGCCGGAACGGTTTTCCGCGATGGTTTCGATGAGGCCGACGAGGAGGCCTTCCATGGACTCATTCGTCCGCCCATCGGGAACCTGTCCGAGTGTTTTTTGCACCATTTCGATGCGGCGGAGCTGCTCGCGCGTGTGGTTAAAATGGGTTTCGCAGATGGCGCACAGAATGGGATCGGCGCAGGCCACCGTCATGTTCGGTAAAACTTCCGTGAGTTGCTTTTCCGCGCTGTAAAGCTCCTGGACTTCTTCAATGAGCACGTAGGCGAGGGTTTTTAACCAGTGCTTTTCAAACGAGCCTTCGGGCGTGGGCTCGGCCGGTGCCTCCGCCAGCCCCGGCAACAAAGGCTCGGCGGTCAGCGTGGGCGGCAAACCGTGCCGGGGCGCGGCATCGTCGCCAAAATAATCCGGATGGCTTTCGGAAAAATACATAATGGTGAAAAATCGGCGAAAAATAAATTCAGCAAATTCCCATGACCAAAGAGTCACCGTGAATGCTCCATCCAACCGGCCGGGCTAAAAAACCTCCCCTGGGGGCTGCATGGGGCGGGGCGAAACTTGTTTTGATGCCGTTATTATACACCCTTTCCACGAAAAATTAAATAGCCCGAAGACCTAATTTTATCTTCAGCGCCCTTATCATATTTTTTTTACAACGCGTCCCCAAAACCCCCAGAATGTCCCTGGGGATTATGTACTGAAATCGGCCGCGGACAGAACACAAAAAAGCCTTTCCGTTGTCTGGCCCTGCGTAAAAAACACCGCAAATAAATTTTTTAAAAAACTGAATTTTCCAATTTGGCTGTGCGCCATCCGGAGTCTGTTTGGTCGTGGTTAAGTCGCGAATATTTCGAAAAGAGCGCCCCCACGGGGAATCGAACCCCGATTTGAAGAATGAGAATCTTCCGTCCTAACCGTTAGACGATGGGGACTCCAAAACCGAGGGGCAAACGTAGTTGCCCGCCCCCGCCTTGTCAAAGAAGAACGCCAGTATTGGCGTCGCCGAACGGGGCAGGGAAGCACGCGCTTTTGTCTTTCATTCCCCCGCCGAGCTTCTAGTTTCCCTCCCATGCCTGACGCCAAGCCCGCCCGTCCCGACACCGGGGCGATTCTTTACGACCTGCCTTCGCCCTATTTGCCGCATCCGGCGTTCGGGTTGCTGCACCTGCCCCGCTTCATCGGCAAAATCCGCAAGCACCTCGCCGGCCAGCTGCCGCCTTCCTACCAGCGCAATTTCACCAAAGGATTCGACGGTTTTCTCTGCCTGCATATCGGCGTGGATCCCCAGGCCGTCATCGCCGCCGTCCGCGATTCCAAAAACGAGGATGACTTGACCGCCCGCCTGCGCGCGCTTTTCCCCAAAGACGTCAAAGCCGCGGCCTGGAACCGCAAAGTCGTACAAATGGGCATGAGCGAAATGGGTCGCGAAGCCCTCGACGCCACCAAAAAGAAAATGGCCATCGGGCACCGTGAGGACCTGCGTTCCTTCGCCGACTTGATTGAATACGACGAAGAGCGAATGGACTGATTAGTTTTTCTGTTTTTAACGATTAAAACTAATCACACAGACGTCATTATCTGTCCTGAACGGCTTCCCGGACACGTAAAAGTTTTTGCAACTCAGGGCCTCTGGCGCGGTTTTTAGGGTCAAGCGCTTTCGTATGTCCGCCCGCCGGCTTGCAAGGCACGGAACCGCAAGCAATTAACGCCATTCTCATCGAGTTACTTTCATGAAAGTCAAGTCCTTCAAATCCATGCTGATTATCGGGGTCTGCCTCTGGGGCACGACCGGGGCCCTCGCGTTTTGGGCGGGCAAGAATTACGAGAATGCCGCCTTGGCTGGCGCCAAAGACACCAAGAGTGGCGGCAAGGAGGGCCCGCAGCACAAGGTCAACTTGAACGGTTCGACCTTCGACAAAGACCCGGGCGCCATGAGCGAAACCCAGCTTTTAAACCTCAAGGGAAAGCCGGATCCGCTGGCGATTGAGCGTTGGGCCGCCAATTTGAGCCCGGAAGAATGCGCCAGCGAGATGGCGGACCTGCAAAAACTTCCCGCCGGCTCCAAACGCAATGCCATGCTCAGCGCGCTTTACGACTCCTGGGCCAAGCAAGACCCGCAAGGCTTCCTCGGCAATTTGGGCAAAATGACCAACCCGCTCGCGCGCGAAGCCAGCACCTCCAAGGCCCTCACTTCCTGGGCGACGCAGGATCCCAAGGCCGCCCTCGACTGGCTGACGAAAAACCCTGGCTCCACGGCCACGCTGCAGACGCAGCAATACAACGCCATCATCGCCGGTTATGCCGCCAAAAGCCCGACTGAGGCGTATAATTTTGTGACTTCGCTGCCCGATGGCGCGACGCCGAACAGCCCCGAGGCGCAGGCCAAAGTCTCCGCCATGCAGGCGCTCGTGTCCGGCATGGCCGACCAGGGTAATTTCACTGACGCGCTCACGTTAATCGGCCAGTTGCCCGCCAACTCCTTGATGCAGAATCAAGCCTACGGCGCCCTCATCAACAACTGGGTCACCAATTCCCCCGTGGATGCCGCGCAATGGATTTCCACCCTCGACCCGAATCAATTTTCGCGTGGGCAAACCCGCCAGTACTCGAGCACGCTCGTCCAAAATTGGGCGCTTTCCGACCCGCTGGCCGCCGCACAATGGGCGTCAACCCAGGATGCCCAAATGCAGGCCAACAACCCGAACGCCGGGGCTGGCGGACGTGGTGGTCGTGGCGGCAATCTGCTGGCCACGGCCGTTGGCCAAATGGTTGCGGCCGGCGATGTCGACACCGCCGGAACCTACCTCAATACTCTTCAGCCTGGGACAGAGAAAGACTCGGCGGTTGCGGCATTCGTGACTGGCGCCGCCGGCCAGGACCCCGCCGGAGCAATGCAATGGGTGAAGTCAATGTCTGACCCCAACATGCAGAACCGGATGTCAACCGTGGTCGCTTCAACTTGGCTGCAGCAAGACCCGGCCGGCTTTACCGCTTACCTCAACACGCTTGATCCCACTACGGCCCAGCAATTACAGCAGGCGGCGCAAAACGGCGCGGGCGGATTTGGGTTTGGCCGTGGCGGTTTTGGAGGCGGCGGTTTTGGTAATGGAGGCGGCTTTGGCAATGGCGGAGGTTTTGGACCTGGCGGAGGCGCAACGGGCGGCGTAAACAACCCACCTGGTCCGGCCATTACGTTGGGCAATGGCGCGGGTACCGGTGGTCGTCGTGGGGGCCGCGGTCGCGGCGGTTTTGGCGGCGGCGGTGGTGGCAATGGCGGCAGCGGTGCTGGTGGCGGAGGTTAATTCTCCACGGTCAAAACGGATTTGATGCCACGACTGGCGGTAGGGAAACGCCTGGCTGCATTCCTCCGTTCGGGATTGCGTTGTGCTCCGAATCGCCCAAGATGTTTTTTTGGAAACGTTTGCGCTGCCTCAGTCTCCGGTGGCGCAACACCTTCTCCACGGGGCGTAGCGAAGCCTGGTATCGCGCTTGGTTTGGGACCAAGAGGTCGCCGGTTCGAATCCGGCCGCCCCGACCATTTTTTGTCATCCCGCGTTTTTACGCATGCCACTTTCGTTGTCGGCAGCCCCACCAGACGAGCGCCGCCCCGGCCAGTGCGTGCGCCCCCAGCACCGCCAGCGCAATCCACGAATCCGGTATCAGGCTGCTGGGGTGGGCACTGGTGTAGGCCTCGTAAAGCTTTTCTTGCACCATGGACTTGAAATAACCCGCCCAGCCCCAATAGGCGTTGATGAAAGGCCGGAATATCCACACCAAATAGGCCGGTAGCGCCAGCACCACCCCGGATAACGGCAGTTGGAACCCCACCAGGTAGATTGACAGCGTTGAGGCTTTTTCCGCCGTGGACATCCACGCCGAGAACGCCAGGCAAATCCAGGTCATCGCCACGCACACCAGGGCCAGGGTCTCCATCTGCACACTCCAGGGACCGGGAAAGACGCAAATAAGTTTCACGAAAATCGTCATCCAGATGCCTTGGAGGGCCGCCAGCACTCCGGTGAAAATCAATTTCGAGGCGGCGTAGGCTCCGGGCCGCAATCCGGTCAACCGTTCCTTTTCATAAAGCATCCGTTCGCCGGCAATTTCCCGCGCCCCGTTGTTCGCCCCCATGAGTGTCAGTAAAATCACTTGAAACATGATGAGGCTGGTGACGAGTGCGGCCGTCTCCGCCGATTCGCGCGCGTAGGCCACTTGCGCCATCACGCCTTCGATTCCGCTGGGCTGCAGCGGGGGCGAGGAAATTTGTGGCAAACCGTCCAGGGCGAAAATGACCACCATCACCGGAAAGCCAAAAGTTATCGCCATGATGAGTGACAGGTAGCCGTGGTCGCGCAGCAACAGCCGGCCGCGCCGCCGCACGAGGGTCCAAAACTGCTCCAGCCCGCTGGGCAGTGCCGCTAGGGTGGGAGCTGGGGGCGCTGCTGGCTCTTCCGGCCCGGTGGGGCTGGTTTCCTTGCGCGTTTCCGTCCAGCGTGTTCGCCAGTGTGATTGCGGCTGGGCATTCAACGCGTCGTAAAGATGGAGTGCGTCGGGAATCTCAAAATAGGCATGCAATTCCTCCAGTGTTCCCTGGAACACCACATCGCCTGCGTTCAAAACCGTGATCCAGTCAAAATAATTAAGTTTGGCCAAATTATGGATGACGCAGAGCAAAGTCTTGCGGCGCTCCCGGCACTGCTCTCGCAAAAGCTCGAGAATCGCGCTCTCGGAATTGGGATCAAGCCCCGAGGTCACTTCATCGCAAATCAAGGTCGGCGGATCCACCAACAATTCCAGGCCCAGCCCCAGCCGCCTCAGCTGCCCGCCGGAAAGCGACTCCACCAGCGTATGGCGATGCGGCGTGAGTCCCACCATCCCCAAAACATCCTCCAGGCGTTTTCGGCGTTCACCGGCTTCGACAACCGTCAGCTCCAGGCCGTAGCGCAGACATTCCTCAACCGTCAATTTTGCTTGGGCGATGCTGAATTGGGGCGCGAAACCGACGCGCCCGACCAAGTCTTCCGCCCGGGTGATGCGCTCATGGCCCAGCCACACTTCGCCGCCTTCGTCCACCCGGGCCAGCCCCATGATGGCTTTCATCAGCATCGTCTTGCCGCAACCGGAGGGCCCGATTATCGCATTCATCTGCCCGGAATAAAACACCGCATCGACCCCGTGCAGAATCTCTTTTGGCAAGGCGGCGCCTTCGGTCCGGACGGTCAAATTATGGCAGCGCAGCACGGCGTTTTTTTATCAAAATGGACCGCAGTTGCCACTCAAATTTTCCCGGCGTCAGTGGAGGCTGGAAAAAGGCGTTAAAAATTAGTTGAAAAATTAACGTTTTTTTCGCACAAAAAACGGCCTTTAAAAGAATATAATCCCTTGTATACGGGGGGTTTACCCAGTGTTGGTAAAAGAATCTCTAAAACATTCCTGCCACCGGATAAGGATTGAATGGGCGTCGCCTTTACCTTAGCCTTATCCTCATTGCAAAATGTCCCTCGAGCCGTTTGCCCTCTTTATGATTTTACAGAAACCCAGCCGTTTCCCCCGCTCGAAATCCTCCGCGGTCATTCGTTCGGCGCACTTCAAGCAGGTTCGCGGGTTCACCCTCGTCGAAGTGATGGTGGGCATGTTCGTCTTCACGCTGGTGGCCATTGGCATTACTGCGACCGTCATGCAGACGCGGCGCATCGCCCAATTGAACGTCATGCGCACGGTGGCCTATACGGTCGCCCAGGGCTATATTGAGCAAATCCTGAGTCTGAATGCCGCCGATATTGAGGCGGCATCCGAGTTTTGGGTCACCGGCCGGCCTCCGCTGCCGACGGAGAGCGTGAACGCCATGCTCACCAACACCACCAATGTGGAGATTAGCGACCCGCTTTATGTCAGCCCCTTGAGTTCGGCTCCCGTCGGTTCGAACATGGTGGCCCGCACCGATGTGTCCGGCGACATGTGGAATGTGAAAAATATCATGATCGATTTGCAGAACAATGCGCTCGGTGTTCCCACCGCCATTCCCATGACCTTGTACTTGGACGTAAATATTTCGCGCAATTGGCAGCAAGTCAACGGCGTCTGGCAACAGCCGACCAGCCCTTACATGCTCATAAAGGTCGACTTTCAATACCAGTCCCAGGGCTACCTCACCGCCGGCTGGTACAAAGGCTCCTTGCAGATGGTTCGCACCGACATCGCCGGCCAATAAATCTCCATGAAGCATCGTCTCATCACCTTGTCTCGCCTCCGTCGCCGCGCCCGCCGCGCCGCGCCGGGCTTTACCCTGACCGAAATGATGATTGCGGCCACCATCTTTGCGCTGCTGGCCGGGATGGTCATGGGTTTTTATACGGACACTTTCGCGATGATGTTCCTCACCGAGCAAAAGAACCTCATCAATTGGGACATGCGTTACCTCACCACCAGCCTGAGTTACGACGCCCGCCAGGCCAACTTCTTCGTGATGTATTCGAATTACACGGTTTCCTCGCGCTCTTCCCCCAGCCAGGAACTGCTCGAGGGCAATTCCGGCGACTTTCTGGTATTCATCATTTATGGCACCGCGCCCAACCCCATCAAATTTAACATCAAACCGATTTCGGAAATCATCGGTTATTACCGCGCACCGTACCAATCCAATCAGGTCACCCTCGATCCCATCACCAATCAGCCAACCACTGTCATGCCGGTGCGCAAGTTTGACATCAGTGTCGCGAATGGCACCTTGAACGCCAATCAGTATTTGCTTGCGAGCGGTTCCACCGATTTGCCGGCCGGCGGCACTGCCACCACGCTGGAAGCCTTGCTGCCCAACGACAGCCAGGCGACCATTGACAGCCACCTCATTGTCGTCCAACTCGCCCAGGGCCTTAATGACGGCCTGTTGTTTAACAATCTTTGGGACAAAAGCATCATGGTTAACGGCAAAATCATGCACGGCAACAACGACATGAGCGCCACGGACACCTACAACTTTACGGTTTCGCCCCGGGGTTAACTTGCGCAACCACTTTCAACCGCCTCCCACCATGAAAATCTTCCGCCAATTCTTCACCCGCAAATGGAAAAGTTTCCGCAGCCAAAATCGCGGTTCAATCCTCATCCTGACCCTGTTTGTCGTGACCAGCCTCACACTCGCGGTCGCCACCCTTTCTTCCTGGAGCCTGAACGAAATGATGGTCAGCCAGCGCACGACGGTGAAAATGGAGGCCGACAATGCGGCGGAGGCCGCCTCGGAATATGCCATGTCGAATCTGAAGGCCCGCTGGGATGACCAGTCCAGCTTCCCCGCCAACCAGTTCGTCACCAACCCCGTCACCATCCCCTCGAACATCAGCACCTTCCTTTGGGGAAATTCGGACATTAACCCGGCGAACGTCACCATCAAGACGGGCCTGATTCCCGTCTCCGAGCCCATCTACATCGACCCCACTGACCCGGCGAATACTTTTGACCCCCAACGCGGCAAAGTGGTCACCGCAACCAACGTCTTTGTCTACACCAAGGCCATCGCCTTCAAGAGCCTGGGCAGCAAACAAATCAGCTACACCAGCTACGCCTGCCAGGCGCTCCAGGTGCGCAACTCCCCGCTCTTTTCCCACGCCATCTTCTATAACATGGACCTTGAGTTCCACCCCGGCCCCAACATGACCATCACCGGCCCGGTCTATGCCACCGGCAATATCTGGGCTGTTTGCCAGACCGGCCTCACCTTTTCCGGCCCCATCACCTGCAGTGGCAATTTCAACGTCGGTATGATGGACTGGCCCACAAACTGGGCCACCTACAGCACCGCGGAGACGGGCAACCTGATCTTCCTCCCCAACGCCAACGGCGGCGTCACCACGCCCTACAAAGGCAGCGGCAACCAAAACGTCAACACTTCCTATTGGGACAGTCGCACCACCAATTTCAGCGGCAGCAACTATACAGACTGGCGCGATTTGGCCGCCAACAAGTGGGGCGGCAACCTGCAAACTTCCGCCAATGACGTGCCCGTGCAGCAGCTTACCGGCTACGGTCCTTTCGTCTATAACGTCAACGGCTCCGGGCAGAATTTGAATTATTCTTACGCGATGATCGAACCCAACCAGTTCAACCCTTCCACCAACTCATTTCACAAAGGAGTGGGCGAATTGGACAAGTTTGAGCGCTCGGCCGGCCTCATCCTCAAGGTTCATGCCCTCGGCTCCATGAATGTTACGCAAACCGTGACTCTTACCGGCAATTATGCCGGGGTGAACACGTCCAACGCCACCCGGCTGGCTGCCAATATTGGCAATGTCACCGCCATCTCGTCCAACGCCGATGGATTGCTCAATTCCACCGTCGGCACCTGGCTTAGCAGTTCGAACGGCAATCTGGCCCTGAGTGCTAACCAGACTGCTTCTGGCAGCATGGTTCTGAGCAATGGCAGCACCCAGGCCATCTCGGGCAACTTTGCCAAACCCACCAGCAATACCACCGCCTTCCTCGTCGTCACCCAGGTCACCAATTCCAATACCTCCACGATTTCCCCTTCGTTGTCGCCTGACGCCAATTCCACGCTGATGGAGCAAAGCGCCAACATCACCGGCGCCGCTTCTTACAATTCCACCACCAACACTACCACCGCCAGCATCACCCGCGTGGTGGGGTTCGCCTATGTGGAGTTGGAAACCTTGGCGGCCACCGTGGATCCCACCACCGGCATACGCACCCAGACTTACAATACGGCCACCCAAATTTTGGATTCCAGTGGTGACGTCGTTTATCCGGGTGACGTTATTCCCCAACCACTGGCCGTCAATGCCACGCAAATTACCGGCAGCTACAATGCCACCACCGGTGCTGTTACTCCCGGAATTGTTCAGGATATGATTAAAGTGAGTCCGGCCGTGGCCAATCCGGGCAACGGCACGGATGTCTGGGGCGGTCTGTATGACGGCCGGCGTGCCGCGTCAATCTCCACGGTAAAATTGGACATTGGTCAGCTCAAATCCTTGGTGGACGATAATGTGTCCGGCCAGGCCGCTAATGCGGCCGCGGTATTCACGAACGGTACGGCCCAATCTTACGTCCCATCCACGCTCTACAACGGCGTGGTCTATGTCGAGTTTCCCCAGCAAGCCGGTGACACGACGCGGCTGAACTCCGTCACCTCTGGCAATACGATTTACCCTGGCGACCAGATTACCGACAGCATTCAAAATGTCGGCCTGGTTGTCACCAATGCCACTTCGAACAGCACCAGCACCGGTGTGCCCAACCCCAATTACAACAACCCCAATGTCGTCGGCCAGGCCGGCCGCCAGCAGGGCTTCACCATTGGCACCAATAATTGTGTTTATATCGATGGCAACTACAACGCGGATGGCAATATGGCCACACCGGAGACCGATACGGCGGCCCATCAACAATATAATGCCACCATGCCGGACAACCCCGCTGTCCCGGATCCGGTTTGTTGCATCGCGGGAGACTCCGTTACCGCCCTTTCCGGTAGCTGGATTAGCCGCAATAGCCACTCCGCTAGCCCCAACACGGCTTCACCCACCGAGTTTAACGCCGCCATCCTCGGTGGCATTGTCCCCTCTAACCCGGCGACTGGCAGCATGAGCGGTGGCAGCCACAATTTCCCGCGCTTTTTGGAGAATTGGGGCAGCGTTGACTTTCGTTACCGTGGTTCCATGGTGAACCTCTTCGCCAGCGAATTGGGCAACCAACCTTATGGTACGGGGAGCTATTATTCGCCCCCGAATCGAGAATGGGGCTTCTACAATCAGTTTGCCCAGGGCTTTTACCCGCCAGGCACCCCCAACTCACGTACTTATTACCGCACGGGCTTTACGCTGATGACCGCGGCCCAATACACCGCCGCGACTGTAGGCTTGTAGCGGGTGTACTATGCCCATTTGCCGGGCTTGCACCGCCGGCCGATTTTTTTCAAGATTGACTGCATGGAAATTAAGAAAGCGTTTGCCCTGTCCGGTTGCCTCGTAGGCGGGATGGTGGCGCTCCTTGGTCTCAACCCACAATCAGCCCACGCTGCTTCGGCTGCTGCGGCAACGGCCACGGGTTATGTCGCACCCCCGGCGCCGCCCGAGCCTCCGCCTTCGGTGCCGGCGGACGTCAACCCGTTTGCCGAGGGGAAAATTCTTCCCGTGCCGTTGAAATGGCCGGGGGCGGCGCGCCCGCGCCTGGACGTGGACGTGCATCAGGTATCCTACGACGGCATGGAACTCATGGAACTGTTTGTGACCGGGCCGGACTTTGAGTGGCAGTTCGAACCGCTGCCTGAATTCCTCCCCGCCCCGGTCGGTTTTACGGAATCCATGGCTTTCACTTACCAGACCAATTCCTCCGCCCGCCTCGCGTGGTCTTTGTATGGGGAGACGGAGTTGCTGCCGGACTTCACTCCGAATTCCCTCGCGCAATACCTCGCCGCCATCCGGGCGGTCGAACCCAAGGATTTCGTGCTGCTGACTCCGTTTTCCAAAAATGCCCAATTAATCAATTCCGATAGCATCTGCGGTTTTCAGGCCCAGGCGGTGGACTATGCGATTGTTTCGGCGACGGACGTAACCTTCCACCATGATTGGTTTATCGACTTAAACCACCAGTACATCCTCCTCGTCACCCTGAGTGGCCCACGGGCGTTGGTGCAGGAGCTTACGCCCCGGGTGCATTATTTCCTCGCCCGCAGCCGTGTTCTGAAAGGCCTCGGCGTCAAGGAGGAGAAACCGGCTACAGCCAAGCCGGCGGGCACCGTGCCGCCGAATACCTGAAGTATCAACCCGCGCATTGACGCGGCGGGGTGGGGTGGTTTTACTCGGTTTCTTATGTCCGAAGACAACGTTTACGACTTGGTCGTCATTGGCGGGGGCCCTGCCGGTTATGCCGGGGCCATCCGCGCCGGCCAGCTCGGCCAGAAGGTCGCCTGCGTCGAAATGGACCGCCCCGGCGGCACCTGCCTCAACTGGGGCTGCATCCCGACCAAGGCTCTGCTCAAAAGCGCCGAGCTTTACGAAACCATGCGCCATGCCGATGTCTTCGGCTTCAAGTGCGAAGGCATCACTGTGGACTTTGCCAAGGTCATGCTCCGTTCGCGTGGCGTCGCCGACCAGATGTCCAAGGGTATCAGCTTCCTGTTCAAGAAAAACAAGGTCGAACATATCATCGGCAAGGGCATGGTGAACGTGCCGGGACTCGTCGAAATCACTTCCGGCGAATCCAAAGGCCGCCTGCTCCAGGCCAAAAGCATCCTGCTCGCCACTGGCTGCCGCGCCAAGGTTCTCCCCGGCCTCAAGCCCGACGGTGAACGCGTGCTGACTTCCTTTGAGGCGCTCCAATTGAAGAAAATGCCCGCCTCTATCATCATCCTCGGCGCGGGCGCCATCGGGGTCGAATTCGCCTATTTCCTCAACGCCTTTGGCTGCAAGGTCACTCTCGTCGAAATGATGCCTCGCATTCTTCCGGTCGAGGACGACGATGTTTCCGCCGGGCTCGAACGCGCCTTCAAAAAACAGGGCATCGAGATGCGCCTGGGCGTCAAGGCCGATAATATTCGTGTCGAATCCACCGGCGTTAAATTGGACTTGGTCGCGGGCGATAATTCCCGCACCACTGTTGCCGCCGAGTCTCTACTGCTCGCCGTCGGCGTGGCCGCGAATACTGACGGTCTCCTCAGCCCCAAGGTCAAACTCAACATGGATCGCGGCTTTATCACGGTGGACGGCCAATACCAGACGAACGTCAAGGGCATCTATGGTGCAGGCGACGTCATCGGCCCACCCTGGCTTGCCCACGTGGCCACCTACGAGGCCGTCCAGGCCGTCAACGGCATCTTTGGCCACGGCAAACCCCACCGCGTCGAGCGCTTCCCCGGCTGCACCTATTGTCAGCCCCAGGTTGCCAGCATCGGCCTGACCGAGCGCGCCTGCAAAGAAAAGGGCCTGGCCTACCAGATCGGCAAGTTCCCCTTCACCGCCTCCGGCAAGGCCGTCGCCGTCAACCACCCCGAGGGCTTTGTCAAAGTCATCGTCGAGTCCAAGACCGGCGAAATTCTCGGCGCGCACATCCTCGGCTCAGACGCCACGGAACTCATCGCCGAATTCGGCCTCGCCATGGAGCTCGAAGCCACCTGGGAGGAAATCCACGCCACCATCCACGCCCACCCAACCCTCAGCGAAGCCATCGGTGAAGCCGTCGCCGCCAGCCACCAAGAGGCGATTCATATCTGAACTGATTTCGAGGGTAGGGCGCGCTGCCCTCAGCGCGCCGAACTAATTTTGCCAAGCAACCTCATGCAAAAAGGTTACTGGCTCAAGTGAGTTGATTTATTCTAAATTCCTCATTTGAGGAACAAGGTTTTTATGAACCATGTAGAATCAATTAAAGTAACAAAAATGGAAGCTGCTGCTAAGCAATTGAGTCTAGCTGTATGGCTGTTTTTTGATGAACATGAACCTATCGCTATCGAAACCCTTGTCGGCGCTGCTTCGGGTGTATTAAATGACCTTGCGTCAAAACATGGCGCTAAAAGCATATTATACAATAATGAAAGGATCAAACCTGAGAAGATGAAGCAATGGCACGATCTTCTTCGTGAGCCACAGAATTATTTCAAGCACGCAGATAGAGATTCGGACGTGGCTTTTTATTATAAACCCCAAACTCTTCGGTTTAAACTATTAGAGGCATGCGATTTATTTAAGCAACTTGGCAGTGATAAGCACTTAAAATATGGCCAACTTAAAGAGGGGGGTGGTTTATGAGCTTTGGTTTACATATGCTTACCCAAATTTATTGGCTGACCAAGAGGCATCGCGAAATTTTTTGCCCGAACCGGTTAGGGATATTGACCCAGATGATTTTGAGTTTTGGAAGAAATTTCTTAAGCATGCTATAAGCCACTCCTGATCTCTCCGAATGCCCACCGCTTAACTAAGACGGTTTTTCGTCCCTACCGGACTAACTAAGGCCACCCAATGCGCGGCAAAATCGGCAAGTCAATCGCGGGCGGAAACAGCGACACGCCCAAAGTCAGTTGAATGAAATGCAGCTGGATCCCGTCTTTAACGCCAATCTGTATTCCCACCAGCCACGTGTCCACCTGCCAGCCTGTTCCAGTAACTGAAGGCCCGGCATAGAACCAAGGCGCGTAATCCTTGCCGACGGCATTGTGGTTGAATTGGAGCTGCAGGCCGGGAGTTTCCCGCGCGAGGTAAGTAATCAAGGTATTGCTGTTCGGCCCCGGCCAGCCGACGTACTCCGCACTGCCGGGATAATTCCTCGCCCGCTCTACTAATTGCGGAATCATTTTTTCCGCCGCGTCTCCACTCACCAAACCAATCACTTCTACGCGGTTATCCCACCTCGCCTCGGCCCGCGCCTCGGCACTCGTAATCGGGTAAATCATCACGCCGGATTCCTTCGATAAAATCTCCACGCGTTCCCAATTCTTTTCCGAGCCGTTTTTCAAATCCAGCCAGGTATGCGCTGCAAAACGCGAAACCCACGGTTCCGTGCTGGGAATGCGTACAGTTTTAACCACCACCAAATGCTCGGGCTCTTTGGGCAGCGTCGACGGCGGCATCCCGGCGCATCCGGCCAGGCCCAGCGCCGCCAGGCCCAGCCACCTCCCAATATTCACCGCCCGCTTATTTACTGCCGGCATACGCTTCGCCGAAAATCTCCTGATACACCCGGCGAAAATTTTCCCCATCAATGCGCGACAGTGTGCTCTCCTCGGTCAGTTTCCCGCTGAGATAGACGTTTTTGCTCATCCAGTGCTGTTTGGCAAAAGCGTCGCCGTAGAGCGTGAAGGTGGCCTCTTTGAACTTCGCGGACAGCTCCTTGATGTCCTTGAACGCCGGTTCCCACTCGACGGTAAAGACGATGCGCCCGGCGTCTTCGCCTGCGCCCTCCGGGTCTTTGGCCTTGGCCAGGGCGAGGACCGCGGCGCGGGCCTCGGCGGCGGTTGTCGGATTTGCCGCCGTGATGGCGACGAGATTGCGAACGGGATTTTTCATAAAAGTTATT
>JABDGR010000014.1 GCA_013285985.1 Verrucomicrobiota bacterium
TCGAGGTTTGATTCTTCATTGGTTTGGCTTGAACGCGAAACTCCAAACCCGAAACGCGAAACCCGGCTTAAGAAAAATCCGGCCGCTGCCCCCACCGCCAGTGCGCCAATCTGGGCATAGGCCCCGGGTACTGCGAATACGAAGCCCGCGGCCGCCAGCGCGAGTATGGCCCGCAGGAAATCGGGGCAGAGCCGCCGGGCCATCTGCCAGACGGCCTGGGCGACGACGGCAGCGGCGGCAATCTTCAACCCATGAAGCCAGCCGGCGGTATGCGGGTCGCCCAACCAGGCCAGCCCGTAGCCGAATAAAATCATCAAAATGGCCGAGGGCAGCAGGAACGCGATGGATGCGGCCAGCGCGCCCGCCAAGCCCGCGCGGCCCAAGCCCAGGGCGAAGACGGTCTGGCTGCTCGCCGGGCCCGGGAGGAAATTGCACAGTGCCACCAGGTCGGTGTAGTGGGCCTCGTCCAGCCATTTGCGGCGACGGACAAATTCCTCATGGAAATATCCCAAATGCGCCACCGGCCCGCCGAAGCAGAGGCAGCCGAGCTTGAGAAAGACACCGAAAATCTCAAGAAGCTGGCGAGATTTGGGCACGAGCACATCTTTTGCGCCAATTCAGGCGGAGGTCAACTTTCTCATGGCGCTGTTTGCACAAGACCGGGTTGCGTGGAGCTCAATTCCGTTCCGGCGCGCCTGCCCATTCAACCGCCCTTGCCCTCGTTATGACTTCTCGTCCGGCGGCGGTAACTGGGCGGGACTTTCCGGCTGGGCGGCGGAGGCGGCCTGGTCTTCTTCGCCCTCTTTCTCATCCTCGCGCATGTAATAATTGCGGTAGGATTTGTCGTAGTAGTGCGTGTAATAGTAGCTGGCCGAGGCGAGGCTGATTTGGTTGAGGATGGCGCCATAGACCGGGACGTTGCCTTGCATCAGGCGCGTCAAGTTAACTTTGGCGACCTTGCGCTTGACCGTGTTGAATTTGATGACGTAGAGCACCCCGTCCACATTGGGGAGGAGATTCAAGGCGTCGCTGACCGCGCCGAGTGGCGGCGAGTCAATAAAGACGCGATCATACTGCTGGCGCATGCGGGTGATGAAGTCGGCAAATTCTCGGCTGTTGAAAATTTGCGTGGGGTTGTTGGTGCGCCCGCCGGTGGGGAGCACGTCCATGCCAGGGTAGTAGTCCTTGACGACGCATTCCTCGAAGGGGCGGCCTTCGCGCAGGTGGGTCATCAGGCCCTGGTCATTGGTTTCGCGACCGAGAGATTTGGCGATGTTGGGCATGCGCAAGTCGCAGTCAACAAGCAGGACGCGCTCGGCGTGCATGGCGTAGGTGAGCGCCAGATTTGTCGTCATGAAGGATTTGCCTTCGGACGGAACGGTGGAGGTGACGAGGATGACGCGGGCGTTCTTGGAGGCGTCGTTGAGCTTGAGGGAGGAATAAATCGAGCGGAAGGCCTCGGTGATGCGCCGGTCGGCATTGGAAGCGACGGCCTGGGCTTTTTCGTTGGCATTGAGGTGCGCGATCCGCGGCAGGATGCCAATGAGCGGCAGGCCGACGTAAGACTCGATATCGAAGGCGGATTTGATGCGGTCATCCAAGAACGCGACGAGGAAGGCCATGCCGACGCCGCCGAGGAGCCCGGTGACGATACCACCCAGGATGAGCAGGAGCGGCTGAGGCCGGATCTGCGAGACCCCGCCGCTGGCGTGATCCACAATCGCATAGTTTTCGCTGTTATCCTGGACTCTAAATTGCTGCTGAGTGATGTTGAGGGCCATTTCCTTCGACAGGGCCTCGGCGATGTCCTTCTCGTTCGCGAGACCGTCGTAAGTGGTCTGGGCGGCCTCGAGGCTGTGGATATCGCCCTGAATGTTATTCACCTCGGCGTCGTCCTTGTTATATTTGTCCTGGGCCGCAAGGTAGTCGTTTTTAATTTTTTCCGCGGCACTTTGAGTTGCGGCATCCAGCTCGGCTTCGATCTGCTTCTTCTTCTTCATCACATCCTGCATATCGGGATGGTTCGGGCCAAACCGTTGCTGCATTTCGGACAGGTTGATGTTCAAGGTGGTCAGGTCGCTCAACAGCGTGCTGACATGGGTGTCGGAGCTGATGAAGGAAAGGTCGCCGAGGTTCTTCTTGTCGTTTTGGTACTCCTGCACCAACTTCCACTCCCCCTCGATCCGATCCAGGGCGCTCTTGTCGGCCTGTTCGGTGGTGGCCCAGGAGCCAAGCCGGGCGGGCAGGATATTGTTGTCCTTTTGGAGGTTTACCTTGCCGTATTTTTCGACGAGGGCGTTCATGTCCCTTTGCAGGTCCGCCACTTTCTTTTCCTGCTGGCGGTGGTATTCCACGAGGGTGTCCACCGCGCGCGCGGCCTTGTCCACATTGAGGGAATCATTGTAGTCAATAAACGCCTGGAGAAAATCATCGGCGACCTTGGCGGCAAGATTGGCGTTGGGGTGATCAACGCTGACGGCGATGATGTAAGCCTGGCGGCCGGCTGAAACGGTGCGGGCCTTCACCAAGCGGTCCGGCAGCGGCAATTCGGGCGCGAGCGGGTTGCTGCCTTTGTAGGGCGCCAGGAAGGCTTTTTTCTCGTCATCGGACATCATGCCGGCGACGCGCTCAGCCACTTGCATCGTCTCCATCAGATGGATGCGAGTGTTGAGGTCGGTGGCATCGGCCACGACTTGGGTGGAGTCGGGGCTGCCGTTGATCGCACCGCCAACGCCCGTATTCGGCATCTTGAATACTTGCAGACTGCCGGTGGCGCGAAATATCGGAGTGGAGTTGACCAGGAAAAGAATGAATGCGCCGAAAATGACGAAAAAAGTCAGCAGCATATACCAGATGCGCTCGCGCAAGATGACGAGATAGTCGCGAATGTTGCGCGTTTGCGTGGGCTCGCCACCGGCTTGGTTGCCGCCATAGCCGTAGCCGTAGCCATAATAATAACCGCTCTGGCCGCCATAGGGGCCGTAGCCGCCATAACCACCCTGGCCGCCGTAGCCCGTGCCATAGCCGGAGCCATAACCATAAGTGCCGTAATCGCCGTAGGTCGAATACCCCGCGTAGCCCGTGCCTTTGCCGTCACCTTTGCCCTGGGGGGCGGGTGGTTGGTTGCCCGGGGGATTATTCGGCGGGGGATTTTGCGGAGGCTTCGTGGGTTTCATGAGCGCGGGCGCCTAAGGATGGCAAACGTTCCGGTGAGAAATTGCGGTTGGATGGAGCGCGGGCTTAGTTCTGCCAGGCGTCGCCGAGGAGCGACTGACCAAGGAAAATGGTGTCGCCCTCTTGTAAAGTGACATCGGGCACCTTGCCATGGACGGCGCCCCACAGGTCCACATCCTTCAAAGTCTCAGTGTTGCCATCGGGTTTGATGCGGGTGATGGTCACCAGCCTGGTCGCATTGTGGGTCTGGCCGCCGGCGACATTGAGGGCTTGCACGAGTGTCAGTTTCTGCCCGGTGGGAATGGGAATGGTCCCCGGTTTGTTCACCTCGCCCATGAAGTAGACCTGCTGCGCGACATATTCTTTCACGGAAACCGTGATGGAGGGGTTGATGAAAATCCCCAAATCCTTGTAGGCTTGGGTGATGGTTCTGGCGGCATCACTGGCGGAAAGGCCAGCAACTTTGACGGGGTGATCTTGAATATAAGGCAGCTGCACATTGCCATCAATGCCGATGCGAAAATCGCCATTGGCCTTAGGATCATCCACCACATTGACACTGATCAACTCGGTGGGGCGCAATTTGTAATTGCTGGTCTGGAATAAGGATGAACCGCCGGATGCGTCAGTCGTGGCTTTGCTCGCGGCGGTGCCAGCGCTGGCCGCGGGCTTGGCATCGGCCGGCTTCGCGTCGGCGGCAGCGGCCCGGGCCGGCCCAAGAACGAGCAAGCTGGACGCCATAACGAGAAACAGGGCGCGATTGGATTTCATGGCATGCAAACGAGGCGAAAGAGGCCCGCGCAGGGTGTAAAAGTTATAAAAATGACGGCGTAAAGGCAACAGCAAAGTGGGGTTGAGCAAGGCGGTGAATGGTGGTTCGATGGCCGCAATTCCTCGAAAGGGAAACCGGGCTGATACGGTACGGCGAGCGCGGGGTGACGGGGGGCGCGCCCGGGGCAGCAAGGGCGCATTCGCTCCTAAAACAGCCTGGAGGAAAAATTGTTCCACAGGTGAGCAGCCCATTTATTTTTCACCGTCCACAGTCCGGGGGACCGCCAACGCCATTCAAAAGCCCCCCGTCTATTTCAGTTGGATGGGATGAGAATCCGTGCTGCCCGCCGGTGCGGACGTGGTGTCCGGCGGCAACTGGTTGGTTAGATTTGGAGCTGGTGGAAAATGCGTGGGCGTAGCCGAAGGCGCACTTTGCGACGGCAGGGTCGAAGACAGCCCCGGCATGGACGACGAGGGAGCCGAGATTGGCTGGGCCGATCCGTGGCCGAACAGCACCTCCGGCGGGGGCAGTGACGAATCCAGGGTCCGCGGAATTGCGGGCGGCGGCGCAGCGGCCTGGGCTCGGACCTGAGCCTGGGCTTGCGTCGTTTTGGTGGCCACAATCTGGCGCCAAGTATCCAAAATACCACTGACCTGTGTCACGAATTCCCCCGGTCCGCCAAAGCCATAGGTGCTAATCTGCGTGAATTTGCCGGCCCCATGGTAAGGATCGAGCATCATAAACACCGGGAAATGATCCACATTAAGCGCCTTGGCCAATTCGGCATAGTTCTTCGCCATTTCCGGCGCCAGCCCTTTGCGGTTAAAATCCACTTTCAACAGGACGAGATTATCGTCGGCGAATTCCTTGAAGGCCCGCGTGTCGAGCACATCCTTGACCGCGCCCTGGCTGGCCACGCTCCAATCCGTGCTGAGAAAGACGACGAACATCGGGCGGCCTTTTTGCATCGCCGCTGCGACCGCGTCATTCGGGTTCGTCAGCCAGTCCGCGACGGCGTAATCGTTGGGCCGGGGGGGCGCGCACGAAACCAGCGTCAACGCGGCCAAACTGGCGATAACCGGCATTGCTCGAGGCCAAATCTTCATGGGGAAACGTCCATTATGCGGCAGAACCGGCGGGCGTCACGGTCAAAAATACACCCGGGGCCCGCCTCAGCCGGTATTTTGCGATTCAAGCAGGTCCTCGGCAGCCTGCTTGCGCCGACGCAGCACCACGCCGACAATGATGGCGGCTTCGTAAAGCAACAGCATCGGCGCCATGGTCACCAACATTGAAATCGGATCCGGCGAAGGAGCGATCAACATGCCAATCACCGCCATGACGACAATGGCGTAGCGCCGGCTGGTGCGCAGCGTTTCCGGGGAAACGATGTCCAGCACCTGCAAAATCACCAGAATCAGCGGAAACTCAAAAGCCAGCCCCATGGCCAGGCAGGCCCAAACCACGAGGGAATAATATTCGTCGAGGGGCCAGCGCGACTGGATTTCCAGCAAGCCATCCAGCCAGACAAAAAACTTCATCGCTGCGGGCAGCATATACAAAAAGCATATTTCCACCCCGGCAAAAAACAGCGCGACCGCCGCCATGAGCGCCGGGCGCAACAGCCCCTTCTCGCGCTTCGTCAGCCCGGGCGCCACAAACCGCACGACAAAATAGGCGATGATCGGCAGCACCAGCACCACCCCACCAAAAACCGACACCGACATGACCATGGTGGCCGTGCCGGTGGGCTTGAGCGGACTGACCAGGATTTCCTTGGCCCGATCGGGGCCGACGGCCAGCAACAAGGGGCGGCGTAAAAAAAAGAACAGCTCGACGAAATAGACGCTCACGATCCCGATGCCCACCATGGCGACCATGATGGACTTGACGATGGTCATGCGGAGTTCTTCGAGATGCTCAAAGAACCCCATTTCCGAGCGTTGCTTCCTGCGCCATGGACGGTCGGGCGGTTGGGGCGAGGGCGGTGAAGTGTCCAGGCCGCCCAGCAGGCCGGAAAACTGTTCCGGCTCGTCCGATGGCTCAGGCGGTGGAGGCGCGGGCGGTTCTGGTTCCGAATCTGACATGAACCACCATTACTAAACCCTCGGGCCAAGGGAGGGCGATGCGAAAATCAGCCGGCGAAGAGCGAGAAGCAAAACACCGGCCTCGCGCTCACTTGCCCGCCGATGCCGAGCTGGCCGCCGGTTTCGCCGCAGCGGCGACCTTGGGGGTGTGCGCGGCGACCCAGGCGTCGTATTCCTTGCGAGGCATGAAGTTCAGCGAAGCGGAATTGATGCAGTAGCGCAGGCCGCCCTTGTCGCGCGGGCCGTCATCAAAGACATGGCCGAGGTGGTCGCCGTCCACGGTGCAATGCACTTCGCGGCGGACCATGCCGTAGCTGGTGTCCACGGTCTCGGCGACAAAGGCCGAGTCAATGGGCTTGGTGAAGCTGGGCCAGCCGGTGCCACTTTCAAATTTATCGCGACTGTCGAACAACGGCGTGTCGCTGCCGATGGAGAAATAGACGCCGTCGTCGTGGTTGTTCCAGTATTTGTTTTGAAAGGAAGGCTCGGTGCCCTGCTTGCGGGCGACTTCGTATTGGTCAGGCGTGAGGAGCTTGCGCCATTCGGCGTCGGTGCGTTTGACGGCGGCCTTGGCCATGTCGATGACCACATTGGAGGGCAGACCGCAAGCGGAGACGCCGCCGGTCGCGCAGGCGGCAGCGGGGGTGTTGGCGCTATTCATGAATTGAGAGGATGTCGCATTGTTGGTGTTGACCGCCGCCTGGATGGCGCTCAGCCCCCACCAGCCTGCCCCGGCCGCGAGGACCGATGCGGCGACGATGATGGCTCGCGTGGGTGAAAGCATGGGAGGATTATTTACTACACCAAAACGCCCGTTTGCGCAATGGCCCAATTGCGGGCCACCGGGCCGGGCGCACTGGCGCAGGGGTGGATATTTGTTGGATTAGCCGCGGAGCCCACAGGTTCCCTACAAAATACCTTACGGCGCCGCCAGGTCGGCATCCCAATAAATCCATTGGGCCTCGTGGTCGAGGTTGTCGGCATGGATGACCGCCGCAGGGACTTTGTCCACCCGCTTCTCGCGGATGTGGTCGAACTCGCCTTTGCCGGGGTCAAGCACACCGACCACCGCGCCATTGCGGACGACCATGACGGTCTCACCTTCCTGGCGCAATTGATAGTGGTCCCAAGTCGCGCCATTCCGGTCGAGTTCGAAGACAAACCATTTGTCGCTTCCCGCTTTCCATAACAGGGAGTAATGGCATCCCTCCAGCGGACTTTTGGCCCAGCCGTGGACGAGGGCCTGGGGTGCGGCGCGGCTGGGGAAAGCGGCGACGGTTTGATCCCAGGCCAAATCGGAGGCGCGCGGGATAAACGGGCGCGCGACAAAGTAAACAGCCAGCCCCATCAGCGAGCAAAAAAGGGCCATTTTCCAGATGCTGGGAGCGAAAGGGTTCATGGTCAGCAATGGATGGCTACGTTCATCAGCCAGGCCGACTGTTCGATCAGCGCGCACTTAACTGCCGCGCGAGCTTTACGGCGTTGGCGAAACTTTTCCAGCTCGCGTTGCCCTGGCCGGCAATAGGGAAGGCGGTACCGTGGTCGGGGCTGGTGCGCACCCAGGGCAGGCCGAGGGTAATGTTCACGGATTCCTCGAAATCCACCGTCTTAAGCGGCGCAAGGCCTTGGTCGTGGTAAAGCGCGACGACGACATCGAACTCACCGCGCAGTTGTCGCCAGAACACCGTGTCGCCGGGCTCGCACTTCGAAAGGTCGGGAAATTTCGCACGCAATTTATCGAGCCACGGATTCAGGCGGTCGCGTTCATCGCCGCCGAGCAAACCTTCTTCGCCCGCGTGGGGATTGAGGCCGCAGACAGCGATGCGCGGGGGTTTCGCGCCGAGGGCTTGCGCGAGGTGGCTGGCCTGCTTGACGGCGCGGGCCAGAGCTTTTTCATCGAGTGCCCGCGCGACTTCCATCAACGGAATGTGCCAGGTGGCGAGCACGACGCGCAATTTGCCGCCGGCAAAGGCCATGGTCGGTTCGCCTCCCCAACGTGCGGCGAAAAATTCCGTCTGGCCAGGGAAAGCAAACCCCGCCTTTTGCAGCCAGCTTTTCGAAACCGGGCCGGTGACGGCGGCGGAAAATTTTCCGGATTTGCAACCCGCTGCCGCGGCTTCGAGCGCCTCGAGCGCAACCTTTGCTCCAGCAACGGAAGGCTGGCCCGGCGCGATGGAGAAATCTTTTGCTCCGACGGCTTGGCCGGCGATGCCCAATGAATCCAGCCAGAGTTGCGGCCCGATGGGCACGACGCGGGAGGCTTCCGCCGGGTTGGCCTTCAGCCACGCGGCAATAATTTCCGGCCCGACCCCGGCGGGGTCGCCGCAGGTCAGCGCGAGAGGCAGGAAAGATGGGGCCGGGGGGGGCACGGAAAAACAACATTCAACGCTCAAGCATTCTCCACTTCCTCCGTGGCTTCAGTTTTCGTTGGCCGTAAAAATCCGCGCTGGCCGGTGGTGAAGAAGGTGAGAAATTTTTTGCCGGGTTCGGTTTTTGCCAAGTGCGCGGCGGCCCTGGCATTGGCCACGGGCGAACCGCCTTGATACACGGTTTTATAGAGAAGCTTCAGTTCGGCAATCGTCGCGGCATCGAACCCCCGGCGCTTGAGGCCGATGAGGTTCAGCCCGTGCAATTCGTTGCGCTCGGCGGCGAGGGTGAAGGGCGGAACATCCAGCCCGAGGCGCGCGTTGCCGCTGGTCATCACGCCTTCGCCGATGCGGATGAATTGGTGAAAGACCGTGCCGCCGCTTAAAAAGCTCCCCTCGCCCACTTCGATGTGGCCGGCGAGCAGCGCGCAGTTCGCCATGACGACGCGCGCACCGACGCGACAGTCATGCCCGACGTGGCTGTTACCCATCATCAGCACATTTGCGCCAACCTCGGTGAAGCCACCGGGCTTGGTGGAGCGATGCACCGTTGCGCCTTCGCGCAAGACGGTGCCGTCGCCCATGCGCACGCCGCTGAGTATGGTGCGGTCGAACTTCAGATCCTGCGGTTCGCCGCCGACGACGGCAAAACTATCCAGCCAGACATTTTTGCCAAGAATGGAGCCTTTCCGCACAATCGAGTGGGCTTCGAGCACGCAACCCTCACCGAGCACGGCGTTTTCCTCGACAATGGCATACGGCCCGACGCGAACATTCGCGCCGAGTTTTGCGGAGGGATGAATGATGGCGGTGGGATGAATCATCAACGTTTCGGGCGGGAGAGCCGCTCAAGTTCGAATAGTTCGCCCTGGGGTGATTTGACCATGTCGTAAATTTTCAACAGGCGGATGATTTGGAGCAAATCGGATTTTTGATAACTGAGGTTGGTTTCCACCTTGTGCAGCAAGTTTTCGAGGATGGAAGGAAACGTGAGAATGGCGTCCACGCCGTGTTCCTGCAACTGTTTGATGCTTTCGCTGCGCAAGGGGTCGCTGGTCGGCAGGCTGGGCAAAACCAGCACGCGCATGAGGCCCTCCTTGCCGGTTTCGCCCTCGGGGGTAAAATCCTCATAGCCGCTGAAAAATTCGTTGGCGACCTCGATGACCTCCTTGCGCAAAAAGTCGTGAATTTTCGAGCCGCTCTTGAGCATCGAAGGCGTCAGCCGCGAAGTGTGCCAACCCATGACCGCGACAATCGCGCGCCGAATGAGCGGCAGGTCGTTCGCGAACAATTGAAAGCCCGGCTTTTGTTCCGACGGCTTCCAGGCCGGATTTTGCACGAGCAGGTCAATCTCCTCCTCATCGCGTTTGCGGCGCGAATGCACCTGGTATTTGTGCAGCTGCCGGACGAGAAAGCCGTTCAGCTCAAAATATTCGCGCACGAGGTTTTCGTCGAATCCGGCCATGGGGAAATTGCGAAGGGTGGGATTTCAGCGCGCGCCGGCCTGGAGCCAGAGGCTGCGGATGGTTTTTTCCGGCACATCGTCCACCGTTTCCGCCTGGCCGATGGCGCGCAGGGCGATGAAGCGCAGTTTTCCGTCACGGACTTTTTTGTCGAGCTTCATAGCCGCGAGCAGCTTGGAAACCGCCACCGGCTGGCGCAGGCGCACCGGCAGGCCGCTGGCGTGAACGGTTTTCTCGACGCGCTCGACCTCTTTGGCATTCAGCCAACCGAGCTTTTGCGAAAGGCGCGCAGCCAGCACCAAGCCCAGGCCGACAGCCTCGCCGTGGCCATAGCCTTTGTAGCTGGTGACTTTTTCGAGGGCATGACCAAAGGTGTGACCGAGGTTGAGCAGGGCGCGGCCACCGCTGGGCCGGGTCTCGCGTTCGTCGTGGGCGACAATGGAGGCCTTGATGGCGCAGCACTCGAAAATCAGCGCTGGCAAACCCGGATGATTCCAGCGCCACACGGGCGTGCGCTCGACTTGGTGGAAAAGGTCCGCGTCGGCGAGCAGGCCGTATTTGATGATTTCGGCCATGCCGCAGGCAAATTGCCGCGCAGGTAGTTTTTCGAGAAAGGCGGTGTCCACCAACACCCCGCGCGGTTGCCAGAATGCGCCGACCATGTTCTTCCCCGAGGGTAAATTAATCCCGGTTTTTCCGCCGACCGAGCTATCCACCATCGCCAAAAGCGAAGTTGGCACCTGATAAAAATCGAGGCCGCGCAAGTAGGAAGCCGCGGCAAAGCCGGTCAGGTCGCCGATGACTCCGCCGCCGATGGCGAAAACGATGCTATGACGATCCAGCATTTCCCCGGCCATCCAGTCGTAGGTCTTGCCCAGAACCGCCAGGGATTTGGTGCGCTCATTCCCCGGCAGCAGGAGCGGCTTTCCCCCAAGGGCGACGACGCGCTTGAGCAAGTCGGGATAGAGGCGCGCCACCGTCTGGTCGGCAATGACCACCACCCGCCGGCCATCCCGGCGCAGGCGACTCGTCACTTCAATGAAAATATCGCCCAAGTCCGTCCCGATATAAATCGGGTAGCTTCGCTCCGGGAGATCTACATGGAGAATTTCCGTCATGATGCAGTAGCTTTAAATATCCCCTGGCGGGGCGGTTGGAAAGCGTGAAAGGAACCGGCGCGCTCCGCCCTTGACCCGGCGGGACGCGCCTGCGATGCTTGGCCTTTGGACAACCGCCGCCGGGCCATGTTGCTGGTCATTGATAATTTTGATTCGTTTACCTACAACCTCGTCCAGTTCTACGGGCAGCTCGGGGTGGAGCAGCGCGTGTACCGAAATAACGCCATCACGGCGAAAGAGGCTTTGGCATTGAACCCGGACCGCGTGCTGGTGTCGCCCGGGCCGTGCTCGCCGAGCGAAGCCGGGGTGTCACTCGACATCATCGGAGCGTTCGCAGGCAAGAAGCCCATCTTTGGCGTATGCCTGGGCCATCAGGCGGTGGGCCAGTATTTTGGCGGGAAGGTCGTGCGCGCGGGGCGGTTGATGCATGGCAAGCTCTCGCCCATCCGGCACAAAAATACCGACGTTTTCAAAGGCATGCCCAACCCGTTCCCGGGCACGCGCTACCACTCGCTGCTCGTCGAACGCGCCACCCTGCCTGACTGCCTGGAAGTCACCGCCGACACCGCCGAGGGCGAAATCATGGGCCTGCGCCACAAAACGCTGCCCATCTACGGCGTGCAGTTTCACCCGGAATCCTACGCCACCGCCGGCGGCATCCAGATTCTGAAAAACTTTTTGGAGCTTTAGTTGTCCAACCACCCATGAACTGCCCCAAATGCGGCCACGAGGACTCGAAGGTGCTGGACACCCGCACCGGACGGGAGAACCGTTCCATCCGCCGCCGCCGCCAATGCCTGGCCTGCGGGCACCGCTTCACCACGCTCGAAGAAGCCCTGCGCGAAGGTTTTCTCGTGGTGAAAAAGGACGGGCGACGCGAGGAATTCGACCACGCGAAAATTCTGAACAGCCTGCGCAAGGCAACCGAGAAGCGGCCCATCGAGGCTGAGCGGCTGGAATTGCTCGTCACCGAAGTCATTGAGACACTGGAAAAGGAATACGACGTCGAAGTCCCCAGCCGTGCGATTGGCGAGCACCTCATGGCCCGGCTCAAACAGATTGACCAAATCGCCTACGTGCGCTTCGCGTGCGTGTATAAAGATTTCAAGGACATCAGCGCGCTCGCGGAGGAAATCAAGGCGTTGAAGACGGCGTTGGAATAAGAAGAGGTTGCCCACGAATGGACACGAAAAAGAAATTGAGACAGGGAAATGGGTGGTGAATAACTTTCCCTTTCGTTTTAGGCGGATTCGTGGCAATTTTTGGATAAGCTATTAGCCATGTCCGCCTCCACTGAAGCCACCCATCCGCCCTTGCGCGCGCTGCACACGCTGTTGAGCGTGGCCGTGGACGCCGACGCGGATCTGGCCAAACAAGTGCAGGCCGCAATTGATTTCACGCTCGAAAACGCCGTGCCCGGCGGGCCAGACGCAGCGACGCTGGGCTTCGCGGCCGAGGCTCTGCTCGGCCTACTGTGCCATGATGGCTGCGTGCCCAAATTCGCGCACCTCGATTTGCGCGAGCAAACGTGGGAACCGCTGTGGATTCGCGAGCGCATGCTGGGGGCTTTGCGCCCGCTGGCCGGTTATCGCGAGAGTGTTCTATTAACCACCGGCCTGCGCCGCCTCGCCTGCCCACCGGGACGGCGGTGGACGGTCCGCGCCCGCGGGCGCTACCAGGACGCCATCGCCTACCTCCAGGAAACCGCCGCCGCGCAAAGTTCCGCGAAAACAGTGCTGCATTTGCTGTTTTTGTAAACTGGGTCGTCGCAAGCGACGCCCCTACAACGGACGACACGGAGGGTCGTACCTCCGAAAATTGAAAACTAGACCGCGCCGAGTTCGCGCACAGCGGCAAGCTTGAGCGCGCCGAGCAACGTCTCCAACTCCTCGGGTGCGGGGCCTTCGACGAGCAGACGCAATTTTTTCTCCGTGCCTGAATAGCGCGCCAGCACGCGCCCGCGGCCGCGCAGCACGGCTTCGGCGGTGCGGAGCGATTCCTTAAACAGCGGCAATTCTTCGAAAGGCTTTTTCTCGCGCACGCGCAAGTTCGCCGTCAACTGCGGCAGTAAAGTGATTTCCTTGCGCAGGGCCGAGAGCGGGCGCGCGGTGTCGCGCATGACGCGGCCAAGCTGTAATGCCGCCAGCAAACCGTCGCCACAGCGCGAAATATCGGTGAAAATGAAATGGCCGGAATTTTCCCCGCCGAACGCCGCGCCGAGTTCGAGCAAGCGGTGCAGCACCTGGCGGTCGCCCACGGGCACGCGAGCGACACGCCCGCCCGCCGCCTCAATTGCCCGGTCGAGGCCAAGGTTGCTCTGCACGGTGGTGACCAAAAGTTTTTCCTTCAGCGTCCCGGTGCGGAGCGCGTGGAGCGCGAGAATGCCGAGCAGTTCGTCGCCATCCACGAGCGTGCCGGTTTCATCGCAGACGACGAGACGGTCGCCATCGCCATCGTGGGCGAGGCCGAGGCGGGCATGCGAGGCACGCACGAGCGCGGCGAGGTGCTCGGGATGTTCGCTGCCACTGTCGGTGTTGATGAGCGCGCCGTCGGGGTTGGCGGCCCGGACGCGGACGTCAGCGCCGAGGCGGCGAAAAACTTCCGGCGTGGTCGCGCAGGTGGCGCCGTGGCCGCAGTCAATGGCGACGATCCAGCCCGCGAACGCGTGCGGCGGCATCAAGCCCGCGCGGCGCATCCGGTAAGATTCCAGGGCTTCAGAAGTTTCCATCGCTTGCGGTGTGGGCGTTACCGGCGGCGCCTGCACACGGTCAATCCACGCTTCGATTTCCGCCTCGGCGGCGTCATCGAGCTTCAAGCCACGGTGGTCGAAAAACTTCACGCCGTTGTCCGACGGCGGATTATGCGAAGCGGTAATCATCACGCCGAAGTCCGCGTGGCGCTCCAGCAAGGCTTCGGGCACGACGGGCGTGGGCACAATGCCGACATCCACGACGCGGCAGCCGTCGGCCAGCAGGCCCTCGGCGAGCGCAGTTAAAATCTCCGGCCCGCTGACACGCGGGTCGCGCCCGCAAATGACTTGCGGCGGATGGGCGGGATTGTGCAAGGCCGCGTGCCGCGCCAGCGCGTAGCCAAGCCGGCGCAAAAAAGGCCGGTCCATCGGCGACTCGCCAAAGACGCCGCGGATGCCATCGGTGCCAAAGTAGCGGAATTGCACTGACGACATACTAACAGGATGCGCGGTTGAGGCAAACGTGGAAGCGCTCGAAATCGGCAAAAATTTCCCCCAGAGGCTAGCTCTTGACTTCACGGAAAAAGTCCTGCGCACGCCCCAGCCAGCGCTTCACTTCCCCACTGGTGAGCAGGCGTCGGGCCTCGTCCACCCCGCCCTTTAAGTTGCCCGCACGATTGGCGACCCAGAGCGCGGCGCCGGCATTGAGGCAGACGGTGTCGCGCAGGCCGGCAGGCCCGCGGTTGTCGAGCAGTTCCTCCAAAATTTGCACGTTGCGCGCGGCATCGCCACCGGCGAGGGCGGATGGCTCGGCGGGCGACAGTCCGGCCTTGTCCGCATCAAAGGCCACCGCGGGGCGCTCGCCACCGTGAAACTCCGTCGCGGAGCCGGCAACCGCACGCGGCTGCAAAGTCTGCGGGTCGAGAAAGCGCAGCTCGCCGATGCCGGTAAGGTAATTTTTCCCGGCGACGGACAATTCATCCATCCCCTTGGTCGCCGGGGCCGGCAGAATTCCATGCACGACGAGGCCGCGCCGCACACCCAACTCCTCCAGCCCGGAGGCGAGCAGCGGGCCAAGGTTCCAGTCGAACACCCCCGCGAGTTGGTGCACCGGGCGGCCGGGGTTGACCAGCGGGCCGAGGATATTGAAAACGCTCCGGCGGCCATCCGCCGCGAGCGCCTTGCGCGCGGGCGCGACGTGCTGGAAGGCGGGGTGAAAGGCCGGAGCGAAGAAAAATGCGAAGTTCAACTCCCGCAGCGAGGCGCGGAAAGTGTTATCGGAAGCTTCGAGTGGAAAGCCGAGCTTTTCCAAAAAGTCCGCGCTGCCGCTGTGCGAAGTTTGCGCGCGGTTGCCGTGCTTGAACACCGGCACGCGCGCCGCGGCGACGATGAACGACGCCGCGGTGGAGACGTTGAAACTGCCGGAGTGGTCACCACCCGTGCCGCACAAATCCACCGCGCGCCCGGCCCAGGCCTCGACGTGGGGGTTGCGCGCAAGGCTGCGGAAAACTTTCGCAAACTCGGCCAGCAGAGTGGAAGTCCAGAGGTCTTCGGACAAATCGCGCAGGAAGGCGGCCTTTATGGCGGTGTCCACATCTGGCGACGCCAGCGCATGCGCAGCGGCGGCGGCCTCGAGCGTGTGGCCATGCCGGGCGCGCAATTTTGCAAGGAGGCCGTCAAACGCCTTGGCGTCGGCGGACGGAGGCAAAGGAGAAGCCGTGGACACCCCGCCGTTATCTTCCTGTCATGGCACTTTCACAAGTGGTTTTTTTAAGAAGAATGCGCTGATTTAATCTTTCACCATTGAACTGAGGTTGACGCGCGCGGGTTGACAAACCCAGCGGGGTGGAGGAAGATACCCAGTTGTCCCATGCCTGAGACCACCACCATGCTGCCCGAGGGCGTCCGCGTCGGCGATGAACGGCTCATCACTGTCACACCGCCCGCGGGGGAAAAGCTGCGCGGGCTCGTCGCCCGCGAAAACGCGGGCGAGTTCCTGCGCGTGGCCATCACGGGCGGCGGCTGCAACGGGCTGAGCTACAAGATGCGCTTCACCGCCGAGCCGAAGCGGGGCGACATCCTCGTCCATTCCGCGGGGGCGCAAGTGCTGGTGGATTCGAAGAGCGCGCTCTACCTCAAAGGCACGGTGCTGGATTACTCGAATGAGTTGATTGGCGGCGGATTCAAGTACACGAACCCCAACGCCAAGGGCAGTTGTTCGTGCGGCGAGAGTTTTAATCTGTAAAGGGCGGGCAAGTTACCCGCATTGGCTTTTTCGGATTGCGGGGCAAGCACCGGCACAGCATAATTGGACACGTGAGCGCCACCCACCCGCCCGAGTTTTCCTCCCTTGCTGAATCGGCGGCACTGGTGCTCCCGGGCACACCACTCGCGGGCGAGGGATTTGTGACACAGGTGCGCGAAATCGTCGCGCGGCTGCCAGGCGGGCGGCCGTCATGGGATGAGTATTTCATGGCGATGGCGCTGTTGATTTCATCGCGTTCGCCGTGCGAACGGCTGCACGTTGGCTGCGTGCTGGTGTCGGCGGGCGAGCACAAAAACCGCGTCGTGGCCGCGGGGTACAACGGCTTCCTGCCCGGCGCGCCGCACATCTCGCGCGTGCGCGACAACCACGAGCAGGCGACCGTCCACGCCGAGCAAAACGCCATCACCGACGCCGCGCGCCGCGGCGTGAGCGTCAACGGCGCGACGGCCTATATCACCCATTTCCCCTGCGTCAACTGCACGAAGCTCCTGGCCGCGGCCGGGGTGCGCGCCATCAAATACCACCTCGACTACCGCAATGACGCCCTGGTGTTGGAACTGCTCCAGGAATCGCGCATCGGGGTGACGCAACTCTGACGCCCGCGCGGGGTCTAAATACTCAACCCACCATGCGTATGAGCACGCGAATCAAGGAATCGACGACGACCATCGCCGGCTCGCTGCTCATCGCGCACCCGGATTTGCACGACGGCAATTTCCGCCGCACAGTGGTGCTCATCTCCGCGCACACCGAGGAGGACGGCGCGCTGGGCGTCATCGTCAACCGGCCTCTGGAACGCACCTTGGGCGAAGTGCATGGGGAATTTGCATTTGGGCCGCTGGCGGGTGTGGCACTTTACTCGGGCGGCCCGGTCGGCACCGAGCAAATGCTGCTGTCGGCCTGGCAATGGAACCAGGAAACGGGGGTGTTCCGCCTCCATTTCGGCATCAGCGCGGAGAAGGCCGCGGAATTGCTCGAAAACGAACCCGGCACGGAAGTGCGCGGCTTTCTGGGCTACGCGGGGTGGACGGGCGGGCAGCTGGAAGGCGAACTGAAGCACAAGGCCTGGGTCGTCGCGCCGATTGACAGCCCGGATTTTTCCGAGGAAAACGGCGAAGGCCTCTGGAAAACCCTCCTCGGGCGAGTGAAGCCCGAACTGCTTTTCCGCGCGGACGCACCGGAAGACCCCTCGGTGAATTAGAATTCTTTTCAGGAACCGAGGACGCGGTACAAGGTTACTTCGCCGCCAAGGGGACAATGTAAACCGTCAGCGGCCCAAACTCGCGTCGACGCAATCCTTGGGCAATTCGTTCGCCTTCGGGGCTGAGCTTCACGGCGAGGGTGTCGATCAATACATAGGTCCGCAGCGGGCGGGAGGATGCCGGCTGCCAGTGGCTCGCGCGCGCCTCCAACGCCAAAAGGAACCCATATTCCAACGGCACCTCCCCCCCGAGGCTGAAATCGGTTGAAAGGTTGAAAGGGCAGTCGCGATTCTCGGACAGGATAAAATTCATCGCGGCGGCCTTGTAAGCGTAGGCGATGCCGTAATCCGCGGCGCTCCCGCCGCGCGCGGTGATGGCACGGAACACTCCCACGTCGAACAGGGTATAACCAACCAGGAAGGCCCCCAACAACGCGCCCCCCCACCAACGCCATCGTTGCACAATTTTCTCCAACGCGACCGCCAACCCAAGGAAGGGAAGCGGATAGAGCACCACGAAGTAATGCGGAAAGGGCGCGTTGCCCACAACGGCCAGACCCAACACCGGCAGCACGAACCAAATCAACAACATCAGTCGTGCATGAAAAAACGGCCCAGCGCGGTCCCGGAAGCACAACCCGATTAACCCAACCAGACCCGCCACCCCGGCAACCAGACTGAGGGGTAACGCAAATCGTACAGGGATATCGGTGAAAAATTCCGTGGCATCGGCACTGGAAACCGCGAAAGTGTAGCGCAGGGAAAGCAGAAAACGCCCAAGCGCGGGCAGGCGGCCGCCCCAATATTGTTGGCGACCGGCCAATTGGGAAAAATCGTCCCCGTTGGCGGCCAGCAGGGAGAAAATGTAAGGCAGATAGAGCAATAAGGTAGCGGCGGCCCCAATCCAAAACCACTTCCAGCGAAAGACCCCCCGCCCGGCGACAAAGACAAAGGCCAGCACGCCCAGGAGAATCAGCGCGGAAAAGTGCACCTGAATTGCGACCCCGGCCAGCACCACCAGCCAGGCGACCAGGCCCGGACGCTTGTCCACGAGGAAACCGTGCGCGGCGAGCAGAAACAGGCAAAGGAGCACCGGGAGCAAATCCTGCGCCCAGATTTTTCGGGAAAAAACGATTGCCCACGGCGACACGGCATAAAGCCCCGCGGCAACGAGGGCCACGAACGGAGAAAAATACCTCCGCCCGACGCAGTAGCAAAGCCACACGGCGACAACATTGCAAAGCGCAATAAAACCCACGGCCGCAAATGGGCTGCGCGAACAAGCCAGAGGCAGCGCGAGCAGATAAATAAAAAGCGGCGGATTGCGCACGCCGATCCTCGAAGTCAAACCGGCCAGGGGGAACTGGTTGCTCCCATCGGGCAGCGGATTCCCCACCACATGGTAGGCCAGCCGGCAGGCTTCGGCTTCGTCGGCTTTGAACTCCATCAAATCCAAATGCCAAAACCTCACGAACGCCGCGACGAGCAGTGTCACCACCAGCAGCATCCGTTCATAAGACAGATTGGAGAAACGTTTTTTGTGTGATTGATCACTGCCAGCCATCTCCATGCCGGCAACTTGAGGGAACGCCGGTTATCTAGTCAAGCGTGGAGCACAAACGGCCAAAACGCTGGTTCGCTTTGCCTACAATCGACGCGCATAAACACCGCTCACGCGCCCAGCACCCGGCAAAGATTTATCCCATCGCCAATCGGTAGCAGCACCGAATCAACGCGTGGGTCGCGCGCCAGTTTACGGTTTAACGCGTCAATGGCACGACCGGCGGGGTGCTTGGGCGGCGATTTTTTGCCGAGGCGGCCGCCCCAGAGCATATTATCGAAGAGAATCAGCCCGTTTTTCTTCATGCGCGGCAGGATGAGTTCGTAATAGCCGTCATACTCCGTCTTGTCCGCATCGATGAAGGCGAAATCAAAATTACGGCCGCGCGCAAGTTTTTCGAGCGAGGTGAGGGCCGGGCCAAGGCGCAGCTCGATTTTTTCGGCGACGCCGGCCAGGGACCAATATTGACGGGCAAGGGCCGTCCATTCCTTGCTGACATCGAGGCAGAGCAACTGGCCGTCCTTCGGCAAGCCGCGGGCGATGTAAATGGCGCTGATGCCGGTGAAGGTGCCGACTTCGATGGCGTGGCGCGCGCCGGTGGCCGCGGCGAGCAACGTCATAAACGTACCCTGGTCGCGGGGGATTTGCATCGGGGCATCTTCCGGAAACTGACGGCGGGTTTCCTCGCGCAAGGCTTCGAGCAACGCATCCTCCCCGCCGCTGCGGCATTGAACCAAGTACCGGTAAAGCCCGTCGTCGAGCGCCGTATATTTCAATGTCTCGCGCCGGTGACGGCGCCGGTGCCAGGGCAGCGCGCTCATAACTCAGCGCGCCGCGAGCAGTTCGCGCGCATCAAGGTTGCGGGCGTCTTTCCACAAGGACTCGAGGCGAAAATGGTCGCGTTGCTCGGGCAAAAACAAATGCACCATTAGTTCGAAGGCGTCCACCACCAGCCAGCCGCTGTCATGGCTGTATTCGACGCCCGCGAGCGGCGCGTGCTCGTCCTCCAAGGTGTCTTCAACGGCCTGGCGCAGCGCCTTCAGGTGGGGCGAAGAGGTGGCGGTGGCGATGACGAGGTAATTGGTGATGGAGGACTGGCCGGAGACATCCAGCACGCGCAACTCAACCGCCTTTTTGTCGTCGAGGGCCTGGCAGCAGTGCTGCAGGAGGAGGCGGGAATCGGCGTCGGTTTTGGGCATGGTGCAAAAATGGCGGTAGATGAAAGCGGGCGGTCAGCGGTAGAGTTTCTTTTCTTCAATGGCGGCGGCAACGGAGCGGGGCAACCATAAATCCATCGACTCGCCCGCCTGGCGGCGGCGGCGGATGTCTTCAGCGCGGGCGGGATGAGGCTCGCCGGGGAGCCGCTGCCAGCGAATAGCCGCCGCCAACGCGGGTGGTGGCGCGGCAGGGAGAGAGCCGGGCCGGTCGAGCACGGCAAATTGCACGAGCTTGGCCAGATCCACCGGCTCGCGCCAGCGGTCCAGTTGCGCGAACTGGTCGGCGCCGAGCAGCCAAAAAAATTCCACGCGAGGCCAGGCCGCCCGCAATTTCCGCACGGTGTCGACCGTGTAATTCACCCCGCCGGCGCGGACTTCCAGGTCGAGCACGCCGAGGCGCGGGTCGGCCGCCTCCGCGACCGCGCGGTTGAGCAAATCCAGCCGGTGGGCGGCGGAGGCCGAGGGCGCCTCGGGGCGCAAGGGCGCCTGGGCCGCGGGAACAAAAAACAAATGGTCGAGGCGGAGTTCGTTCAAGGCCGCACGGGCCACCGCGAGATGGCCGAGATGCACCGGGTCAAACGTCCCGCCGAACAACCCCACGCGGGCGTCCGACCGCCGCAGCGCCGGAAGGGCTTCGGCGGACTCCGGCGTACGGGCGAGAGGCGAAACAGCGCCGGCGTTTTTAACCATACATTTCGCGAATCACCGGGCGCAGAATGGAGCCAAGTTTTTCCAACGCGCGTTTTTCGCGCATTGAAACCTGCTGATGGGAAATGCCGATGCTTTGCGCGATGTTCATCAGGGTCTCGGCTTCGTGGCCGGCGCCGAGGCCGTAGCGGCGCACGAGCACTTCGCGCTGTTTGTCGCTGAGCTGGTTGATCATGTCCTGCACGACGCGCAAAAGTTCCTGGCGGTTAAGCAAATCGCGCGGGTTGGGCACGGATTCGTCCGGCAGGGGCAACGGGCGGTCGTCGGACATGGCGAGCGTGTCCAGGGATACCCGCGGCTGGAGCAAAGTGGTTTCGGGGCGCTGGGGAGCCGGGGCACTGGGCGTGGCCTGGCTGGCTTCACGCAAAAGCTGTGAAGCGAGGTTCACCGGGACATGCACGGGGAACCGCTCACCCAAAAGGTAATTGCGGATGGCGCGGGTAATCCATTGCTGCGCGTAATTGGTGAAGGGGGTTTCGCCGGCGTCCACCTTGTCCACCGCGTGGAGCAAACCGAGGCAGCCTTCCTGCACGGCGTCAGCGCGTTTGGCCGGGTCGAACACGAGGCGCGAGGCCAGTTTCTCGGGCAGGTCGTGATGCAAAATATACAAGCGTTCCTGCGCTTCTTTGTAGCGGCGATGCTCCAGGTGAATCGCCCGCTGCAAATGTTCGCTAAACTCGGGCCAGCGCGCGGCGCTCATGGGCACGTCCGGATCGAGCCGGGGCAGACCGTCATGGGAGACCCCCCAACCTTCCGCGAGCTTGCATGACCGGCTGCCGGAAAGCATGCCGCGGTAACGTGACAAAACCCAGAGCAACAAATCTTTTTTGGCCTCGAGCATCATCGAATCCACCAGCGCGCGCAAACCGATGCCGCGGCGGGGCGGGGGCAGCCCAAGTTCCTTGATGCCCTCCCTGAAAAACGGTTCGAACTCCGGCACGTGCATCGCCCAATCCAACCGCTGGCGATGGCGGACGATGGTCTGGCGCGCCAGGCGCTCGTCCTGGCTTTGTGGGGCAAACGCGGGAACGGGCGCGGCGGGCGCGACAGACGAGGATACAGCCGAAACCGCGGGTGTTTCGGATGCCGTAGCCGGCGCGTCGTCGGGGCAACGACTGATAACCGGGGTCTTGGGGCAGACTCCCATATGATTATGATAACCCCGCAGCGGGGATTTGCAAACGGAAATTCTCTCGCCGGGGGGTTAAAAATCTGCAAGGGATGAGTGAGGCCGCCGCGGGTGGCGGCCGGCCTGATTCAGAACAACCGCGAAGGCCCCGGGTGGCGGAATGGTAGACGCTACCGACTTAAAATTGGTTGGCTTAAACGGCCGTGCGGGTTCGAATCCCGCCCCGGGGACCAATTTTTTTGCCTTCATTTCCCACCTGCGGCTTGACTCAGAGACCTTCCGTTGGTTTATTTGCCCACTGGGGGCGTGCTTATTCCTCGACGGGTTTTGGCGCGTGCCCGCAAAAACCTTCCCATGTCGTCCGCCAAAAACACTTCTCCAGCCAATGGCGTTGAACGCGTGCTTACCGTGCAAAACAAGATGGGCATTCATGCACGGCCCGCAGCGATGATGGTGCGCGTCTCCAACAAGTACAACGAAGCCGAAGTCTGGGTGGACAAGGACGATGAATCGGTCAACGGCAAGAGCATCATGGGCTTGATGATGCTGGCGGCGGGCAATGGCACGAAATTGCGCTTCCGGGTCAATGGCACCGGGGCGGAAGAGTTGCTGCGCGAAATGGAAGCGTTATTTGCCCGGAAATTCGAAGAAGCGTGACCCTCGCGCCCGGCGAGCAATTGTGGCTCAGCCCCTGACTTTGGCCTTGCGTTTGCCCTCCGCGGGCAGCGACGCCTGCAGGCCGCCCGCGATAAAGGTGGACAAACGACGCAGCATGGGTTCGAGATTTTCGTTTTTCATCTGGCGTTCCAACCCGGCCTGCCGCCCCTGCCAGGCCAGTGCACCGAGCATCGAAGACATGAGGAAATAGAATTTCCAATCCACCTCGACCGGCGAAGATTCGGGCAGGGCCGCGCGCAGGGATGCGCGGAAAATTCCCCAAAATTGGTCGAGGCTGCGCCGGTTCAGCTCCCGGCTCAACGAAGGTGGCACACTGATGGCGCGCCCCACCATGCGCGCCGCCGTGACACAAGACCCGCGGCGGTTGTCAAAGGCCTTGGCGATGGGTAAAATCACCGCTTCACACAATTGCTCGAGGGGAAGCGGCTGGCCGGCCGGGGTGTGCGCGCGCAGGACTTCGAGCCGGCGCACCCGTTCAACGTTAAGCGGGGCGAGCCGGCGTTCCATCATCTCCAGCCACAACTCGCGTTTGGAGGAAAAATGGTAATTCACCGCCGCGAGGTTGACATTCGCCAATTGCGTAATCTGGCGCAACGAGGAGCCTTCGTACCCGTGCTCAGTGAAGCAACATTCGGCCGCGCGGAGCAGGCGTTCGCGGGTGGAGGCGGCGGATTTGCGGGGAGCGGGCATGGGGAGAGTATTTCAAATGGTTGTTTAAAACAATTTTGGCGAAAAGCAACCCTGAGTGTGTCGAGAATTATGCGCAAGTGAAATCTTGGCCCGCCGCACAACTCGTGCTAGAAAGGGCAACTTCACCCCCGCAATGGATATTGGCCGATATTTCCCCGACTGCGCCCACCGCAGTTTTCGCTTCGTCGCGCAGACTGGGCTGGCTGTGTTGTTTTGCGCGATGGCGAAGGGGCAAACGGTTGCACCCGCGGCCCCAGACAGTGCCTTGGCGGGAGTGAAGGCCTACAGTGCGTCGACGCCCGCTCGCGCCCGGTTTACAATCATTGCGGAAGTCTCCGCCTACGCGCCGGGGCAGCCGTTTTGGGCCGCAGTCCGAGTTAAAATTGATCCCGGCTGGCACATTTATTGGATCAATTTTGGCGAAGCGGGCGAAGCGACGAAAGTCACCTGGCAACTGCCACCGGGCTGGAAGGCCGGCCCCGTTCTCTGGCCGACGCCGGAACGGCAACTTACCGCGGGGTTGGTGGATTACATCTACGAAGACAGCGCGCTGTTTATAACGCAGCTCACTCCTCCGACTGATTTGCAACCCGGCTCGTTCGCGACGCTCAAAGCCAAAATTCATTGGATGGCCTGTTCGGATGTTTGCCTGCTGCCGACCGATACCATGACCTCGCTGGACCTGCCGCTTGCGGCGGCGCCGCAATTTGACCAACAATCCAAGCCGCTGATTGATCAGGCGCGGGCCGCCCTGCCCCAGCCGGCCACAATGCTCGATGTCACCGCCTGGCGGCGAGGTGACAAGCTGCTGCTTGGTTTTGAACCCAAGTCTGGAGCGGCCGTGCCAGAGCAACTCAAAGACGTTTATTTCTTTTCCACCGACGGCCAGACCCAGCCGGCTGCGCCGCAAATCCTCCATCGCGCAAATCACGGGTGGGTGTTGGAAATGTCAGGAATCATCCCCGCCGCAGTCGGAACTAAATCACTGGCGGGCGTTTTGACCGTGAACGGCACCTGGACAAGCGGGAGCAACGTTTCCGCGCTGGACATCAACCCAACCCTGGCCAGTGAACCGCCGGCACAATTCGCCGGGGTAATCCAGACTCCCGGCGCACCGGCGGGACTGGGTAGTTTGCTGGGGATACTCGCGCTGGGCTTTCTGGGCGGGCTGATTTTGAACATCATGCCCTGCGTGTTTCCCGTGCTGGCGATAAAAGTGCTCGGCTTTGTCAAGCAAGCGGGCGCGGAACGCCGGCGCGTGGTGTTGCATGGGTTGACTTTCACGGGAGGAGTGCTGGTGAGCATGTTGGTGCTGGTGGGCGTGCTGCTTTCGCTGCGGGCCGGCGGCGCACAACTGGGCTGGGGATTCCAGTTGCAGCAGCCGAATTTTGT